>JALGVG010000012.1 GCA_029819875.1 Candidatus Zipacnadia bacterium | reverse complement strand
ATATAAATAAGGGCCTTGTCGCGCCACCGATTTGTGGCTCTGACCAAGCCCTTCTCTGTAAACCTACACTTGTGTTTATATATCGCTGTCAGGCCCGCAACTTAAATGCCTTAGCGGCTCAAGCAGCAAAAACTCCTCTTGGGACGGCGTTACACTACAATTCCACTTCCTCACCGGGCGCGATTATAACACATTTGATGCCCTTTGCAACCACTTTTTCGGCAAATTCCTGCGGATTCTTCTTGATCGGCTCGAAAGCGCTGTAGTGGGTGGGTATGACCACCTTGGGCTTGAGAAACTCCGCCGCCATCACCGCGTCATCAATGCCCATTGTGAAGTTGTCGCCGATGGGCAGGATTGCCACATCGATAGGTGTGGTCTCTCCTATCAACTTCATGTCGCCGAACAAGCCCGTGTCGCCGGCGTAATAGACCGTCTGGCCGGACATCGTGACCAGGAAGCCGCAGGGCGGGCCCGTGTACTCGATAAGGTCATCGGTGACCACTGCCGAACCGTGCGTGGCGAAGGTGAGCTTGACGCGGCCGAACGGCAGGTCCCTGCCCCCGCCGATGTGGAGGGGAATCACCTCGGCCCCGAAGCGGCTGCAGTACATGGCAAGTTCGTACGGGGCGATGATAGGCACCTGCAGGCGCTTGGCTATGGCTATGGCATCGCCGAGGTGGTCGGAGTGCCCGTGGGAGGGCAGTACGAAATCGGCAACCACCTCATCGGCGCTGATAACCGCCTCGGGATTATCGGTCAAAAATGGATCGAAGATCACGGTATGGTTGCCATCGCTAACGGTGAAGCACGCGTGGCCGAGGGATTTGATTATCACTTTCAATCACGCTCCTGTGTGGTATTTGTGGGAGATGCATCAAGCGGCCTGTGCGGCTGCCTGCTGTTTACTCACCCCAACTGCGCCGATATGCACCCGGGCCAGGTGGTACATCAATAATAGCCGGCCGGTATCCGCCCGGCGGTCACCTCGAACTCTCGTACTTGCTCGCCGCGCTGGATCGTAAGCCGCAGTCGGTCGCCGATCTTGTGTTTGAGAATCTCCTTGCGCAGCGTTTCCACGGCATGCTTGGCCGGCAGCGCCTGCCCGTCGATGCCCAGGATGATGTCGCCCGGTTGCAGGCCGGCATTCGCCGCCGGCGAGCCGGAGACGAGGCGTAGAATCACCACCCCTCTATCCGTGGGCAGGCCGAAATAGCGGGCGAAGCCCGGGCTGTTGGGGGTCAATCCCTGTTCGAAGCCCAGCCATGGCCCACCGTTGACCAGGAAATACATCATCTCCTTGGCCTGGTTGATGGGGATGGCGAAGCCGATGCCCAGGTTGGTCTTGGTAGGAGAATAGATGGCGAAATTGATGCCGATGACATTGCCGGCCAGGTCCAAAAGAGGACCGCCGCTGTTGCCGGAATTGATGGCGGCGTCGGTTTGCAGCACGTACCGCGAGTCACGGTCGCCCACCCTGCGATAGCCCTTGGCGCTTATCACGCCGACGGTAACGGTGTGCTCAAAGTCGAACGGGTTGCCCATGGCTATGACCCACTCGCCGACTTCGCACAGGTCCGAGTCGCCCAAGGAGACAGTGGGAAGATCGGGCGGAGCGCCGGGAAGCTCAAGCGCCGCGATATCGGTTTCCGGGTCTGCCCCCAAGACCTTGGCGGGGAACTGCCTGCCGTCGGCCAGCTTCACCGTCAGCTTGTCGGCGCCCCGGATCACGTGGCGGTTGGTCAGTACCAGTTTCCGGCCCTCGGTTTCGAAGATGAAGCCGGAACCCAGCCAAGGGACTTCCTGCACCATTGGTTTTTGGCCGAAGAAAAAGTCGAAAAGATTGTAACGTTCCACCGTAGCGGTGGCTACGACCTTGACGACGGCGGGCCCGGCGCGCTTGACGGCCTGCACTATCGCATCGCTGGAGGTCTCCACCCGCAGTGTTGCTGCAGTACCGGGCTGGGCGGCGACACGCACGGGGGGTGGTGCTTGTGGGGCTCGGCAGCGGCTGCTGATCCAGTACCCCCCCACCACGCCTCCCACGCAACCCCAGATAAAGGCTGACAGCACGATGGCAACAATGGTCAGCCCACGCCCACGTCCCGCAACGGTAGACATGGCTTAGGCGCCTCCAATCTGCTTGAGCACGTTGACAGTCTCAATGGCACTGAGGGCCGCCTCGAAACCGCGGTTGGGCAGCCTGGTGCCGGCGCGCTCGATGGCCTGCTCGATGGTGTCGGTGGTGATAATGCCGTAGATTATCGGTCGGCCGGTTTGCAGGCTCGCCTGCGCGATCCCCTTGGCGGATTCGGCGGCTACGAAATCGAAGTGTGGAGTGCCGCCGCGTATCACCGCTCCCACGGCGATAACCGCGTCGTAGCCGCCGCTTTCTGCCATTTTCTTGGCAACCAGGGGAATTTCGAACGCCCCCGGCACCCAAACCACCGTCACATCGTCCTCGCTGCCGCCGTGACGGACGATGGCATCCATCACGCCGCTGAGCAGTCGTTGAGTGATGAAGTTATTGAAGCGACTGACCACCACGCCGAATTTCAAGCCGGTTGCATCCAGTTTGCCCTCTATTGTTGTTGGCATCTCGTCCCGTCCTTGTTCCTGTGCTTGTTGTGCTGACCCGCTAAGCAGCGCTGACAAGAAATCAGATATTGGTCAGTAAATGCCCCATCTTGTCGCGCTTGGTTCGCAAGTAAGGCAGGCAATGCTCGTTGGCCGGAGCCTCCAGGGGTACACGTTCCACGACTTCCAGCCCATACCCTTCCATCGCCGCGTACTTGGCCGGATTGTTGGTCATCAGCCGCATCTTGGTGATGCCCATATCAGCCAGGACCTGGGCCCCGATACCGTAGTCGCGCATGTCGGCAGGAAATCCCAGTGCCTCGTTGGCCTGTACCGTGTCATAACCTTCTTCCTGCAAGTGATAGGCCGCTATCTTGTTGGCCAGCCCGATGCCGCGGCCCTCGTGGCTGGCGACATACACCACCACGCCGCAGCCTTCGGCCTCGATGCGCTGCAAGGCGGCGGCAATCTGCCAGCCGCAATCGCACTTAAGAGACCCCAGCACATCGCCGGTAATGCAGCCGGAATGAACGCGCACCAGGGGCGCTTCAACCGCGGTGGGGTCGCCCTTGTACACCACCAGGTAGTCGGTGCCGTCCAGCAACGAAGTGTACACTATGACGTTGAAGTCTCCGTAGATGGTGGGCAGATGTGCTTCAGCCCGCCTTTCGACCAGCTTTTCGTGCTTGCGCCGGTAGGCAATCAATTCCGCTATCTTGATGATGCTGATGCCGTATTCGGCGGCCAGTTGCTGGAGAGTTTCCATGGTGGCGGGCAGGCCCTGGTCGTCGAGGATTTGACACAGTACCCCGGCCGGGTACAATCCGGCCAGCCGGGCAAGGTCCACGGCCGCCTCGGTGTGCCCTACACGGCGCAGAACCCCGCCGTCAACGGCACGCAGAGGAAAGACGTGACCGGGGCGCAGCAAATCACGCGGATTGGTGTCAGGGTCGATAAGGGTCGCTATAGTCCTGGCACGGTCAACGGCGCTGTCGCCGTTGGTAATTCCCTCTCGGGCATCAACTGAGACCATGAAGGCGGCACGCGATCCCTGGCTGTCAGGGACCATGGGCGGCAAATTCAGCTCTTCGAGCCGCTCGCCCGTCAGTGCCACGCATATCAGACCGCGGGCATGCTGCATCATGAAGTTGACCTGCTCGGGGCCGGTATGCTGGGCAGCGATAATCAGGTCGCCGCGGCACTGCCCGCCCTCCTCGTCAATCACGATGACAAACTGCCCGTTCTTGAACCGCTCTATGACTTGTTCGACTATTTCACCCATGGTTTTCACTTTCCCGTTTTCGTGAACGAGAGCCGCGCACCTGCTGTATTACATGAAGCCGTGCTCGGCCAGGAATTGCTCGGTCAATTCTCCGCCGGTTGCCGCGGTGTAAGTCAGCATCCGCTCCACATACTTGGCGAGGATGTCAACCTCGATGTTAACCGCCTCCCCGACAGCCAATGCCTGCAGGTTGGTGTGCCTCAACGTATAGGGAATAACGGCAACCGAGAAGCTGTCCTCGCCGATGCCGGTGACAGTGAGACTGATGCCGTCCACCGCGATGCTGCCGCGGGGCACCACGTATCTGAGCATTTCCCTGGGCATGGTGAACGTAAAGCGCTGCGTTTGGCCCTCGGCCACGCGGTTTGCCAGTCGCCCAATACAGTCCACGTGGCCTTGGACGAAATGTCCGCCCAGCCGGTCGCCGGCGCGCATGGCTCTTTCAAGGTTGACGAGTCGGCCTGGCTGCCAGTTCGCGGCAGTGGTTCGGGCAAAGCTTTCAGCCCCCACGTGAAAATGCAGCTCAGGTGCCGCAATATCTTCCACCGTCAGGCAGATGCCGTTGACCGAAATGCTGTCGCCGGCCCGGGCCTCGGCTGCAATTTCAGGTGCACGAACGGCCACGCTGCGCCCTCCTGCAACAGGGCGTATCGCTTGGACCGTGCCGACTTCTTCGATCAAGCCGGTGAACATAAGCTCCCCACTATCAAGATGTCATCGTCTATTCGCTGAATCTCGTCAACCTGCACGGCGAGCGCCTGGCCCATCCGGCTGATATTCAACCCCACCACGGCATCGCGGGCGAGCTCGTCCCCCAGCAGCTTGGGGGCATAAAAGAGCAGCAGCTTGTCAACCAGGTTTGCGGCTATCAGGCTGCCGGCCAGGCGGGGCCCCCCCTCGCACAGCAGTCCCATGACATCACGTCGGCCCAGCTCAGCCATCAGCGACTCCAGATCCACCCCCCTATCGGTCTGCGGCAGGACCACCACCTCGGCGCCCGCCCTGCGCAGGGCCACGATGCGCTCGCCTGGTGCGTTGCAACCCACCGCAACCAGGCATCCGGCTTGGCTTTCAGATGCGATGACCGCTGCAGTGGCCGGAGTGCGCGCGCCGGTGTCCACCACCACGCGCAGCGCATCCCGTCCCCGGCCGTCGGGCAACCTGGTAGTCAAGGCCGGATCGTCAGACAGTATTGTCCCCACGCCCACCATGACAGCGTCGTTTTGGTCGCGCAGGTGGTGGACGTATTCGCGTGCCCTGCAACCGGTGACCCACCGCGAGTCACCGGTGCGTGTCGCTACCTTGCCGTTCAGCGTGCAGGCCAGCTTCAGCGTCACGAACGGCAGGCCGGTCTGCTTATGCTTGAAGTAGGCCTCGTTGAGGCGCTTCGCCTCAGCCTCCAGTACGCCGGATATGACCTCGATGCCGGCTGCTTTTAGCTGCGCCGCGCCGCGGCCGGCCACACGCGGGTCAGGGTCGCCACAAGCGTAGATCACCCGCGCGATGCCCGCGGCAATGATGCGGTCGGTACACGGCGGCGTACGTCCGTGATGGCAGCAGGGCTCCAGCGTGACATACAGGTCGGCGCCTCGCGCTGCAGTCCCGGCCCTGGCCAGTGCTTCCGCCTCGGCATGCGGCTGGCCGGCGGCGCGATGCCACCCTTCGGCCACTACGCGCCCGTCGCGCACTATCACCGCTCCCACGGCCGGATTGGGAGCCGTCCGCCCCAGCCCCTGCCTGGCCAACTGCAGGGCCCGTCGCATGTAAGCTTCATCTATCATTGGTCATGAGCGACCTGTTGGTTGTCATCGGCTTGTTGGCGCCGTCGGCGCTCCTGTGCCAGGGTCTCCTGGAGTTCGGCCATCTGCTGGTAGAGCTTGGCCTGGGCGCGATGGCGCGCCTGTTGGACCAGATGGTAGTCCTTGAGAGCCAACAAGGCAAGTACAAAGGTAGCAATCAGAAGCAGCGACCAGTACACGACAAACAACAGCTCGCGGCCTCGCACGTGCTCCACGTCGCTGAAATAATAGCCCCCGATAAACACGCCTGTTGTCACCGCCAGGACAATGAGAGCCATCAGGATCCGCAAGGCGAGTTGAGAACCACTGATAAGCTGCCGACCATGGAAATATTGAAGAACCTGGAAAACCGCCATCACCAGGATAACGGCTGCGGCGCCGGCCAGGAAGATGCCCATGGTGTAGGTCATCAGTACCACTCCCCACTACCCGCTTGGTGTTGTGATGATAGCACATTGTTTCATCCACAATCAAGCAGCCGGAAACGCCGTAGAAGCGATTGTAAGCCAGCCCGGGAGGCAAACTAGAGCAAGGGAATTGTTATATGAACACGGAACGTACGAAGGCGATGGCGAAGCGATTCGAGGCAAAACGCAGATTGCCGGCGGCCGTGCTGCTGCCGGATGTGCCTGCACCGGCCCTCTCTTCACGAAGCTGCTGCGAGCTGGTGGCGGCGCTGTGCGTATGCCTGCGATATTGCGGAACAGAAACCGAGTATGATGAGCTGATGGTGCTCACAGGCCGGGCTTTTGCCGCGCCGGATGATTATCTGGAGGCTGAA
Organism: Candidatus Zipacnadia bacterium; assembly: GCA_029819875.1. GTDB lineage: Bacteria > Armatimonadota > Zipacnadia > Zipacnadales > Zipacnadaceae > JALGVG01. Next base: position 19,185 of record JALGVG010000012.1, on the reverse strand, counting down.
GGTCCGTCAGTGTGCCGAAGGATGCGACTGCCCGCCGCAGTGAGCGATCTGGGATGGGAGGGTCGCCTGTGGGACGACCCGGACATGTGTGTGCTGGAAATCGTGAAGGGGGAAATAGACGCCGGGCGGCCGCTGTTGGCCCTGGGGTGGGGGCCAATACCACAACGGTGGGCTGTAATAGCCGGCTACGATGCCAAGGAGCAACTCATCTGCGGGCATCCGTACGGCAACGAGCAGGGGGCGTACGTGGGAGCGCCTGCCGTCGCCTCGTTGCTGGTCAGCCTGGGCGAGCCGGGTGCGCGGCTGCAAAGAATCGAGGCGATGCGGCATGCTGTCAGGTGGGCCGTGCAGCAGCGGCAAGAAGATCATTGGGCAGGCTGGTTCCAGCGCTGGGAGGATGATGAAGGGTGGCTGGAAGCGGGTAATGTCCGGCAGCATGACTTGGCGGTTGAAAGGCTCCTGGACGCGCGCACTGCAGCCGCGCGCTGGCTGGGAGCCGTCGGCAGCGCGGGCGACGACCTATTCCATGCCTGGCTGACGGCGGCGGCCACGCACTGGGAGCGGCTCGTGGAGGCGCTGGAGACCAGGCATCCACCCTTGCTGTCGCCGGAGTCTACGGCCGCCTTCAGCAAGACCGCCTGGCGATCGGCATGGCTGGCAAGGCTGCGGGAGGCTGCCGGGCTGGATGATGAAGCCATCCACTGCCTGCGCCTGGCTCTGGAAGCAGATTATCCGCCGCCGCTAGGGGTGTGAACATCGGGCCAAGTATTACCTCCCTCGCCGGTCGTCGGAAACCGGGCACAGTGCAAACTGCGGTCTGATGGGCCATCCCGGGAGCTTTGGAGCGCCTTGTCGGCTCTGAGAGGCTGTGTTATACTCTCACACCGTTATGGGGAGCCGGTATTATATCGAGACATTCGGCTGTCAGATGAATGAACGCGACTCGGAGACCATCCGGGGACTGCTGGAGGGGCTGCACTACGCGCCTGCTGACAGCGCCCAGGACGCGGACCTCATCATCTTCAATACCTGCGCAGTGCGGGAAAAGCCCCAGCAGAAGGTATTCTCGCGCCTGGGCAACCTGCGGGCCGTCAAGCAGCAGCGACCGGATGTGCTGATTGTGGTATGCGGGTGCATGGCACAAATCATTCCCCAACAGATAGTACAGCGCGCACCGTTTGTGGACATCATTGTGGGGCCCCGCAACCTCGGCGAACTGCCTCACCTGATCATGGAACGTGTCGGGCATCAGTCCCCCGATGGCCCCCTGGTGCGTACCGATGCCACAGTAACGATCCCGGAAGGGTTGCCGGCCAGCCGGCCGCGCGGGGTATCGGCCTACGTCAATGTCACTTATGGATGCAACAACTTCTGCGCCTACTGCGTGGTTCCTTACGCACGGGGCCCTGAAGTGAGCAGGAAGATGGACGACATTCTTAACGAGGTGCGCCGCATCGTCGCCCAAGGGTATGTTGAAGTGACACTTCTGGGGCAAAACGTCAACTCCTACGGCCATGATCTTGACGATGGGCATGACTTTGCAGATTTGCTGGAAGCGGTGGATGCAGTGGAGGGCATTCAAAGAATCCGGTTTACGACTTCCCACCCCAAGGACTGTTCCGAGAAGCTGCTGGCCGCCATCAGGGACCTGCCGAAGGTGTGTGAGCACCTGCACTTGCCGCTTCAATCCGGCGATGACGAAGTGCTGCGGCGTATGCGACGCGGGTATACTTTCGCGCACTACAAGCACCTGGTAACTACGGCACGGCAGTATGTCCCCGATATCGCGTTCACCACCGACCTGATTGTCGGTTTTCCCGGTGAAACCGAAGAGCAGTTTTCCAGGACGCTTGATGCCTGCAGGGAGATCGGCTTTGACCAGGCATTCATGTTCAAATACAATGACCGCCCGGGGACAGCGGCGGCCGAGATGCCTGACAAGGTGCCTGAGCAAGTCAAGCAGTCACGGCTGGAGCGCCTGGTAGCCCTGCAAAACGAAATCAGCAGGCAAAAGAACGAGGCTTTGGTGGGAGAGATATTCGAGGTGCTGGTCGAAGGCCCTGACCCCAAGGCGGCCGGGCACGTGCGGGGGCGCACGCGCCATAACAAGCTCATGATATTCCCCGGCGAGGGGCAGTGGCAGGGCAAGCTGGTTGAAGTGCGGGCGGAGAAGGCGTTCTTGTGGGGATTCAAGGGTCGCCGAGTGTAACCAGCATGGGCGCGCGAGCGCGGCAACGCGGGCGGCGACAGATTGCGACTGATACGCTGTCACCGTGGCCGGGTGCCTTGAAATCGGTCGCGCCGCCGTCTTGTGGTGAAGTCGAACCGCGGTTGAGAGAAACCAGGGTTGAGGCACTGGACTCAGCAGACTGAGAGGCAATTGCAAGAGATGAAATTAAAAGTTGTCGCTTGTGGTGTTTTCGAACCTGAAATAGTTCCATTGGTCGAAAAATCGCGCAACCAAATTCACCTTGTACTGCTGGATGCCGGCCTGCACGCTGAGCCGGCGAAGCTCCGTACGCAGGTACAAGACCATATTGACAGTGCAGCGGCGGCGTACGATGCCGTAGTGGTGGTATACGGGCTGTGTGGGCGTGGTACGGCAGGCCTTGTGGCCCGCGAAATCCCCGTTGTGCTGCCCCGGGTGCATGATTGTGTTTCGCTGTTCCTGGGTTCAGCGGGAGAATACAGGCGCCAGTTCGCGCGCCACCCGGGCACATTCTACATCACCCCGGGCTGGTACAAGCACAAGATCGACCCTGCCGCGCGAGTGCAGCGCTGGCATTATGACAACGTGCGGGAACATCCCCGGTTCGCCGAGCTGGCCGCCAGGTACGGTGCTGATAACGCCGCCCATATCCTGTTGTTCCACGACAGTTGGAAGGGCAACTACACGCGGGCTGCGTACCTAGACACCCTCGGTGAGCAGGACACGGCAGCCGAGCAGCATGCCCGCTTGATGGCGGAGGCCTTCGGATGGCAGTTCGAGCGCATCGCCGGGCGCACTGACCTGCTGTACCGGATGCTGGAGGGTGAGTGGAACGACGAGGAAGTGCTGGTACTACAGCCCGGCCAGCGCTCCACCATCACCGGTGACGAGCGGATATTCAGCGCCATAGATCTCGGCCATGACCGCCAGCCCAATGGGCTGCGTGTGGTTACCAACCAAAAGAACAACAACGCTATCAAGAAGGCACATTCGCCTGTACCTGCAGCCTTGGGCATCGGGATAGATGTGGGCGGAACATACACTGATTGTGTGCTGTATGACTTCAATACGCGCCGCGTGCTGTCGAAGGCCAAGGCACTCTCTACTCCCCATGACCTGATGGAGGGCATCAACGAGGCGTTGAGCAGGCTGGAGCTGCCGCAGCCGGAGAACGTGCGGCTGGTGGCGTTGTCCACCACTCTTGCCACCAACGCCATCGTCGAAGGCAAAGGAGGACGGCCGGGCCTGATATTGACCTCGGCAGTGCGGGCCGGGTTGGACCAGATTAGCTGGCGGCCCCGACGGGTGGTGCCCGGTGCCATGGCGATAGACGGCTACGAAATAGCGCCGATAGATGAACAGGCAACCCGCCAGGCAGTCCGGCAGTTGCTCGATGAAAAGGTGGACGCCTTCGCCATATCCGGCTACGCCAGTACCAAGAACCCGGCCCACGAGTTGGCCATCAAGAAAATAGTCAGCGAGATGTGTGACCTGCCGGTGGTTTGCGGGCACGAGCTGTCGGTGCGTCTAAACTACGTGGAGCGGGCCAATAGCGCGGTGCTGAACGCGCGCTTGTTGCCCTTGATCAAGGAACTGCTGCAGGCGGCCGGCGAGTCGCTGCGCCAGCGGGGTATTGATGCCACCTTGATGGTAGTCAAGGGAGATGGCACGCTGATAAGCGAACAGGTTGCCTGCCAGCGTCCCGTTGAGACCATACTTTCGGGGCCGGCGGCTAGTGTCAACGGGGCCCAGGTCTTGACGGGGCAGAAGCAGGCCGTGGTGGTGGACATCGGAGGCACAACCACCGACACCGCGATGCTGGAAAACGGCACCATCAGAATCAGTGAGCGCGGGGCGAGCGTCGCCGGCTGGCGGACTGCAGTGGACGCGGCGAAGCTGACCACCATCGGCCTGGGGGGCGACAGTCACCTTGACTTCACGGCGGACCGCAAACTGGTACTGGGACCTAGGCGCGTGCTGCCCCTCAGCTTGTTGTGCGCACGCTGGCCGGCTGCCAAGGAAGCGCTGATGCAGATGCGTCCGGAGCAGATCCCGCATCGCTCCTCGGCCGCCTGGCTTGACTTCTTCGTTCTTGCAAGGCAGCCGCGACGCGTCTTGACTGGTCAACAGCGGCGTATTGTCGAGTTGTTGAGCGAAAAGCCCCTGTCGCGCGAGACGCTGGCCAACCGCTTGGAGTTGATTTCGCCGTTGCTGCTGCATTTGCAGGAGTTGGAAGACGAAGGGATAGTTGTGCGCAGTGCTCTGACACCCACCGACCTGCTGCATTGCGAGGGGAAGTTCACGGCGTGGGATGTTGAAGCGGCGGCCAAGGGGCTGGAGATATTTGCCGACTTGTACGGCGCCCCCGCCGCACAAATCAGGGCCGAGGCGGAGCGGCTGATGGTGCGGCTGCTGAGCGTGCAGGTACTGCGCGCGGTGGTCAATGGCAAGGGCGATTTGTGGGAGTCGACAAGCTGTGAAGGGTGTCGCATTTTGCTCGATAGTATCTTTGATGCGCAACCTAGTCACGGGGTGGAAGTGACGCTGAGTTGCAAGTGGCCTATCGTGGCGATGGGAGCACCGGCGTGGGCGTTTTTCCCGCAAGTCGGCCACTACCTCAACACCAGGATTATCATCCCCGAACATGCAGAGGTTGCCAATGCCGTGGGGGCGGTTGCCGGCGATGTAGTGGTGCGCGAAAAAGCAGTGATCCGCCCCGGCGAGAACGCCAACTACGTGCTGCACTGGCGGGAAGGGCGCATGGAATTCGAGCACTTGGAGCAGGCCGTTGAAGCAGCCAAGAGGTATACGGCTGGTGTCGCCCGGCAACGCGCACTGCAAGCCGGCACCGACTGCCAGGACATCACCTACGACATATCGGATCGCAGTGTCAGAAGCGCTGACGGCGCACCGGTGCTGGTGGAAATGGTGGTGGAGGCCACCATCAAGGGCCATCCCGCCTTGCGGCCTGCCCCTGTTGCCGTATAGCGACTGCTCAGCAATCAGTCGGGCTTAGGGGTAGAATACCGTTTGTTCGCGGCTGGGGCCCACGGACACGAGAGTTACAGGGGCGTCGGCCAACTGGGCGATCTTGTCGAGGTAGGCCCTGGCCTGCGGCGGCAAGTCGGACACGGCGCGGCAATCGCCGATAGGCCGCTGCCAGCCGGGCAGATGTTCGTAGATAGGCTTGCACTGTTCGATGTCCTCAGGCCAGGTGGGCATCATATCGACGCGCTCGGTGCCCAACTGGTAGGCGACACATACCGGTATCGTCTCCAGGTCGTCCAACACATCCAGTTTGGTCACCGCCACCGCCGTGGCACCGTTGACCCGTGCGGCTGTGCGCAAGGCGACGCCGTCCAACCAGCCGCAGCGGCGCGGGCGACCGGTGGTGGTCCCAAACTCCCTGCCGCGCTGGCGCAAGTGTTCGCCCAGCGCGCCGCTGTCCTCGGTGGGGAACACCCCTCCTCCCACGCGGGTCGTGTAGGCCTTGACTACCATGAAGACCTCGTCAATGGCGGACGGGCCGACGCCGGTACCGAGGCAAGCCCCGCCGGCTACAGGGTGGGAGGAAGTCACGTAAGGATATGTCCCATAGTCCAGGTCAAGGTACGTGCCCTGGGCACCTTCCAGAACAATGTAAGCATTGTCGGCCAGCTTCTGCAGGATGATAGCCCTGGTGTCGGTCACGTACTTGGCTGTTACCTGGGCGGCAGGCCATACCTGTTGGAAGACGGCCTCGGCATCCATCGGCTCAGCGCCGTACAGCGACTGGATGATCTTGTTCTTGACGGCCAACTGGGCGCTTATGCGCTGGCGAAGGACATCGGCATCCAGCAAGTCGTGGGCACGGACCGGTACGGGCATGCGTTGCGACTTGTCGGTGTAGGCCGGCCCGACGCCCCGCTTGGTGGTGCCGATACTGCCACGGCCCCGGGCCTGTTCCTGCAGTTCGTCGAGGCGGATATGGTATGGCATTATGACATGGGCATTGCAGCTTATCCGCCGGTTGTCGCAGCTACATCCCCGGCTCTGCAAGCCCTGTACCTCTTCAGCCAGCACCAACGGGTCGATAAGCGTGCCGTCCGCCATCACGCACAAGCAGTCGGGATGGAGGATGCCAGAGGGGATAAGGTGCAGCTTGTACTCCTCGTCGCCGAGCACGACGGTATGGCCGGCATTGCTCCCACCCTGGTAACGAACCACCACGTCTGCTTGCTCGGCGAGGATATCCGTTATCTTTCCCTTGCCTTCATCGCCCCATTGAGCACCCACAACCACTTTCACCGGCATGGCTCTGACACCCCTTGTCAGTCACACAAAAACAGACCCAGGAGGTTCCGCCTCTGGGTCCGCTGATAAAAATACGGGACCTGGCGTCCCGTGGCAACACCTTAGCAGAAGTAAGGCACCCTGTCAAGCTCCCGGCCGGCGGCAAAGTGGAAGTTGACAGGCGGCCGACAACCGGAGTATACTGAACGCGGCGTGTGCGTGCGTGTAGGTGAAATGAGCAAGACTTCTCTCCCGCCGACTGTGGAAGGTGAAATGGCGGCCAGCAGCCACGATACACAGCGGCGGACTTTGTGTGTCAGCTACTATGTGAACTTTCTCACATAGCGAAGTGAGTTGCGCGTCCATGCCTATTGTATACGGATACGGTCCGGTCGGCGCATTGCTAGTTGTCGGTATCGGTTTCGCATTGGTCACAATTGTCATAGCCTATTTCCTGCGCCCCGCTGACCCTTACGATGTCAAGCTGTCAACCTATGAATGCGGTATCCCTCCCTTCGGCGAGGCATGGAGCGCGTTTTTTGTCCGCTACTATGTCATTGCGCTGCTGTTTGTCATCTTCGACGTAGAAACCATCTTCCTGTTTCCATGGGCAGTAGTATACAAGCGCCTGTCGGCACCCAATGCTTTGGGACCCTATCCGTTGGTTGAAATGGGCATATTCGTCGGGTTGCTACTGGTAGGGTTGTTTTATGCATGGCGCAAAGGGGACCTGGAATGGGCCTGATAGACGAACGTCTCCAGCAATTGCAGAAACTTGAGGAAGAGCTGACTGCAAAGGCGCTGGAAAAACTGCGGGATGTCGAACAGGGAGTCGCCGAGCGGATCGACGAGCCCATCCGCCGCGTCGGACGCTGCATGCGCAATAACAGCCTGGCGGTGAGCTTCATCAGCATCGTGGATAAAGTTCTCAACACCGGGCGCGCCTGCTCGTTGTGGCCGATGCAGTTCGGCCTGGCATGTTGTGCAATCGAGATGATGGCCGTGGGAGCCTCGCGCTATGACCTGGACCGCTTCGGCATCTTCTTCCGATCCTCGCCCCGCCAGGCGGACGCCATGTTGGTTACCGGCACCGTCACCCTGAAGATGGCACCGGTCCTGGAGCGATTGTATCACCAGATGCCGGAGCCACGCTACGTTGTGGCAGTGGGAGCTTGTGCGGTAAGCGGCGGACGATTCTACCAGGACGCTTACAGCGTGGTCAAAGGCGTGGACCGTATCATACCGGTGGACATATACATTCCGGGCTGTCCACCGCGGCCGGAGGCGTTCATCGAGGGGCTCTTGGAGCTACACAATCGCATTCGCCAAGAGTCGATTGCCGACGACCGCATGGAGCAGGGCAAGCGGCCGCAGTTCCGACTGAGGCCGGCGCGCAAAGAGTACCGTGATCCTTTCAGGGAAGCGTGAACAGTACACCATCCATGCAAGACCAGCACACCAGCGACGAGGAGAGCAAGCAGGGCGGCTCGGGTGGTGAGCCGCTACCGGCCGCAATCGCCGCGGCACTGGGCTCGCGCATAACAGAAGGCGCGGTTGTGGACGGGGTAGTGCATATAACTGTACCTGCGACGGAAGTCATCGAGGCACTGCGCATCCTGGCGTTTGAGATGGATGAGCCGTACTCGCATCTATCAGACCTCTGCGGCGTGGATCGGCCCGACTGCATAGAGGTTGTCTATCACCTGTTTCGTCCGCTGAGCAACGATGCCTGCGTGGTGCGGGTGAAGCTGCCGCGCACTAACCCGCACGTGCCGACAGCCACGGTGCTGTGGGAGACGGCCAACTGGGCCGAGCGCGAAGCGGCCGAAATGTACGGGATCACCTTCGAGGGGCACCCGGACCCGCGCAGGTTGCTGTTGCCCGACGATATTTCAGGCTATCCGCTGCGCAAAGACTGGGAATATCCCCAGGATCATCCCTACCTGCGCCGCGAGCCGCTGCATGAGGAATTCCCGGAGATAGTAGGGCGCGTGCGAGCAGAGGCAGCCCCTGCAGAAGACGAGCGCGATGGAAACTCGAAGTGACCTGCGAACCGAAGAGCTGCTAATCAACATGGGGCCCCAGCATCCCTCCACCCATGGGGTGTTGAGGCTGGTGCTGACCATAGACGGCGAGCGGGTGGTGCAAGCCGTCCCTCATATCGGCTACTTGCACAGTTCCATGGAGAAGATAGCCGAGGCAAAGACCTATAGGCAATACATGCCCTTTGCGGATCGCTACGATTACCTGAACGCAATGGGCAACGAGCTGGCGTATGTGCGCGCGGTAGAAAAGCTTTGCGGCATCGAGGTGACGCCGCGTTGCGAGTACATTCGCGTCATCATGGCGGAGATGAACCGTATCGCCAGCCACCTGGTGTATTTCGGCACCTTGGGCCTGGATACCGGCTCGTGGAGCCCGTTCCTGTATTGCTTCCGCGAGCGCGAGGCCATCATCCAGTTGTTCGAGGACACCAGCGGCCAACGGCTGCTATATCACTATTTCCGGATCGGCGGGCTGCGCAATGACCTGCCGAGCCACTTTTGCGACAAGCTGGCCGAGTTTTTGGACTATTTCCCCGCCCGTATCAATGAGTACAATGACCTGCTTACCAACAACATTATTTTCCAGAGGCGCATGCAAGGCATCGGCTATCTCAGCCCGGAGCTATGTCGCCGCTACAGTGTAACCGGGCCGAACATCCGGGGAGCAGGCATTCCCTACGATATCCGGCGGGTGGTCGGCTACTCGGTTTATCCGGAGCTGGAATTCGATATCCCGACCCGCCCGGAAGGTGACGCTTACGCCCGGCACCTGGTGCGGGTGGAAGAGATGCGCCAAAGCGTGCGTATTCTCAAGCAATGCCTGGAGAAACTGCCCGAGGGCGAGATTAACGTCAAGGTGCCGCGCCGGCTCAAGCCGGTGGTGGGGGAAGTATACGAGCGCGTGGAGTCGCCGCGGGGCGAGCTGGCTTGCTATTTGATCAGTGACGGCAGCGAAAAACCGTGGCGGCTGCACTGGCGCGCACCAAGCTTTTACAACCTGCAGGTGCTTCCCGAGCTGCTCAAGGGGGCATACGTGGCGGATACCGTGGCCATCCTCGGCAGCATCGACATTGTATTACCTGATGTGGACAGATGATATCAACTTGAGGGACTGAGGATCCCGGCGGTTTACCAGCGAACCATGGACAGTTCACTAATCTTTACAATCGGCAATGCCCTGCGTACGTGGCTGGAGGGATTGTGCCGGGCACACGGGGTACCGACGCTGGTGGTGGACATTCTGGCCTGGGGCACCGGCGCCGTACTGGTGGTGGTGCTGGGGCTGCTGGTAGCCTTGTTTGTCATTTGGCTGGAGCGGAAAGTGGCCGGCTATATTCAGACGCGGCTGGGGCCGACGCGGGTTGGTCCCGTGGGCATCTTCCAGACCGCAATGGATGCCCTAAAGATACTGCAGAAAGAAGACATCATTCCGCGAGGGGCCGACTATTGGCTGCACCTGGCGGGCCCGGTTCTGTACTTCACGGCATTGGTACTGGGCTTTGCGGTCATTCCCTGGGATGTAAAGGCGACCTTGGCTGCCACCGTGGACCTCAACGTGGGATTGATATACGTGATAGGCGTCACCTCGGTCGGGGTGCTGGGAGTGGTGATGTCCGGCTGGGGCAGCAACAACAAGTGGTCATTGCTCGGCGCAATGCGGGCGGCGGCGCAGATAATAAGTTATGACGTGCCCTTGTTGCTGGCCCTCATCTGCGTGGTGATGGTGGCCGGGACGCTGTCACTGACCCGCATCGTCGAGCTGCAGGGATCGGCGGGCATACTGGGCTGGTACGTTTTCAAGCCTTACTTGTGGCTGCCGTTTATCATATTCGTCATCTGCGGGACGGCCGAGGTCAACCGCACGCCGTTCGATATTCCCGAGGCGGAAAGTGAGCTGGTGGCGGGCTTCCATACCGAGTACTCGGGGATGAAGTTCGCCTTGTTCTTTCTTACCGAGTTTGACCACATGTGGTTCGTGGGGCTGCTGGGCGCCACGCTGTTTCTGGGAGGGTGGTACTCGCCGCTGGGAGCTGCTGACCCCATCCCCGGCTTCGTGTGGTTGATGATAAAGTCATTCATTTTCGTGCTGGTGCTGCAATGGTTCCGTTGGACCTTGCCGCGGCTGCGCGTGGACCAGTTGATGGGCCTGGCCTGGAAGTTCCTGATACCGGCAGGTTTCGTGGCCCTGGCGATTGTTTGCGTGGCCGTGCTGTTCATATAGAGGGTTTGCTTGCATTCGCCTGCAGGGCGCCTTGAGCGCTGTGCAAAATCTTGTTGAAAATGGGCATTTCGCCGGCAGCAGATACACGAGGGACGAGCGATGGACGCTGGGCTTGATATGAGGACAACCGGCACCAAGTCCGACGATTCAATCTTGTCAATCTTGCGATTGATTGTCCAGGGGATCGTCAGCATAGCCAAGAGTCACTGGGTGACGCTGGTGAACTTCTGGCGGCCGACGGTTTGCGAGCGTTACCCGCACAAGGACAAGTCCCTCGATTACAAGCCCGGGCCCGGCTACAAGGGCGATTTTGCCCTGATTACGGACAAGGAGAAGGGGCGGCTTCGCTGTATCGCCTGCCAGAGCTGTGAGCGCGCCTGTCCCAATCATTGCATCCGCGTGGTGCCTGCAGGCAAGGGCAAGGACCGTTACCCGGCTGAATTCTACATAGACGTGGGTTTGTGCATGAACTGCGAAATCTGCGTGGAGGTGTGCCCGGTTGATGCACTGACGATGACGCCGGACTATGAATGTTCAGTGCATGACCCGCGCGACCTGATACGCAATATCAAACAGCTTACCGAGCGGGGCATGGAGTTTGACGAGGTTTCAAGGGTCCGGTAGATATGGCTGCTGAACAGTGGTTCGCGAACCTGTCTTTTTATGTCGTTGCGCTGGTGACCTTGGCCAGCGCCCTGGGCGTGGTGCTTGCCCGCCAGGTAATCCACGCTGCCTGCCTGCTGCTGCCGACACTTGCCGGCATAGCAGCCCTGTTCGCGTTGCTGGGCGGCCATCTGCTGATGGCAATCCAGATACTGGTGTACGTGGGCGCAATCAATGTGCTAATCATCTTTGCCGTGCTGTTGCTGCACCGGCAAGTCGATCGGCAGAGGAGGATCTTGGCCGGAACCCAGCACCTGTTCGCGGGCGTAACAGGCGCCGGGGCGGTGACATTGGCGCTGGTAGTCGGCGCTCTATTTTCCAACCTCCCGCAGTTGGTGGGAGGAGAGCAGGGCCGCTTCGGCGATGACGTTGTGGCCGGCATCGGTGAGATGTTCCTGACTAAGTACCTGCTGGCTTTCGAATTGACCGGTATCCTGTTACTGGTGACAATGATCGGTGCAATTGTCTTGGCCCGGAAGGAGCGGGATCAGTGAGCCAGTACTTGGCGGTGGGTCTTACCCACTACCTGGTTGTTGCAGCGCTGCTGTTTGGGATGGGCTTGTTTGCGGTCATCACCCGCAATCATGCTGTTGCGGTTTTGCTGGGCGTGGAGTTGATGCTGAACGCGGCTAACATCAACTTGATGGCATTCAGCCGCTTCCGCGCTTCCGCCGGGATGGCGGCATTGCAGGGGCAGGCATTTGCACTGATAGTCATCGCCTTGGCTGCTTGTGAGGCAGTCGTGGGCTTGGCCATAATTCTGGTCTTGTACCGCAACATGGCCACGGTCAATCCCGACGAGGCGGACGAATTGAAGTGGTAGGGGCAACAGAAAACAGCCGTGAGTTGATTGGCGAGTACCCATGTCTTTATTGCACATCGCCTGGATAATTCCCATATTGCCGTTCACCACTTGTGCGCTGCTGATATTCTTCGGCGATTCCCTGCGGCGCCGCATCGGTGAGGCGGTCGGCTGGATCGGCGTGGCCGGCATCGCCGCGACCATCCCGCTGAGCGTGGGAGCGCTGCTTGAGCTGCTGAGCGGGGCAGAGCCGGTCGACAAGCTCGTCCACTGGGCTGCCATCGGCAACCATTACGTGGCCGTCGGCTATGCAGTGGACCCACTGGGCGCGGTGATGCTGTCCATGGTAAGCGTCGTCGCTACCTGCATAGTCATCTACTCGATCGGCTACATGCACGGCGATGACGGCTACCAGCGGTTCTTCGCCTACATGATGCTGTTTTGCGGCTCCATGCTTCTGCTGGTCATAGCCAACACGCTGCTGGTGCTTTACGTAGCCTGGGAGCTTGTGGGGTTGTGTTCGTACCTGCTCATCGGGTTCTGGTTTGAGCGCAAGTCAGCCGCTGACGCCGCCAAGAAGGCCTTCATCACCACGCGCATCGGTGATGTCGGCTTCGCCATCGGCATCCTGATTATTTTCGCATATGTCCCCAGCTTATACTTCGGCGAGGTGTCCGCGGCCATCGCCAAGGGAGCTATTCCGCTTGCAGTGGCCGCGGTTGCGGCGGTTTTACTGTTTTGCGGAGCCATCGGCAAGAGCGCCCAGTTCCCCTTGCATACGTGGCTGCCGGACGCCATGGAAGGCCCCACGCCGGTCAGCGCCCTGATCCACGCTGCCACGATGGTGGCGGCAGGCGTGTACATGGTGGCGAGGCTATACACCATATTCTACGTGCCGTCCGTGCACGAGATCAGTGCGCTGTGGGGCCTGACGCCGCTGCTGGTGGTTGCATTCATCGGCCTCATCACGGCCCTGCTGGGCGCGATACTGGGAGTCGTGCAGCACGATATCAAGCGGGTCTTGGCATATTCGACCATTTCACAGCTCGGCTACATGATGTGTGCGCTGGGAATGGGCACCATCGGCTTTGTGGCGGGGGTATTCCACCTCATCAACCACGCATTCTTCAAGTCCTTGCTGTTTCTGGGGTCAGGCAGCGTTATTCATGGCTGTGACAACGAGCAGAACATGTGGCGGATGGGGGGACTGGGCAAGCGGATGCCGATTACCGCCATTACGTTCTGGTGCGGAACGCTGGCCCTTGCCGGTATTCCGTTGTTCAGCGGATTTTTCTCGAAGGACGAGATCATGGCCGCGGCATGGCACAATGCCGCCGGCGAGTCCGCGTACTGGGTCTTTTTCATCGGCCTGGAGCTTGCAGCCTTTCTTACGGCGTTTTACATGGGGCGTTGCTGCTACCTGACCTTCAGTGGTGAGCCGCGCTCGGAGGTGGCAGCCACCGCCCACGAAAGCCCGCCCGTGATGACCATCCCGCTCATGGTGCTGGCGTTCTTTGCGGTGTTCCTGGGTTGGGTCGGCACCCCACTGGTGGGTAGCAACCTGTTTGAGCACTTCGTGCATTATACCGGCCCGGCGCTTGTAAGCGCAGGTCACATTACTGTGGCTGCCGAGGGAGCGGCATCCGCCGAGGGTGGCACCTGGATTGTTGCGTTGATCTCGATTGCAATGGCGCTGGGAGGTTTGCTGCTGTCGGCGGCCATCTACAAGTGGCGGGTGCTGCCCGTTGACGTGATCAAGAAGCCGCTGTATCCGCTGTACCTGGCCGCCAAGGGCAAGTTTTATTTCGACGAGTTGTACGCTTATACCGTCGTTGCCGGCACCTTGGGGCTGTCGCAGCTTTGCCGGCTATGGGACGTGTACGTGATTGACGGCCTCGTCAATGCCGTAGGCTGGGGCGTGCGGGTGATTATCGCCCAACTGAGCCGCTTGCTGGACCTGGGGGTGGTGGACGGGATGGTTAACCTCATTGGCTATGCGACGGGAGTGTTGGGAGAGGTCGGCGCGCGACTGCAAACCGGCAAGGTGCAGGAGTACCTGGCCGGCATCGGGTTGTTCGCCGGTGCGATTGCCATCGCGGTGTTCCTGACTACCGACATCGCCAGGCCGCTGGTGGACTGGGTCGTACAGGTGGTAACCCAGTTGCGCTGACTACCCTGGGGGTGCGGCGTGCCGGCAGGTGGTCGACATAGCGCAGGCAGCAAACGAAAGACCCTATGAAGGGGTAAATCTATGGACATACCGATTCTGAGCATAATGCTTTTTCTTCCCCTGGTGGGGATGATACTCATCCTGTTCATGGACAGGGAGCGGGATGTGGGCCTGATACGCTGGACCGCGACGGTGACCTCCGGGCTTACCCTCATCATCTCGGTGTGGGTGATAGCCCTGTTCAACAGCGGCCAGCCGGGCATACAGCTTGAAGAAAAAGTGCCGTGGATCGGTCAACTGGGCGTCAACTATCACCTGGGTGTAGACGGCTTGAGCATCCCCCTTATCCTGTTGACGACGCTGCTGACGTTCCTGTCTATCGTCTACTCGTGGCGCATCCAGGAGCGGGTCAAGGAGTACATGGCGTTTTTCTTGCTGCTGGAGACAGGGACGCTTGGGGTGTTCTGCGCGCTGGATTTCGTGCTGTTTTACGTATTCTGGGAAGTGAGCCTGGTGCCGATGTACTTCATCATCGGTATCTGGGGCGGCCCGCGCCGCGAATACGCCGCCATCAAGTTCTTTATTTACACGCTGGTTGGCAGTCTTGCCATGTTGCTGGCCATCTTGGCGCTTTACTTTAACTCGAACCCACGCACCTTCGACATCATCCAGATGGCCCAGCAGAATCCGCTGGCACAGGCGCCGGTGCTGGCGGCTCTGGTCTTCTGGGGGTTGTTTCTGGGGTTTGCCATCAAGGTGCCGCTGTTCCCGTTCCATACCTGGCTGCCGGACGCCCACGTCGAGGCGCCCACGGCCGGCTCGGTCATCCTGGCCGGCGTGTTGCTGAAGATGGGAACCTATGGCTTTGTGCGTGTCAGCCTGCCGATTGTCCCCGATGCGTGCACCGAGTTTGCCGGCTGGCTGGCCGGGCTGGCACTTATAAGCATTATCTACGGCGCGCTGTGTGCAATGGCCCAGCCTGACCTCAAGAAGCTGATTGCCTACAGCTCCGTCAATCACATGGGATATGTCATGCTGGGAATTGCGGCGGCATGTGCCTATGTCGGGCCTCATGCGGCCGCCACCATCGGCGACAGCAAGGTCACGGCGCTCAACGGCGCGGTATTGCAGATGTTCACCCACGGTATCATCACGGGGGCCTTGTTCTTCCTGGTCGGAGTTATCTATGACCGCGCCCATATTCGTGATGTCAATGCCTTCGGCGGGCTGGCGAAAGTGATGCCGGTGTATGCCGGGATAATGATAATGGCATGTTTTGCCAGCCTGGGGTTGCCGGGGCTGGCCGGGTTTGTCGCCGAGTTCCTGGTATTCCTCGGTGCATTCGGCTCCTATCCAATCATCACGGGCGCGGCGCTTATCGGGGTCGTGATAACGGCTGGATACTTCTTGTGGACCATCCAGAAGATATTCCTGGGGCCGGTGAACTTGCAGTGGAAGGCACTACCGGACATGGATGGCGGCGAGATATTCGCCGTGGCGCCGCTGTGTGCCCTCATGCTGGCCATCGGCGTGTATCCTATGCCGATAATCGGCTTGATTAACACCGCCATGCGCAACCTGGTTGTACAACACGGCTTTGTGGCGACCAACCTGGCGTCGGTCACGAGCCTTGTGCATCATATCCTGAATTTATTTGCTTGAACGGGACTACGCGATGCCCATTGATGATCTTACACAGGTAAGTGTGCAGTTGCACCTGACGGTGCTGGCCATACTGGTGCTGGCATTGGACCTGGTCATTCCGCGACGCGGCACGTGGGGCTTGTTGTGGAACAAGTTGCCGGCAGGCGTGGCGACCGCGGGGCTGCTGCTGGGGTTATATCCGGTAGCGTTACTATGGGGGATAGGGCCGAGGACCGAGTTTTCCGGCTGCCTGGCCATCAACAATTTCGTGCTGTTTTTCCAGGGTATTTTTCTTGTAGTGGGCGCACTAGTTATTTTGCTGTCGATCGACTTCTTCCGGAACTTGCGCCAGGGCTACAACGAGTATTTTTCGCTGATCGTCTTCTTGGTGCTAGGGATGACGGTGTTGGCTGCAGCCAACGACTTGGTCGTGCTGGTGGTGGCCTTTGAGCTGGTCAGCATCCCCTCATACGTGCTTGCCGCCTATCTGCGCAGGGACCCGAAGTCCAACGAGGCGGGGCTGAAATACTTCCTGTACGGGGCCGCAGCCTCGGCAATGATGTTGTACGGCCTGACAATTGTCTACGGTCTGGGCGGCACGACCAACCTTCTGGCGCTGGGCGAGAAGCTGGAGGCACATGTCATCGCCGGTGGGGGGTTGCTCGCACCCCTGGCACTCGTACTGATGGGGGTGGGGCTTGGATACAAGATCGCGATGGCGCCGTTTCATGCATGGGCGCCGGACGTGTACGAAGGGGCCCCGACCCCGGTTACGACCCTGCTGTCCGTCGGTCCCAAGGCCGCCGGGTTCGCCATCGTGGCGCGCGTACTGTGGCAGCTCGGTCAACCCCTGCTGGGTGGGTGGCCGATGCTTGTGGCGATACTGGCGACGCTGACGATGTTCACAGGCAACCTGTTGGCCCTGCGCCAGACCAACATGAAGCGGATGCTGGCATACAGCTCGATCGCCCATGCCGGCTACATGCTCATTGCAGTGGTGGTGGGGCCCAATACAGAATGGGCGGCCCAGTCGTTGGTTTTCTACATAGGCGCCTACGTGCTTATGAATGTCGGCGCATTTGCCGTCGCTATCCTGGTGGAGCGTAATGCCGGCAACGCCTTGATCGCCAGCTACGACGGCCTGGCACGCAGTGCACCGCTGGCGGCGGCGGCGATGGGAATCTTCCTGCTGTCGCTTACGGGCATTCCCGGAACGGTCGGTTTCGTGGGCAAGTTCCTGTTGTTTGGTGCGGCCATCAACTCGCAGACGTGGTGGTGGTTGGCGTTGGTGGGCATCATCAACAGCGTCATATCGTTGTATTACTACATGAACGTGGTGCGGGTAATGTATTTTTCGAAAGCCCGGCACCTGGAGCGGATAAGATGGAGCGCTGGTGTTGCGGCGGTTATCTGTGTTACACTTGCCGGTACATTGGCGTTGGGCATCGCGCCGATGCCGTTGCTCAGCATCACGGCTCATGCCTCTTATCTGGCTGCATACTTCTAGGGGAATGCGACCCGGCCGCTGGCGGATTGGCGTAGGTGAAAAGCCATGGAGCTACAGGGTGAGTAGAGGATAAATGCCGAGCAAGGTCCCGCAAGCGGCAATCAGGAGGTTGTGTCGGTACCAGCAGGTGTTGGCACAACTGGAACAAGACGGCGTCGAGACGGTGTCGTCGGCCGACATCGGGCGGCTGGCGGCTACGAACGGCGCACAGGTGCGCAAAGACCTCTCGTACTTTGGAGACTTCGGCAGGCGCGGGCTGGGCTACAAGGTCTCGGAACTGCGGGCGCAGCTGCGCGCTATCCTGGGGCTGGAGAGGGGGCGGAATGTGGCCATCATCGGGGCCGGGAACCTGGGCTCGGCGCTGGTGGGCTACCCGGGCTTCGAGATGCGCGGCTTTCACGTCGTGGCTGTATTCGATAACGACCCGGCCAAGGTCGGCCGCCGCCTGCGAGGACTGCGGATACTGCCGCTTACGAGGCTGACGGAGGTCGCAGCCACAAAGGATATCGCCATCGCGATTCTCGCCGTCCCCGAGTTTGCAGCGCAGATAGTGGCTGACCGCGTGGCCGAGGCCGGCATAAGGGCGATACTGAACTTCGCACCCCGCCATATTCATGCCCCGCCGGGTGTGGTGGTGTGCAACGTAGATATGACCTCACAATTAGAATTTCTCTCCTATTTCCTCACTCAGGGCGAGACAGAGCTGGAGGCTGAAGAGTGTTGATGAATTTTCTACCCAAAATCGAGGAGCCGCATGTGGCGGCAAATGGGGTGGTGAGCCTGGATGACTTGCGGGCGCCGGTGGAGGTCGAGCTGTGGCTGGCCGACCAGCGGCTCGAGGAGTTGCTGACCAGCCCTTGGCGGTTGGCATCCCAAGCGCTGGGGCACATCCACAAGGCTGGAGGGAAGCGACTGCGGCCCCTGGTGTGCTTGCTTGCCGCAAAGGCCGTGGCCGGCGATTGCCCCGACCTTGCGATTACCTGTGCGGTGATGGTGGAGGTAGTACATCTTGCGTCCCTGCTGCACGATGACGTGGTTGACGAGTCGAACCAGCGCCGGGGCCACGATTCGGTCCGCAAACTGTGGGGAAACCGGGTGTCGGTATTGAGCGGCGATTACCTGGCAGCCCTGGCATACCGGAAGTTGTCACTTCACCAGCATAATTTCCCCCTGGAGACCATCGCCTCGGCGGTCATGCAGATGTGCGAGGCCGAACTGCTCCATGCCGAGCATCGAGGCAGCCCTCCACCGGAGGATGTGTACTTGACCATCATCGCAGGCAAGACGGCGGCGTTGATACAGGCAGCGGCGCTGGTGGGGGCGTGGGCAGGCGGCGGCGATGAGTACCTGGATGCGCTCGGCGAATACGGACGCCATCTAGGCCTGGCCTTCCAGATAGGCGACGACCTGTTGGACCTGTACGGCGATAGCAGGGCCGTAGGCAAGCCCTGCGGTGCCGACGTAGCGGCCGGCCAGTTTACTCTGCCGCTGATTCATGCCCTCAAGAAGGATACAACCGGCGAGTTGAGCACAATTGTCAAGCGCATAGGCTCCGAAGGGGCAAACGAGGCCGCAGTCAAGGAATTGGCCGCAATGGTCAAGCAGTTGGGCGGGTATTCATATGCCCACGCCAAGATGCGCATGTTCGCCGA
>JALGVG010000150.1 GCA_029819875.1 Candidatus Zipacnadia bacterium | reverse complement strand
GCGTTCGAAGTACTCGAACGCTTCTTTCTGATACTCTATCAGCGGGTCGCGCTGGCCGTAGGCGCGCAGGCCGATGCCCTCGCGCAGGTAGTCCATCTCCTGCAGATGTTCCATCCACCTGACATCAATAATCCGCAGCAACCAACTGCGCTCGATTTCGCGGACCAGTTCAGGGCCTAGAGCAGCAGTGCGCTCCTCGTACAGTTCGCGGGCCCGGGCCTGGATGTCTTCGGTCAGAGACCGAGGGTCCATGTTGTACAGGTCATCAAGGGTGAGCTTCTGCTCCAGGCCGGGGACAGCCTCCAGCAATGCCTTGTAGAGGTTGTCCAAATCCCAGTCGGAGGGATGGATTTCGGGGCTGGCAAAGGTAGAAACGGCATTGGCGACCACGCGGTCGAACATCTTCAGGACCGTGTCGTGGAAGTCCTCGCCCAGCAGCACCTTTCGCCTATCGGCGTACACGACACTGCGCTGCTTGTTCATCACGTCATCGTACTTGAGGGTGTTTTTGCGGATCTGGAAGTTGCGCAACTCGACCTTGGCCTGGGCGGTTTCCAGGGAGCGGGTGACAAGGCGGTGCTCAATGGATTCCTCCTCGGGCCAGCCCTTGAGGAACAGTCCGAAGCGCTCGGGGCCGAACAGGCGCATCAGCTCGTCCTCGAGGCTGATATAAAAGCGCGAGGAACCCGGGTCGCCCTGGCGGCCGGATCGGCCGCGAAGCTGGTTGTCAATGCGGCGCGATTCGTGGCGCTCGGTGCCCAGGATGTGCAGGCCGCCAAGGCTGCGGACCAGCTCGGCAGCCTTGGGGTCGGGGGCATCGGCGTCCAGGGGCTTGCCGCCCAGCACGATGTCAACACCGCGCCCGGCCATGTTGGTGGCGATAGTCACGGCACCGGGGGCGCCGGCTTCAGCAATTATGCGGCCTTCCTGTTCGTGGTGCTTGGCGTTCAATACATTGTGGGGGATACCTTCGTGCAAAAGCTGCTCCAGGCGCTGGCGATGCAAGGGATCCGGCTCCTCGCCGGGCGGCGTCACCTTAATGGAGGGATGCTGGAGCAGCGCAACCACGTTCTCGGGACTGGCGGGATCGGGATCGATCCCCAGCCGGCGGGCGAGGTCGGCAACCTTGTGACGGCTGATTTCGTTTATCTTGGTCCGCAAGTATTCAATGGCCTCGTTGCGGTCACCCTTCTTAAGCTCACTGCCCTCCTGCAACCGCTGCTGACACAACAGAATCAAGCAGTGCAGCCGGAGCTTGTCGGGAGTAAGCAGGGAACTGATGTACTCGGAAACTTCCACGGAGCGCGTGCCGACCAGTACGGGCTGGCGGCGGACGTACATGTTGATAATCTCCGAAACGATGCCGCGGTACTTCGCTTCCTGGGTCTTGTAGATGACATCCGGGTAATCCTTGCGGATGACGGGCTTGTTGGTCGGTACCACCACCACCGGCATCTTGTATATCTCGTAGAATTCCGCTTCCTCGGTCTTGGCGGTACCGGTCATGCCTGCAAGTTTCTTGTACAGGCGGAAGAAGTTCTGGTAGGTGATGGAGGCCACGGTCTGGCGGGCCTGCTGGACACGCACACCCTCCTTGGCCTCGATGGCCTGGTGAAGCCCGTCCGAGTAGCGGCGCCCGGGCTGCAGATGGCCGGTGAATTCGTCAACGATGACAACCTCGCCATCCTTGACCACGTAATGAACATCGCGCTTGTACAATCCGTAGGCCTTCAAAGAGGCGTTGATATGGTGAGCGATGTCCAGGTACTGGGGATCGGAAAGGTTGTCGATGCCCAGCATCTTCTCGACTTTTTCCTGGCCCTTCTCAGTCAGCGCGGCCTGGTGGAACTTCTCATCTACAATATAATCGCCCTCGGGCTCCTCGCCCTCCTTGGGCGGGGGACAAGGCTTGAGGCGGCGGACAATCCGGTCGATCTCCTCGTAGAACTGCACCGAGCGCATGGGCATGCCGCTGATAATCAACGGCGTGCGGGCCTCGTCAATGAGAATGGAGTCTACTTCGTCAATGATGGCATAGTGCAGGTCGCGCAGCACCAGGTCGTCGGGGTGACTGGCCATGTTGTCGCGCAGGTAGTCGAAGCCCAACTCGCTGTTTTGCACGTAGGTAATATCGCAGTTGTACATAGCGCGGCGCTCGGCTGCGTCCATATCGTGCTGGATGTAGCCGACCGTTATTCCAAGGGCTTCGTAAATCTGTCCCATCCACTGTGCCTGCCACTTTACCAGGAAGTCGTTGGTAGTGACCAGGTGAGCGCCTTTGCCCTCCAGGGCGTTGAGGTAGAGGGGCATGGTGGCGGTAAGTGTCTTACCCTCACCGGTTTTCATCTCGGCTATCTTGCCATCGTGCAGCACCATGGCGCCGATGAGCTGGACATCGAAGGGGCGCTCCCCGATGGTTCTCTTGGCCGCCTCGCGAACCACGGCAAATGCTTCCGGCAACAGGTCGTCGAGCGTTTCGCCGGCAGCGAGGCGTTCCCGGAATTCGTCGGTCTTGGCCCTCAGCTCGTCATCGCTGAGAGCTGCGATTTGCGGTTCCAGATTGTTTATCTGGGCCACCCGCTTGTAGTAGCGAGCCAGTTCACGCTCGTTGGCATCCCAGATTCTTTTCAGTACACTTACCATCGTAGATATGTCACTCCCGGTCAGAACACAGCACCGCAACGCTACTGAAAGTGCGTGCAATCCCCGTTTTCATTCCATTCTCCCAGTGGCACGGCAGCCGGCGGAGGCGTTTGAAGGTCAGCCGCGGTATTTCATGGGATCTACCCAGCGGCCGTGCAACAGGCAACCGAAATGCACGTGCGGGCCGGTAGACATGCCGGTACTGCCGACCTCTGCTATTTTCTGGCCGCGTTGGACGATCTGACCGACATGGCATTTGATGCCGCCAGGCCGGATATGGCAATAGACCGTCTGACAGCCGCTGCCATGGTCAATGATAACAGTATAGCCCGACCAACTGTTGCGCCACCCGGTAAAGATGACGCGGCCCTTGGCGGCCGCCCGGATGGGCGTACCGCGCGGTGCGGCGATGTCCACGCCCGTGTGCATTCTCCACTTCTTGAGGATAGGGTGCAAGCGCATGCCGAACGGGCTGGTGATCCGGCCGGCCACGGGCTTGAGAAAACTTCCCGACCAGCGCCCGGAGTAGGCATAATGAGACCCCGGCTGGGTGAGCCGTTGCATAAGGCGGGCTAAGGCCTTCATCTCTTGCTGCTCGGCAGCCAGTTGTTGCTCGGCCATCACCCGGTCGGTGCGCAGCTTGTGAACCAGGGCCTGCACCCTTTGGGCACGGGCACGCACCTCGGCCTCCTCCTGCTTGCGCTGAGCCAGCAGTTCCAACTGTTGTTGTTTCTTGCGCTGCAGAAGGGCCTCGTACTCTTCAGCGCGGCGCTTGGCCTCAGCCAGTTGCAAGAGGATTTCTTGATCCTGGGCGGCAAGGCGCCGTGCGAAGTAGGCGCGGTTGGCAAAGTCTTCAAAATCGGTGGCGTGCAGCATGACCTCGATAAAGGAAGGCTGGCCGGCCCGGAACTGGGCCAAGATGCGGGCACGCATCGCCTCGCGGTGTTGCTCCAGCAACGCCCGGGTTGCCTGGAGCTTCAACTGGGTGGCGGCAAGTTGCTTGCCGATTTCCGCCAGGTGCTCGTTGACCTTGGCAAGCCGCTGGCGGGCCAATTCCAACTCGCGCTGGGCCGCGCTGAGTTGGTCGCCTGCCCGGGCCTGCTGCTCCTTGATGCGTCGCAGGCGCTGTTGGGTGGCTTTCAGTCGCCTCCTGGTTTCCGCCGCCCTGCGGCGCAACGTGCTCAGCGAGGCGGCTGCCGCCGGTGAGGGCATGGCGAAATCTTGAACACACGCCAGCACGCATGCCGCCAATATTATTGATAGCGCCAAGTACCGAGATACGTTCATTGTCTTGTCTTGTTCTTTGACTGCAACGGTTCGCTCAATGTTCGTCGTCAACGGCCGGCTTGGCGGTACCGGCAGCGGGTCCTGCCGCCAGGTCAGCCTGCATTGTTTCCATGAGCCGGTCGAGGGCCGAGGCAGTCCGTTGTGCCGCCGTGCGGCCCGTGAGGCCGTTGATGTCGACTCCGAGGCTGATTCCGTGACCCATCTTGCGGTAGCCCAGCCGCCAGGTGAGGCAATGGACGCGCCGGCTGAGCGTCAACTCGTAGTCACGGGCTTCGCCCCTGTCCAGGTCATAGCGCGCGAGGGCCGCCAACGACCAGTTACGGGACAGTTGCAGATCGAGTCGCGGCTGCAATTCGCTGCGGATGTCGACCGTGTCAAGCAGAAAAGGTGTATCACCACCGGTGAAATGGTGCACGGCGGTCAAGCTGCCGGTGATGCTGCCCGCCAGCCGGGTGCCGGCCCCAAGCCAGACGCACACGTCGCGGTAGTGGCGCCCGCCGTCGTACAGCACGCCCTGCCAGCAGATTCCGTACCAATGGCCGGCGCCCAACTCTTGTTGTGTCGCGTGCACCTGATAGCGCAATTGCAGCATTGCGCGGTCGGCCGATACGCGCAGGGGGGACGGCACAAACCGCTTAACCTCGCGGAGGTCTTCTGTGAGCCGTCCCAGGGCGGCAGTCGCCGTCAAACTTCGTTCTCCGTCATCCTCCGGCAGCAGGTCCCGCACCACGCGCAGTTCAGGTTGGCGGTCCAGGAGCACGAGGTCGCCGAAGTCGTCGTATGCGCTCTCCAACCGGGACATCAGCAGGCTCAACTGCCAATCCCCTGCGGGTTCATAGGTGGTCTCCCATCGGCCGCGAATTCCCAACTGCTGGCTGATCCGCAGTTTCATCACGCTGCGAAACTCGTCATCCGGATCGCCGGCCAGCCTGACGTCGTACGGCAGGTACAGCTTATCGAGGCTGGAGTAGCGGGGGATCGCCAGCACGTGGGGTTGCTCAGCGGCAGGCCCCCCGACCTTGAAGGCAATGCGCCCGGGATAGCCGGGAATGGTTACACCGTAAATGCGTACCCGGGGGTTCCACACTTCGAGCTTGCCGGTACGGGAGCGATAGCGGATTTTGTCGGCCAGCAGGGCGTAATGGGGTTTCGCCTTGTCACAGGTCGTTATGCGCCCGCGAATAAGATAGACGAAGTCCTGCTCGCTGCCGATCTGCCGGCCGGTGAGATATCCGCGGGCCGCCGTCTTCCCCGATGTGGGCGAGCGGGAGAGGGAAACGACACCTCGGGCACCGGTAAGCCTGTATTGGCCGCTATGTCCATTGTACTGGAAGCTGTCGCCCTGCAGAACGCCGTCCTCGGTGGCTACAGAGATGCCGCCGCTGGCGCCGATGTTGTTTTCCTTGAGATCCACCTTGGCGGCCTGGGCATGGATGACCGCCCGGCGCTGCGGTTCGCCGCCAATGCATACGTATATTCGGACATTGCCATGCAGTTCAGCCACCTGCCTGCCCATGTCATACACAACTTCGTCGGCATCGAAGGTCACCACGGCGGGGTCCTGCCGGGCGCTGCAGGCAGCCAGGCAACATGCAAGCACCGCTCCCACCAGAGCGGCTTGCCTCACAGCCATGGTCTTGGTCGTGTCACGACATGACGTCGGCACTGGGGCACCTCAGGGGGCATTATAGCACAGCAATCAAGCGCAATACAAATCACCGGCCGGGTTGCTGGCGCGCCCCGGTGCCCTTGCCCGCAGGCCACTTGATGGTCAGCAGGGGTGAGACAAGGGGGCCCTGGGCATCAGCCGGCTGGCCGTTAACGGTGCGGTTGACCGGCTGGTTGGCGATCATGTCCTCGGTCAGCACCATGCTGAGGTCGGGACTGGTGTAGTTGATGGTATGGAACAAGAAATGCTGGTAAACCATCTCCGCCTTCGACTTGGGTTTCCACTCCGTGAGCATGGGTGGCTTGCGTGCATCCTCCTGATCGCGCAGCCGCTTTTTTTGACGCTTCACGGTCTGGAGAACACGCGTGCGTGTCACCGCCCGGGAAAACTCCTCCAGCGACTGGAAGGCGCCGCGGGGTTCAACGCGGACCATGAACGTGGCCCGCACGTTGTCCAGGGGCCGTGCAGGCTGCGGGGAGGCGGGGTGGTGGGCATAAATGCGCAGGCGTAACTGGCTTGTCGGCCCGCTTCCTATCCATCCTAACATGGCGGCCTTGGGGCCCTCGCGTACTTGTCGCCCCACGGCTGGCCC
>JALGVG010000011.1 GCA_029819875.1 Candidatus Zipacnadia bacterium | reverse complement strand
CAGGGAAGGCTACATAACACCGCAGCAGGCGCAGGAGGCGGACAAGGAGCAGATTCAGTCGCGCCTCCAGCCGCTCAAGCCCCGGGGCCTGGCTGTAATTCGTGCCCCGCACTTCACTCATCTGGTCATCCGCAAGTTGTGCCAGGAATATGGGGTGGACGTGGTCTACCAAGGAGGGTTGCGAGTATACACAACCCTTGACATGCGCCTTCAGAACGCGGCCACCGAGGAACTTACCAAGATGGTGGAGAGCCTGCGCCGCTCCAAGCTTATCCGAGGAGGGCTAATCGGCCAAGGGGCACTGGCCTGCGTGGACGTGCACACCGGCGCGGTGCTTGCCATGGTCGGTGGGGTAGGGCCGTACGAGAAGATCCAGTACAACCGCGCTCATCCCGGGCCACCCCAGTACGGCCGGCAGCCGGGTTCATCCTTCAAGCCGTACATATGGGCAACGGCATTCGAGTCCGGCTACGGCCCCTCGACGCGCTTTTCGGCCGAGCCGATTGCCATCCAACTGGATACCGGCAAGTGGTGGAGGCCAAAAAATTACACTCCGCGCCAACGCGGCAACTACACCCTGCGCGATGCGCTGGCCCAGTCGGTAAACCTCGTCTCCGTGCGCTTGGTGCAAGCGTTGGGGGCCGACAAGGTAGTCAGGTATGCAGCCAGGATACTGAATATTCCCGAATCAAGATTGTCGGCAGTGCCCGCGATCGCCCTCGGCGTGTGTGAGCTGTCGCCGCTGGAACAGGCCAGCGGTTATGCCGTGTTTGCCAGCGGCGGTATCCGTTGCGAGCGCTACTTCGTGACGAGAATCGAAAACTACAAAGGTGACGTGCTGGTGGCACACGAGCCTCGGCGTGTCCGCGTGTTGAGGCCGGATACGTGCGTGAGCATGATAAGTATCATGCGCTCGGTCGTTACATCCGGTACCGGCAAGCGGGCAGCCATTGCCGGCTACACGAAGGTGTGCGGCAAGACGGGGACCACGCAGAGGGGACGCGATGCCTGGTGGGTGGGCTACACCCCGGACCTGTCTTGCGCGGTGTGGATAGGCAACGACGATGACACTCCCATGCTGCACAGCGCCGGCGGCAGGTTCTGTGCGCCGGTATTCCGCGAGTTCATGCGGCGGGCAATCAAGATACTGGGATGCCACGGCGACTTTCCCACAGGCCCGGGTGTGGTCGCCACCAAGCCCGGTATCACGACCCCGGAGGGCGAGGAGATTACCATCTGCCTCGATTCGGGGGGGCTGGCCACGCGTTACTGCCCCAGAACCGCCAAGCGAAAGTTGCAGCCGGGTGAAAAGCCGCCGCCTCCGTGCACTCTGCACGGCCCGCCCTCCCGGCCGGCATCTCCACGACCATCACAACCGTCGCCGCCGGCTTCATCCGGCACCGAGGAGCAGGAGATGGTGACAGTCTCTATTTGCGTGGAGAGTGGGGGGCTGGCGACCCCCTACTGCCCACAGGTGGTGCAGCGCCGGGTGCCCAAGGACAAGGTCCCTGCGCCCTGCAACATCCATGGCCCGCAATCTGCGGAAAAAAAGCAACCGCCTGCTGCCCCTGAGCCGCCGCCACCGGCCGCCGAAGATAACACCCCTGCGGAACCGCAGGCAGACAACCAACCGGCGGAGTAACATGCAATCCACGCCGTCATAAGTTCCAAACAAGGTTGAGGTTGACCGGTGACACAATCCACCGTGCCTATGACGCGCTTTTGGATATTAGCTGCTGCGATCATAGCAGCGATGTTAATCTTAGTCGGACGGTTGTGGCAGCTACAACTCTTTGACCCGGCCCACTATGCCGAGCAGTCGGCGCGCATCAGGCTCAAGGCGGTGTGGGAGCCTGCCCCCCGCGGCCTCATCTATGATCGTAACGGCGTGGTGCTGGCTGATAACCGGCCCATGTGGAATGTGGCCATCCGGCCGGCTGACTTCCCCTCCGACGAAGGCGAGGCGGAAAAGGTCATCCAACAGCTAGCCGGCCTTCTGCCCTCCAAGCCGACCACTGCACAGGTGCGCGCGGCCATAGCGCACATAATAAAGTCGCACAGCAATGTTGACTCGGTCTGCTTGGACAAGATCGGCGAAGACGTGCCGTTGACGACGGTCGCCCGCATCGAAGAGCACAGTTACGAGCTGCCGGGAGTTGAGATACAGGAAGTCAGCCAACGCTACTATCCCCACAAGGATCTCGCCTGCCACGTGCTGGGCTACGCCCGCATTATTGACGCCGACGAACTGGAGAAGCTGAAAAAGATTCCCGTGCCCCAAGTGCTGGTGCGGCCGGTCAGCACCGATTGGAACGTGCTGCCCGAATACCTGTACTCGCCCACCGCGATTATCGGAAAATCCGGCATCGAGAAGGTGTGCGAGCTGGACGAGTCGACAGACCCGCCGCTGCCCATGCTGCAAGGTATCCGGGGGCGCACCTTGTACGAGGTGACCATCAAGAACGAGCCGATCGGCCCGCCGCTGGAGGAGCGCGAACCGATACCGGGCGCCTCGATATACCTGACACTTGACGCACGCCTCCAGCAAGTCGCCGAACAGTCGCTGCACCATGCCATCGAACGGGCGGGTCCGGCCAGTATCGGGGCCGCCGTACTGCTGGACGTCAACAGCGGCGAGGTGCTGGTGCTGGCCAGCGTACCGGGTTACGACCTGAACAGGTGGGTGCGCGGATGGACCCGCCGGGAGCTGGAACAGTTGCAAAACGACCCTCGCAAACCCCAGAACAACTACGCCATTGCCGGGCAGTTCCCGCCGGGCTCCACGTTCAAGATAATCTCGGCGGTCACCGCGCTGTGCGAGGTGGGACTTAAGACTACCACCACCTTTGTGTGCAAGGGCAATATTCACGAGGGGGAATATCACCGCCGCTTTGACTGCTGGAAAAAGGGCGGGCACGGCCGCATGGATTTCTACCAGGCCCTCGCCCAATCCTGTGACGTGTATTTCTACGAGCTGGCCCGCAAGGCGGGAGTCACCGGCGCCATGCTGGCCGAATACGCCAGGAAGTTCGGCCTCGGCAGCCCGACCGGCATCGAGCTTCCTGCCGAAGCAGCGGGCTTTGTGCCCACCCCGGAATGGAAGCTGAACATTCTCCGGGAAAAATGGTGGCGCGGTAATACCCTCAACATGATAATCGGGCAGGGCTACTTGACCGTCACACCGCTGCAAATGGCGGTGGTGACGGCTGCCGTGGCAAACGGGGGCAAGCTGGTGCATCCCACCTTGCTGCGCAAGATTCAATGGCCGGCTTACACCAAGCGCGGGGTGCAGATGTGCACGCCTCAGCCGCCCCGCGACCTGGGCATTGACCCGACGGCGCTGGCCCACGTGCGGCGCGGTATGCGCCTGGCTTGCTCCGACAAGCACGGAACGGCCTCGTGGATGTTCCGCAAGTTTCCCATCGCCGTGGCCGGCAAGACGGGTTCGGCCGAACACGGCCGCGACAAGCCGCCGCACGCCTGGTTTGTGGCGTTCGCCCCCTACGACAAGCCCAAGTACGCTTGCGCGGTGTTGGTGTCCGAAGGGGGCCATGGCTCCACGGCGGCTGCTCCCGTGGCCCGTGACATCCTGGCAGCGGCTTTCAATCTCAAGCGTCCCGCCCCCGAGGTCTCGCGGGTCATCGGCGACTAATTCTCGTAAGCAGGTGCACTATGCTCTGGCCATCCGACAGGCGCCGGGAATGGAACGAGTTCATCGCCGCTTCACCATACGGCGATGTGCTGCAGTGCTGGGAATGGGGCGAACTGAAGCAGCGCACCGGCTGGCAGCCGTTGCCTGTCGCCGTGGAACGCGGCGGGAAGCTGGCCGCAGCCTGCCTGGTACTCAAGCGGCCCCTGCCGGCCCTGGGCAAATGCCTGTTTTATGCCCCGCGCGGTCCCATCATTGAACTGGGCGACTACGCCGCTGCCGCCCAGTTGGGAGCGGCGATAAGGCAACTGGCCGTCCGACACCGGGCCGTAGCCGTCAAGATGGACCCTGCGATCGAGGCCGGCGATGAAGCGGGGTGCCGGACGCTGGCGGCAACAGGGTTTGAGCCGACCGCAACCACGGCGACCGGCTTTGGTGCAATACAGCCCCGGTACGTCATGAAAGTGGACATCTCGGCGCCACAGGAGCAGTTGCTGGCCGGCTTCGCCAGCAAGTGGCGCTACAATATCCGGCTGGCGCAACGCAAGGGCGTCGTGGTAAAAGCGGCTGCCAGCCGCGACGAGATGGATGTATTCTATGACCTGCTGGTGATCACCGCCCGGCGTGACGGCTTCGTCATCCGGGCACGCTCCTACTTCCACGACATCTGGGAACTGCTTGTCGAGCCTGGACTTGCCAGCTTGTTCCTGGCATACGTGGACGAGGAGGCCGTGGCCGGGGCGGTCGTTTTCCTGTTGGGGCGGCAGTGCTGGTACGTGTACGGCGCCTCAAGCAACCGGCATCGCAACAAGATGCCCAACCACCTGCTGCAGTGGGAAATAATGCGCTGGGCCAAGGCCCAAGGCTGCACGCTGTACGACATGCGAGGGGTGGCGAAAGAGGTGGACGGGCAGCCCCAGGACGAAGCGCTGGCCGGCCTCAACCGCTTCAAGAGAGGGTTCAATGCTCGCTACGTTGAATATGTGGGTGAATGGGGGGCTGTTTTCTCGCCCTTGTGGTACAAGTTGTTCGCGGTTTTGCAGCCGCTTGCGGGGCGTACCAGGAAGTGGGGGGCGCGGCTCTTCGGCAGTGACCGACCGTAACACGTACAACCGACCGACAGGGGATAACATAAGGATCGCGAGGTGTCGACATGCCGGACAACGAGACACAAGAGCCGCAACAGTCCGCCGACAAGGACACGGGATCGAACCGCTCGACATCGTGGGGGGAAACAGTGGGCGCGATTGCGGCTGCTGTGGGCGAGGGCCTCAAGGCCAAGGCTCGGCAAAGCATGTACAGTGTCTTCGTTGAGCCGCTGCGCGCGGCGGGCCAGAAAATCGCCGTGGCGGCGGTGCTGTTTGCCAGCGTGATGCTGTGCATTGTATTCCTATCCATTGCTATTGTCCTGCTGCTGGACAGCCTGTTCAGGACTCCGGGCGTCCCCTACCTGATTGCGGCGGGCTTGATGCTGGTAATAGCCATGATTGCAGGGTGGAGCCTGAGCAAGGACAAAGGCGGCAAGCAGGCCTCAAAGGGTGAACAATAGGTGCTCGCAGCTCAGATTCGGGAAACAATGGAACGCGTTATCAGAACAGCCGCCCGCAAGGGCGTGGATTTCGCTGACCTTCGCATCACCGACAGCACCAATACCTCCATCATGGTCCAAGACGGCCGGGCGGACAAAATCTCGGCCGGCGAGGCGCTGGGAGCCGGCTTGCGGGTGCTGGTAGATGGAGCCTGGGGGTTTGCCCCCACCAACAACATCGCAGAGCGCCAATTGCTGCAGGCATTGGATGACGCCATCGCAATGGCGCGCACTGCGGCGCCCAGTGTCACGGACCCGGGGATGGTTGCGCAGATTGAGCCGGTCGAGGCTTCGGTTCGTACCGAGTACAAGATCGATCCCCGCCAGGTGCCCCTCAAGGAGCGTGTCGCGGCTATCTTCGCCCTGGAGGAAGCAGCGCGCCAGCAGGCCGGCGACAAGCTGGCCAACGTGGTGGCTTCCTATGGCGACGCCGTCACCACCATGTACCTGGCCAACACCTACGGGACCTACCTGCAGGTCGAGGTGGTACGTTGCGGGGTGAACGTGTTTGTGACTGCAACGGACAATGGGGAACTGCAGTGGGCCTCCAAGCGCCGGGCCAAGCTGGGAGGCTACGAGCTTATCAGCTCGCTGGACCCCGAGCAATTCGCCGGCGAGCCGGCTCGCAAGGCGGTTGCCTTGCTGTCGGCCCGCCCTGCACCGGCCGGCACCTTCGAAGTGATAATCGACCCCATCATCTGCGGGCTGCTGGTCCACGAGGCATTCGGCCACAACTGCGAAGCAGATGCCGTGTGGGCCGGTGAATCGATACTGGAGGGCAAGATCGGCCAGCAGGTGGCGCATGAAAGCGTCACCATCATTGACGACCCCACTCTGCCCGGCCTTAACGGCTCGTTTGTGTATGACCACGAGGGGGTGCAGGCCCGCCAGCACCGGCTGGTGCACGAAGGCACCCTTGAAAGCTACTTGCACAGCCTGGAAACAGCCGCCCGCTTCGGAGTGCGGCCGCAGGGATCAGCGCGGGCTCAGGGCTACAGTTTTCCCCCTATCGTGCGCATGAGCAACACCTTCGTGGCCCCGGGGGATTGCAGCTTCCAGGAGATGCTGTCTGACACCAAGAAGGGGCTGTACCTGACCGGCGGCAACTGGGGGTATGTCTTCACGGCCCGCGGGCAATTCACCTGTAACGTGGAGGAGGCCTACGCCATCGAAAACGGCAAGCTGGGCCAGCACTATCGCAATGTAAGCATCTCGGGCTTGACGCTGGAGACGCTGCGCAGCGTGACGGCGGTAGGAAACGACCTGCGCTTCGAGCTGGGCGGAACGTGCGGCAAGGACGGCCAGTCCATGCCCGTCGATGCCGGCGGCCCCCATCTGCGTATCAGGAACGTAGTAGTGGGCGGGCGGGGTTGAGTGAGGCCGGAGCTGCCGCAACCGGGTCACTTTGCGTCTGCTGCAAGCCCGTGGGCCCGGCTATGCTGACCGCCTTGTCGCAAACAAGAACAAATTGCACTCAAGGAGCAAGATATCGCTCAACTTGCCGTCGAAAGCGCCGTGAAGGCGGGCGCCGAGTGGGCAGAGGCGCTCTGCGGCACCAGCCGGCAAATCGGTGTCATTGTTGAGAAAACGAGCATTAGGGAGTGCGAGGTGGTGCGTGACTACACCGTGCGGGTGCGGGCGTTCATAAACGGGGGAGTGGGCTTTGCCACGACCCGCAGATTGGGTGAAGAAGCTGCACGCCGCTGCGCGGAAAATGCCGTGGAGTTGGCGCGCGCCACCCACCCGGACCCCGACTTTGTCGCCCTTCCCTCGCCGGCCGCCGCCCAGGCGCAGATAGAGGGCCTGTTTGATGACAAGCTGGCCGGGCTGGCGGCGGCGGAGGTGGTGCGCTGGTGCAGCCAGGGAATCGAGGAAGCACGGGCCGTTGCCCCGGATGTGGCCCTCTCAGGCGGAGGTGACCTGGTTGTCAGCGAGATGGCGCTGGCCAGCTCCACGGGCGTGGCCGTGCAGCGCCGGGGCACACACGTACAGTTGGGTTATTTCGCAGTCGTGCAACGGGGCGATGACGTGGGAAGCTATTTCGACCAGGACGTGGCGCGGCGCCTGCTTGACTTTGAGCCCCAGGGACTAGGCACCAAGGCTACTACAGAGGCGTTGCGGTTTCTAGGTGCCAGGAAGGTTGCCACAGCTCGTCTGCCGCTGGTGCTGGGGCCGTTTGCCGGCATGGGGGTGATTGCCAGCGCGATTGCGGCAGCCAATGCCGAGAGCGTGCAGCGCGGCCGCTCCTGCATGGTCGGCAGAGAAGGCACGCAGATCGCCAGCGAGGTTGTCACAGTCACCGAGGATCCGTTCATCCCCGCGGGGCTGGCGTCAACCGCCTATGACGGCGAGGGCGTGCCCAAGAGGCGGCTGACGCTGCTGGATCGCGGCGTGCTGACCACCTATCTTCACAATTCGTACACCGCCAACAAGGCGGGTGTTGAGAACACGGCACACGCAGCCTGGGGAGGAGGCATCACAACCAGCAACCTGGTGCCCACGCTCGGCGACAAGACGGAGGCCGAACTTATCGCCGAGCTGGACGAAGGTATCTACATCAATGCAGCAGGTCTCACCCCCGACCCGGTAACCGGCGACATCTCGGCCACCATTGATTTCGGATTCAAGATCGAAAAGGGCGAACTTGCCTACCCGATAACCACGACGATGGTGGGAAGCGACATATTCGAACTGCTGGGCAAGATCGATGCCATCTCCTCGGATTATCGCTCCGAACCGGGCCAGATAATGCCCACCGTTCGCGTCCGGGATATTCAAGTAGTAGGTGGTGGGTAGGAACCCGATGTCCAGGCCACTTGTGAAGATCTGCGGATTGACCACGATTGCCGATCTGCGCCTGGCGCTCGCACTAGGTGCCGATTACGTGGGCATGATCATTGACATCCCTCGCTCGCCCCGCAATCTGAGCCTGCAGGCGGCCAGGTACCTGCGTCGTCACGCGCAGAAGAAGGCCGTAATCGTGACGGAAGACCTCAAATCTGAACGACTGACAGCCCTCGCCGAAGCCTTGCAACCTGCCGCCCTTCAACTGCACGGCCGCGAGCATCCCCAGTTTATCGCTTCCCTGTGCCGCAAGCTGCCTGCAGGCGTGGCAGTGTGGAAGGCCCTGGGAGTGCCGCCGCTGGCCGCGGACCCGCAGGCGGCGGCTGCCGACTTGTTGCGCGATGTCCGCGCCTATCGAGATGCCGGCTGCGCCATGATTGTTTTGGACACTGCAACAAAGAGCGGAGTGGGTGGTACGGGACAGCCCTCGGATTGGAGCCTAGCGGCCAAAGTCGTGGCGGCCAGCCCGCTTCCTGTCATGTTGGCGGGCGGCATCGGCGCAGACAACCTCATGGAGGCGTGGCGTGTAGTCAGGCCGGCGGGATTCGATGTCTCCAGTCGCGTGGAAGAAAGTCCGGGTAAAAAATCCGCCTCGCGGCTTGCGAGGTTATTTGAGGCGGTTGCGCTGCTTAAAGGGGAAGGAGAGCAGGCAGGACCTGGGGATTCCGCTTGCCGGTGAATGTGCCGGCTATTTGATGTGGCTTTCGACGCCCAGCCACGCCTCGGCCTTGTGTACCGGGCATTCGTCGTCGTGCGCAACGCCGCAATGCAAGCAGATGGATAGCTGTTGCCCCTTGCTCAGTTGAATTGCCGAGCGCACGAAATTTGTCATCGCCTCCAGCAGCCGCTGCCCGGTTCCCTCGGCCATGGCATCGAGCACCTGCTCTGTAAGCTGTGCGCGCCGCTGCTGAACAAGTTTCACCAGGCGCGCGCCCATCGCTGTGGGCCGTAACTGAACGACGCGCCGATCCGTGGCCGAGATCCTGCGGCGCACGAATTGCCGGGCAACCAGGCGTTCCACCAGTTTTACCGCCGCCGGGTGGCTTACACCCAGCCCCCTGGCAAGGTCCTTTATGCAGCAGGAGGGATGCAGGTAGATGAATTCCAGGCCGGCAAACTGCGATTTGGTTATTGCGCCATCCGTAGCCTCACGAATAGCCTGGCCGGCCACCACCTCGCCGACCACGTTACAGAATAACCTGCACAGCCGGTCGGCATGACTGCAGTAGCGTTCCGCTGTGGATGACAACGCTTAGTCCCTCCTGTGGGTGCGTAAATACATTCAAGTTATTACTTAACAGTATAACATAATTTCTTACCAGGAACAAGCACAGCCAATGTGCTTGACACCACATAGGGGCGCTAGTATAATTCATAGTCAGTCCTTATCAGTCGGCACAAACGGCCACCTGACAGGTGGTCATCGCCAAACAGAGAGTAGAAAGTTCATGCCCACAAATCCTGGTGACATAGTTGACGGACGCGTCGTGAAGCTGCTTAAGTATGGTGCCATCGTGGAGTTGGAGGAAGGCGAGTCGGGTCTGGTACATATTTCCGAGATAGCCGACGAGTACGTCCGGAATGTAACGGATTACCTGCATGAAGGAGACCAGGTCAAGGTAAAGGTACTGGTTCG
Organism: Candidatus Zipacnadia bacterium; assembly: GCA_029819875.1. Lineage (GTDB taxonomy): Bacteria > Armatimonadota > Zipacnadia > Zipacnadales > Zipacnadaceae > JALGVG01. Next base: position 22,954 of record JALGVG010000011.1, on the reverse strand, counting down.
CAAGGAACCCGGGCGTTTCGAATTGTCAATCAAGCAGGCCAACCCTACAGCCCCTAATGCACCGTCTCCGCCCCGGAGTCGGCGCGGTATTGACGAGGCTTTCGAAAAGCGCCTCGAGAGCTTCATGAAAAAGAGCAATCAAAAACAGAGTGAGTGCAGGCGTGCGCGCGAGGGACGGCGGCGTTGAGCAGAGTTATCGTCCTTGGGGGCGCGGACAGGTGGCACACTTGACCGGCCAGCCCCACAGGGCGCCGACCGCGATTCGCGCAAGCGCTGGTAGGAAAGGCGAAGTGCTGTGACCCCTGAGGATTCTGTCCAGTTGCGCAAAGAACTTGAACGATACCGGACGGTTGTTGCCGAACTCCAAGGCAAGATCCGGGAACTCGAAGGTGAGCTGCAAACGGCCTCCGCGATGGCCGAGATGCCCCAGGTCATCATGACGCGGCCGGAGTTGCGGCAGACCCTCTCACGGCTGATCAACAAGATCGCCATGATCGTCCAGGCCGAGAAGGTCGTGACGATGGTCTACCAGGCGGAGGCGGGGGAGCTGACCGTCCTGCCGCCGGCCTTGGGTATCACCGAAGAGCAAGCCTCACAGCTCAGAATCACTCCCGACGAGGGCATAACAGGCTGGGTCTACCGGAGCGGCCAGTCTGCCAGCTTCAACGACGTAGCCTCCGCCCCCCACATTCTCAGAGACAAGGCGGAGATGCTGGGAGTGCGCAACGGAATCTGTGCCCCCCTGACGATCAAGCAGCGGGACGATGAAGAGCGTGTCGTCCAAGAGCGCGTTATCGGCGTCATGCACGCCTTCAACAAGCGCTACGAGCAGGAATTCAACGACGACGACGTGCGCTTGTTGGAGATGTTGGCCGAGCAGGCGGCGGCGGTTATCAACAATGCCCAGCTTTACATCGAGTTGACCGAAGAGAAAGAGCGCCTGGAGGCCACCTTTGAAAGCATCCATGCCGGCGTTATGGTAGTGAACAATCAAGGCAAGATTCGCCTCATCAACAAGTTCGCCTGTGAAATGCTAGGGCTGGACGATGACAATGAACAATACGTGGGCGAGCCATTTGACGAGGTAATACCCGTTCCTGTCTTGAAGTCCCTGTTCCGCGACAGCCTACAACAGCGCTCCGAAATGTCGCGGGAAATAGACTTCCCGGACAAGCATCGCATCTACAGGGTTGAGACAAGCCTGATGGCGGGCGAAAACCACCAGGCCGACAGCGTGGTCGCTATCTTCAGCGATATCACCGAAATCCGCCAGGTCGAGCGCATGAAGACCGCGTTCGTCTCGACCGTCTCCCACGAACTGCGTACTCCGTTGACCTCCATCAAGGGATTCATCTCCACCCTGCTTGACGATCCGAATGAAGAGCTTTACGATGCTGAGACACGGCGCGAGTTCTACGAGATAATCGACCAGGAATGCGACCGCCTCACGCGCCTGATAAGCGACCTGCTCAACATATCGCGCATCGAGTCCGGCCGTGCCCTGGAGATGCAGATAACCACTGTCAATATCTACGAAACCGTCAACCGCGTCCTGGAGATACAGCAGCAGTACACGCACAGACACAAGCTGGTAAGCAAAGTCCCGCCGGACTTTCCGACCATCACGGCCGACGCAGACAAGGTCGTCCAGATACTGGACAACCTGGTGGGCAACGCGGTCAAGTACTCTCCCGACGGCGGCACGGTGACGGTCACGGCCGAGGACGAGGGCGAAACCATCCGGCTGGATATCACCGACGAGGGGCTGGGCGTGCCCGAGCAGCACCGCGACAAGATCTTCGAGCGTTTCCACATGGTTGATGATGACGCCGGTCACAAGGCGGTCAAGGGAACCGGCATCGGGTTGTATCTGGTCAAGCACCTTGCGCAAGCGCACGGCGGCGACGTCTGGCTGGCTTGGACCGAGGTGGGCAAAGGCTCGACCTTTAGCGTGCGGCTGCCGAAAGAAGCCCAAGTGAAGTCTGCCGAGGAGTAAAACAGTGCGCTGATGGCCCGAATATCCAGGCGGGCCTCCTGCTGGGCAGGGGGCCTTTTTCGTGGAATTCTATCCTGCAGGTGATACAATGCGCGTCGCTTTGGGAAATGACCATGGTGGATATGTCCTGCGCGGGCCGGTGATTGACGCAATCAGGCAACTAGGGCACGAAGTGGTTGATTTCGGCGTGGACAGCACCGAACCGGTGGACTATCCCGACATCGCGGTCCAGGTGGCGCGAGCGGTGGCTGATGAGAAGGTGGACGTGGGGGTGCTTATCTGCGGGACCGGCATCGGTATGGCTATGACCGCCAACAAGGTGCGCGGCGTATACGCGGCAGTGTGCAGCGACTGTTACAGTGCCCGCATGGCCCGCGAACACAATGCCGCCAACGTCTTGTGTTTCGGCGGCCGCGTGGTGGGGCCGGGGCTGGCACAGCAACTCGTGGAGACGTTCCTGACCGCCAGCCCCTCTTCCGAGCAGCGCCATCTTCGCAGGCGCCAGAAGATGGCCGAGATCATCTGACCAAGCCTGTATAGACCAATGGAGAAAAAACAACCGGTACCTGACAGGCGTCCCTCGTGGGACGCGTACTTTATGGAGATTTGCCACGTTGTGGCCAAGCGTTCGACCTGCTTGCGGCGCCACGTGGGCGCGATCCTGGTATCCGACCGCCGCATTCTGGCCACCGGCTACAACGGAGCACCTCAACACCTCCCCCACTGTGCGGAGCTTGGCGGATGCTACCGCGACAAACTGGGTATCCCTTCCGGCGAGCGCCAGGAGCTGTGCAGGGGCTTGCACGCCGAGCAGAATGCCATCATCCAGGCAGCAATCCATGGCGTCAAGCTGGAAAATGTGACCTGTTATACCACCACTCATCCCTGCGTGGTATGTGCCAAGATGCTCATCAACGCCAACGTCCGCCGCATCGTGTTCGAGGGCGAATATCCCGACGACTTGGCACATAGCTTGCTGCGGGAAGCGGGCATTGAGATGGTGCAATGGCATCCGGAAGATGAGGTGGGCGAGGACTTGTGACGCCGCTGGTAGGTGCCGGCATCGCGCTTGTATGTAGTTTGCTTCTGACCCCTGTCGTACAGCGGTTGGCTCAGCGCACCGGCATAGTTGACCGCCCCAGTGAGCGCCGCGTCCACAAGCGCCTGGTCCCGACGGCAGGGGGCGTAGCCATCTACATCGCCTTCTGGCTGGCGGTTGCAGCAGTTGCCTGGCCGCCGGGGCGCACCCAGCTGGGCATGTTCATTGCTTCCACGCTGTTATTGCTCCTGTGCCTGCTTGATGATATTTACAGCCTCCACCCCGCCCCGCGGCTCATCGGGCAGTTCCTGGTCGCCGTGATAGCGTTCCAGTGGGGAGTACGCATCGAGGGATTGACCAACCCACTGGCCCTGCTCCCCGGCCAGCATTACCTGGCTGTCGGCTGGCTGTCAGGGCCCCTGACGGTGCTGTGGATAATATTTGTCATCAACGCCATCAACTGGCTCGACGGGCTGGATGGCCTGGCGGCCGGCGTCTGCGCCATCGCCGCCACTACGCTGACGATAATGGCGGCAAGTGCCCACATGCCGACGGTGGCGGTCATGGGGGCCGCGCTGGCTGCGGCTTGCCTGGGATTTCTTCCCTACAATTTCGCGCCCGCCCGCATCTTCATGGGGGATACCGGTGCGATGTTCCTGGGCTTTGTGCTGGCCTGCATATCGGTCATAGGCGCTTTCAAGAGCACGACCGTGCTGGCCGTTGTCGTCCCCCTGCTGGTGCTGGGAGTGCCCCTGGGTGATGCAGTCGTAACCGTGTTCCGCCGCGCGCGCCGTCGGCAGCCCATTTACAACGCGGACAAGTCGCACTTTCATCACCGCCTGCTGGCTCGCGGCCTGAGCATGACCCAGGCGGTGTTGGTGATATATGCAATCTCGATCGCGCTATGCGCAGTGGCATTGGGGATTTGGTTCCGATGAGCAGAGTGAGGGTTACCCTGGTTTTCGGCACCAGGCCTGAAACAATCAAGCTGGCTCCCATTTACGCCGAGTTGACGCGCCGTGCCGACAAGTTTCACACCAACATAGTCGTCACCGCCCAGCACCGCCAGATGCTGGACCAGATGCTGGGGGTGTTCGGCATGGAACCGGCGGCCGACCTGGACGTGATGCAGGAAGGCCAGAGCCTGACGGAGGTTACCTGCCGGGTGCTGCAGCGACTTGAGCCGGTTCTGAGGCAGTTGCGGCCCGACGTAATCCTGGTGCAGGGCGACACCACGACGGTGTTCGCCGCTAGCCTGGCGGCGTTCTACCAGCATGTGCTCGTGGGGCACGTGGAAGCCGGCCTGCGCACCGGCGACAAGTTCTCTCCCTATCCGGAGGAGATCAACCGCAGGCTTACCAGCCAGCTTGCCGACTTGCATTTTGCCGCCACGCCTCTGGCGCGTGCCAACCTGCTGGCCGCCCGCGTAAGCCCTGCGGCTATCTTCGTCACCGGCAATCCGGTGGTGGACGCCTTGCGGACGATTTGTGAAATCGCCCCTCCGCTGCGCGAAACCGAGTTCGGGTGGGTGGAGGACCTCCCCGGCCGGCTGGTGCTGGTTACCGCCCACCGCCGCGAGAACCTGGGGGTGCCGTTGACCCGGATTTGCGAGGCCCTCCAGCAGATTGTGCAAAAGCATGCGGATGTCACCATCCTTTACCCCGTGCATCCCAACCCCGCGGTACACGATGCCGTGCACGAAATCCTCGACGGCACCGAGCGGGTGGTGTTGTGCGAGCCGCCCGATTACCTGACGTTCGTGCCGCTGCTGTCGCGGGCCGATCTTATCATCACCGATTCCGGCGGCCTTCAAGAAGAAGGCCCCGCCCTGGGCATACCCGTCCTGGTGACAAGGGACACCACGGAGCGGCCGGAGGGTATCGAGGCCGGCGTGGCGAAACTGGTAGGCACGGAAACCGAGGCCATCGTGGCGGCAGCCGATGAGCTGCTGACCAGCCCGGCGGCTTATCAGGCCATGACCAGCGGAGGATGTCCGTATGGCGACGGCCGTGCCGCGCAGCGGATTTGTGATGCCCTGGAGTATGCCTTTGAGCTTCGCACGCAGCCGCCCGAGGAGTTCGTGCCCAACAGGGAGGGCGGGCGGCAGTGAGCCTGCTGCAGGCGTTCGTACTGGCGGTGCTGCAAGGAGCCACGGAATTTCTGCCGGTCTCCAGTTCGGGGCACTTGGTTCTGGCAGGAAAGTTGATTGGAGTGCCGAAGTTGGACCTGGCCTTCGTCATCTTCCTGCACTTTGGCACGCTGCTGGCGGTAGTCATCTACTACCGGGCCGACTTGTGGGCGATGGTGCGGTCGGTGGCGACGTGGAAGGGGGAAGGTGCGGTGCAGGCGGCGGATGCCCGCCACGTGCTGTGGCTGTTGATTATCGGGACGATACCGGCTGCCCTCATCGGCTGGCGACTGGAAAGTTACATTGACAGTGCCTTCAGCAGCCTGTACGTTGTAGGCGCGGCACTGGTGGTGACAGGATTGGTGCTGGCCGTCGTGCAGCGGCTGGACGGCCCCAAGGAAGGCAGGGCCAGCCGGTGGTACGATGCCGTCGCGGTCGGCCTTGCCCAGGCAGCCGCCATAATTCCCGGTTTGTCGCGCTCGGGAATGACGATCTGCAGCGGCCTGGCGGTCGGCTTCTCCCGCCAATGGGCGCCGCGGTTTGCGTTCTTGCTGTCGGTGCCCATCATCCTGGGGGGTACGGCCCAGAAAGTCCGGGAGCTCGTCGCTGCATCCGTGCCCGCAGCCGGGCTGGATTGTTACCTGTTGGGCGTAGTGGTGGCTGCCCTCTCGGGGATAGCGGCAATTCACCTGGTGGTGCGTAGCGTGCAGCGGGGAAATTTGTTATACTTTAGTGTCTATTGCTTGGCAGTCGGGTGTCTGACCCTGCTTGCTGCCTCAAACGGATGGCTGCAATGACCAACTTCGATGACGGACAATCACTTATTGGGTGCAGTAGAACTTCAGGGAGGAATGTCGCATGGAATCTTTGATGCAGTTGACGGAGTTTGAGAACGCAGCTCTGATCGGTGTCATCGTCTGTGGCCTGATCGGCGTAGTATACGCGTTATACCTGCGCCAGAAGGTTCTGAAAGCCGACGCGGGCACCGAGAAGATGCGTGACGTCGCCAGCCAGATTCAAGAAGGAGCCTATGCCTACTTGAACCGGCAATTCCGCACTATCTTGGTGTTGGTGGTAATACTGGCCGTAGCCTTGTTCCTGAGCGGCCTGAGCGAACACTGGTCGATTGCGGTGGGACGCGCCATCGCGTTCCTGCTCGGCTGCTTCGGCTCGGGCATCACCGGCTACATGGGAATGACGCTGGCAGTGCAGGGCAACGTCCGCTGCACCAATGCAGCCCGCACCAGCCTGCGCGAAGCCCTCGCCATTGCCTTCCAGTCAGGCGGGGTAACGGGGATGTTCACTGTAACCATGGGGCTGCTGGGTGCAACCATCATTTTCATGATTTTCAAGGAACATGCCACTGAAGTATTGCTGGGCTTCGGCTTCGGCGGCTGCTTGTTGGCCCTGTTCATGCGGGTCGGCGGCGGCATTTACACCAAGGCGGCCGACGTCGGTGCCGACCTGGTGGGCAAAGTTGAGGCCGGCATTCCTGAGGACGACCCGCGCAACGCCGCCGTCATCGCCGATAACGTGGGCGACAACGTCGGCGACTGTGCAGGTATGGCTGCCGATATCTTCGAGTCGTATGAAGTGACCCTCGTCGCCTCGATGATCCTGGCACTTGCCCACGCCGGCGGTGGGGCCGAAGGCATGAGAACCGCCACCGTATGGATCATGTACCCTCTGATGATCCGTGCCGTGGGTGTGCTCACCTCGATACTGGGAATCGCCTTGGTGCGCTCGCGCTCCGAGGATGAATACCCGATGATAGCCATCAGCCGCGGGTTCATCTACTCGGCGATTGTCTCCGCAGTAGGCTTTTACTTTGTCGCCCGCTTCTACGTGGGAGCATTCGCCCAGACACACGATGACTGGTGGAAGCTATTCCTGGCCACCATCTCGGGCCTGGTCCTGGCCGTGGCCATGTACAAGCTGACCGAGTACTACACCTCCGTTCGCTTCCGACCGGTCCAGGATATAGCCAAGTCCGCTCAAACGGGGGCCGCTACCGACCTGTTGACAGGGTTTTCCGAGGGCCTGGAGGGTTCCGCCTTCTCCCTGCTGCTGATCTGCGGCTCCATCATCTTCTCCATCCTCGTGTTCGGCACAGGGGCGTCCCCAGTGGAGATACTTTACGGCGTCTCGCTCTGTGGACTGGGTATGCTTACCACCACCGGGGTCATCATCGCCATGGATACCTACGGACCGGTGGCTGACAATGCCCAGGGCATTTCCGAGATGGCCGGCGTAGATGATGCCATGCCCATCGTGGAACAACTGGATGCGGTGGGGAATTCCACCAAGGCGGCCACCAAGGGGATCGCCATCGCCTCGGCAGTCATCGCCGCTATCTCCCTGTACGGCTCGTACCTGTCGAAGGTCGCGGCCGGCTACCTGGGCAAGGGCGGCGTCGAGTCGATTGACCCGGCGGCGCTGGCGCGCTACCACCTCAACCTTGACGTCCCCATCGTCTTCATCGGACTGCTCATCGGTGGGGCAATGCCGCTGCTGTTTAGCTCAATCACCCTGCGCGCTGTCAGCCGTGCTGCCTTCTACATCATCAACGAGGTGCGCAGGCAGTTCAGGGAAATCCCCGGCCTGCTGGAAGGCAAGGAGGGTGTCAAGCCTGAATCCGGGCGCGTGGTGGACATCTGCACGGCCTCCGCGCTGCGCGAACTGATTGCCCCCGGAATCCTCGCCATCCTCGCACCCATTATCGTGGGTTGCTGGCTGGGATGGACCGCCCTGGGCGGCTTCTTGGGCGGCATCATAGTGGTCGGCCAGCTACTGGCCGTTTTGATGTGCAACGCCGGTGGCGCGTGGGATAACGCCAAGAAGGTAATCGAGGATGGCGCGTACGGCGGCAAGGGCAGTGACGCCCATGAAGCGGCCGTAATCGGCGATACCGTGGGAGACCCCTTCAAGGATACCGCCGGGCCGGCCCTCAACCCGTTGATCAAGGTCATGAACCTCGTCGGCTTGCTGGTGGTGCCGGTAATAGTGAGTGTCGGCGAAAGCAATCCGACTGCCTTGTATGTGACGGGAATCGTCCTCGCCGCCATTGTGGTCGTGGCCTTGATGATATCCAAGCGCGAAAGCAAGGAAGTCATCGAGGTGCAAGAGAGGCTGGCCGGCGGCTCTGACGCAGCATAGTATCGAATATCGGCAAGCCACGGGGCCGGGGCACGGCAGCGGCTGTGTCCCGGCCGTCTTTTTGCCGCTCTTTCGGCTGTATCAGCGATGACCGCAAGGGCGACAGCCGGCGCTGACTTGCTTGTGTCGGGGAGTGGAAGCGCCCCTCGTAATCTCACAAACAACAAGCCGGTCAGCACAGAACCTGTGCGGACCGGCTCTTTTGCATCAGCGAGCTGGCAATGTGGTTTCTATTGTTCGGGGTTGGGAGGAGGCTCCTCCGGCGATATTACCAACTGCCGCGCCTCGCCGTGACCTTCGGAGTAGGTTCGCACGTGCGGATCGTCGGCCAATGCCAAGTGAACTATCCGCCGCTCGAACGCCTTCAAGTCCGGGATAACGACCTCCTTGCCGGTGCGCTTGGCCTTCTCGGCCTGCGTATGCGCCAGCCGCTCCAGCATCTCGCGCCGGCGCTGCCGGTAGTTTTCGGCGTCAATGATAACACGGGCGCCATCCTGCAGCCCCCGGTTGGCGATAATCGCCACCAGCAACTGCAGGGCGTCCAGCGTGGCCCCGTGCCGCCCGATGAGCAGCCCCAACCCCTCGCCCTCCAGCTTAATGTTGACCTCTTTCTCTTCTACTGAGGTAATTGCAGCCTCGGCCTGCAGGCCGATGAGGTCAATAATGTCCTGGCACACCTTTACCGCGCGCTGGGCAACCACCTGTGCACCGGACTCAGGGGCTGGCTGCTCCTCCTGGGGCGCACTCTCCGCTTCGCCTTCTGACTCGGGTTGTGCGGCTTCGGGCTCTGTTGCAGCCTGCGGCGCTTGCGTGCCCGCCTCACGCACCCATGCCCGGATGTGGTATTCACCGCTGCCAAGCAGGCCCAGTATCTTGCGCGGCCTGTCAATCACCTCTATCTCGATCTCTTCCACCCCCACGTTGAGCTCGTTGGCAGCTAACTGGGTAGCCTCCTCGATGCTTTTTGCAGTAACTTCCACCTGGCGCACAGTTACCTGCTCCCTTCGTAAAGCTGCAGCGCAGCAGCTCGCTTACCTGCGGCCGCGCCGCCGCTTGCTTTTCGGCTCATCCTCCCTGCCCAGCTTCTTGCCCGCCTCCGCCCGCTTCTTCTCCTCGTAGCTGGACAACTGCCCGGAGGGCTTCGATTGCGTGGACCGCGGCTGGCCCTCCTCGCCTTGGCCGCTGCTCATCAGTTTCGCCATCCAGCCGCTGAAACCCCCGCCCGCCCCGCTGCCCGAGGCCTGGGCGCCGACCGGCACTGCCTCGCCGTGTGCCGCCGCCTGCCGCATGTATAGCCATTGCTGCAGGAAGTATACGACGTTGGTCCCCAGCCAGTACAAGATGAATGCAGCCGGCAGCCCTCTGAAGAAGAAAAAGAACATCAGCGGCATCATCCATGTCATCATCCGCTGCTGCTGGGCCTGTTGCGGGTCCATCGAAGCCGTCGGGTTCGTCTTGTTCGTCATCTGCTGGAACAACACCATGCTGGCGGTGTAGCACAACAACAGTATCAGATCCGGCTGTGCCAGGTTGTGCACCCACAGGAATGAAGCCTTGTCGAACTGGACGATGTATTGGCGTATACCTTGGTATATCAGGATAAGAATCGGCATTTGCACCAACAAAGGCATGCATCCGCCCAGCGGATTCACCTTGTTGGCCTGGCATAGCTTCCAGAATTCCTCTTGGAACTTCTGCTTGTCGCTCTTGTATTGCTCCTGCAGCTTCTTAATCTGCGGCTGCAGTCTCTTCATCTTCTCCGCCGATTCCAGTTGCTTTTTCGTCAGCGGATAGATGGCTACCCGGCTTATGACGGCCAGCAATATCATGCCCATCGCCGCATTGCCGCCCCCCAGCAGAACGAACAGCTCCACCAGCTTATACCAGATGCTCTGCCGGTTCATGCTGTCCAGCGGCTTGGCGATGGCATCGCGCACCGCAACCTTCTGCCACTTGCCGTCTGCCTGCTGCAACCACGTGTAGTACAGCGGCTTGCCCCTTCGGTCGCGGGCAGTCAACGGCGTCCACGCGCGACTTAGCTGCTTGGCCGCTCGCTTGCGTCCTCCCCTGTCGGCAAGCTTTTGCATCTCCAACAGTGCACCATGGGTACTGGCAAACGGGATGAAGGCGTACAGGTGACCGCTGCCTAGTTGCCCCCCAATCTGGGCGTAGGTGGAAGCTGCCTCCTGGTACTTGTCGACGCTGGTAATGATGCTGGGTTGCGTCTCGCGCGATATTTCAAGGTCCACCAGCTCCACCTGCTTGGGCTCCAGCCCTAGGGCCTTGCCGGCGACGGCTCGGATCTTGTCACCATCGCGCGTCGCCAAGGCTTTCACCCGCACCACGTAGCGCCCTGATGCCCGCCAAATACCGACCTCGATGTCGCCGGGCTGCAGCCCCGCCTCGGCGGCGATAGCGGCGCTTAGTTCCTCCAGCCGCTGGGCCTGCAGCTCTTGAACCCGGCCGAGGCGTATCACTGCCAGCAATCCCGAAGGTTGTATGGACGTGGCGTGGATGACCGGCACTCCACCCTCCGACTCGACGAACCCCTCCACCTTTGTGGGAAGACCTTCGGCACTACCATCGGGGAATCCAACCGGCCTCACCGACTGGGGGACAGCGATATAGCACAGCTCCGTGGTGCCGGAGCTGAACAACCCGCGCTGCTCGCTGATCTTTTCGTAGAGGCCATGAACGGCCACCAGTTGGCCGGCGAACTGGCCTGGATGTTGGCTGAGGTCGCTGACGTTGACCTGCAATACCGTCGGCTTGCGGGAAAACAGGCCCTTGAGGCCCTCAAGGAACCCTCCCCGGGGCTGGTTCTGTCGGGCCCATTCGATGCATGAACGCAGTAGGCGCGCCTGTACCTCCAGCGACGGGTTATCCTCAATTACAAGTTCAGGAGGTAAACCGTCTTGGCCCGGTAACGGCTTGGCAACGGCGCACGTGCTTGCTACGGCCAGCGCAGCAACCACCGCGATCGCTCGGCACCACCACGATGCGATTGTCATCTATTTATCAACTCGATTACAGGAGTTCTTCTTCTCCGTCTTCACTGCTTCGGTACCCGGCACCGGATCGTATCCGCCCGGCCAAAACGGGTTGCAGCGCGCTATTCGCTTGATACCCAGCCATCCACCCTTGATGATTCCGTACTTTTTGATGGCTATGCGTGTATACTCGCTGCATGTTGGCCGGAACCGACATACCGGCGGCAGTAGACGCGAAATATGTTGATAAATCCCGATTAACCCTACTACCAACCGCCGCATGGCGCAGCTACCTTCTAATGCACCAGCCCGGCTCCTGCCAACAGGTCGGAGAGTGTGTCCGCAAGTTCCTGGTAGGTGGCGCAAGCCGCCTTCTGGCGCGCGATTATTGCAATGTCGGCCTCGCATCCGATGCGCGGCAGCAGCCGCCTGAAGGCCTCTCGCAGCCGCCGCCGCAGCTTGTTGCGGGTCACTGCCTTGCCCACCTTGTTGCTCACCACGAACGCGACACGCACTCCGCCACCGGGCGGCTGCTGCAATACAACCAGCGTAAGCAACGGGCTGCGGAATCTGCGGCCCTGCGCGTACAGGCGCTTGAAGTCACGTTGCTTGCGCAGCGTCGTTACTTTCGCCACTGTGGTGCCGGCCCCGGCAGGTATCACTTTGCCAGTACCGTGCGCCCTTTGCGCCGGCGCCTGGCTATGATGGCCCGGCCCTCGCGCGTCCGCATCCTGGCCAGGAAGCCGTGCTTGCGCTTGCGCTTTCGAACCTTGGGTTGATATGTCCGCTTCATATGTTTCGCCGTTTGTGTTGGATATTAGGCACCCTGAAAAACTGCGGTGATACGCCAACTTATCCGGGAAGCGTATCACCGCGGCGCATATTAGTATAGCAAAAAATCCCCCGCCCCGCAAGCAAAGACAGGCACCGGGCGCCCGGCGCAGTCTCCCGGCGGGTCGATCGCACACCCCGGCAGTGGACGTTTCACAACGGCGCCCCCGGGCTGCAACCCGGAGGCGTCGTAGCAGCTTCCCACGCAAGTGCGCGACAGGCGACTATTGCGGCGCCAAGGCAAATGCCCGCACGAAGTGCGCATCGAGCTTGTTAAGCCGCTGCCGCCATCCATTGGTGGCCTTGGCGTATACGTGCAAGTTGCAGGAAAATGCCGCCTTGTCGGGGCACTTGGGGCCCAGTAGTTCCGTCCTGGCGAAGTGATGGCTGAAATTGCCATGCCCGTCCCCGCTGTAAACTCCGGCCGCTGACGCTCCCACCTCGCCGCTGGCGGCTGAAGCAGTGTTTATCCCCCGCACGATGCGGAAACTGAACATCGCGCGGTTGCCTGGATGCGTAGCGTGGAATCCGATCCTCACCTTTGCATTGCTCGCTGTCGCCGGCTGCGACGGATCATACAGCAGGAAGCCGCACTCGTCCGCCACGGTCCTGCTGCCGATTGCCGGCGCATCTATGTCGGCACTACAGGGGCGGTTGTCAATGTAAATGGTGAAGGCGAACCCCCCGTCGCTGGTGGCCGTTGCCGGTGCGGTCAGGATGGTGCCGTTGGGAGCCACGCCTGTCGGCACGATGAAGCGGAATGTCGTAGCGCCGGGCATCACCTTGTGCCCCGCCTGGTTGAATATCTCCAGCTTGATGTCATAGGGGCCGTCGGGGAGAGTTGCCGAATTCAGGAACCCGCTGTATATGTCGCCGAACCAGTCTGTCGTGGGCCACGAAGTGGACGCCCCCGGCACCGTCGGCGGGTTGTGAGGCCTGAATTTGTACAGGTTCATGCCGTTGACGCTGTACGGGCCGAGCACGTAAACGGGGAACGTAACTACGCTGCCCCGGCGCTTGACGTAGTGCACACCCACCGGTTCGGTAAACTCGTGCCAGCGGGTTGTACCCTTGCGCTTGTAGGTCCAGCGGTAATAGGCGATCCGGGGAGTGGGTATGCGCCCGTCGTAGCCGTGGCGCAGTCCCAGGCGTCCGCCGAACGGCGCATCAACCATGTGCAGCGCGCTCAGCGAATCGATGTAGTCCGTCAGCCCGCTGGGCTTGATATTGTTGATGGTTGTCCCACCCACGGCATAGGGCATAACCCAGTAGTTCACTCCCGGCGGCACGGACGTTCCGGGCGTGCGGCTGGCGCCCACCTGGATCCTGTACATCGCGATGTTGTTGCTTTCGTTGGTCTCGGCCACCTTCTGGGCGGGATCCACTACAGCCCCCACGTAGTAAAGCCCCGGCGCGGTGTGCGCTGGAATGTGCGTCGTTACCGTGTAGGTGGTCTGCTTGCCGGCTGCCACAGAACGCGTGTTGCTGAGCCTGGCACCCAGCATCAGCATATCCTCCACGAAATCCTCCTGTGTCAGCCCCTGGTAGACAGGCTGCACGGCCAGTTGCATCGGGATAGTTGTATCCGAAGACAGCACGATGTCCACGAAGTACGCCTTTGCAGAAGGCGCATCAGCCGTGCCAAGTGCCCTTGTTGTGCCTTTGTTGTACACGGTGACCTTCAGCGGAAGGCTCTGGCCCGGGATCACCCGTGACGGGCCGCTGACTGACACGGCTAGGTCCGGACCGCGCCGCAGCAACAGCAGCCCCATAGGCGGCCGCACCTGCAATATGGCGCCGGGTTTAACAGCCTGTGCAGACGCAATGCCGCTTGTCCACACCGACAGGGCGAGAACGCACAATATCAGCCATCCTGCCGTCACAACGAAACGTGTTCTTGGCAATATCACCACTTCCCTTCGGTACCCAGACCACCGGCAAGCAGGGCTCTTTCACCGGCTGCCCCTAATTACCGGAGTATCAAGAGTGTATACTTATGTCAAATATACAACGCGCGTCGGCAAGCTCCTGCAATTTTTTTCACCCTGCCCGGCCTTCGGGTGGGACCGCCTGGCAGGCCGCTGTTGTGATGAGCGCAAAGGGCGACTATAATTAGCGTATGCCCACCGTTAAAGTGCTGCCCGAAGATGTCGCCAACCGCATCGCCGCCGGCGAGGTCGTCGAACGGCCGGCCAGCGTGGTCAAGGAACTGGTGGAAAACAGCATTGATGCCGGCGCCGGCCGCATCGAGGTGAACATTGAGGAGGGCGGCAAGAAACTCATTGAGGTCGTAGATGACGGCTGCGGAATGACCGACCAAGACGTCGTGGTCGCCGTGCAGCGCTTCGCCACCTCCAAGATAAGTACGGCGGACGACTTGCAGGCAGTTGTGACGATGGGGTTCCGCGGCGAGGCCTTGCCCAGTATCGCCGCTGTCAGCCGCATGCGCATAATAACCCGCCCTGCCGACGGTGACGAAGGTTATGTGCTGGTGGTCAACGGCGGGCAGATAGAAGACCTGCGGGCCATCGGCTGCCCGGCCGGCACGACGGTGCAGGTCGCCGAGTTGTTCTTCAACACCCCCGCGCGGCGCAAGTTCCTGGGCACCACCGCCACGGAGCGGGGGCACTGCCAGGAGTGGGTCAGCCGCCTGGCTCTCGCCCGTCCCGACATTGCTTTCAAGTTCACGCACAATGGCACGGTCCTGTTCACCTCAACCGGTTCAGGCGACCTGTTGTCCGTGCTGGCGGCTATCTACGGCAGCACCGGCGCGCGCCAGTTCATCCCGATATCCTTGCAGGCGCGCGGTCTTGCTATCAGCGGGTTTATCTCCAGCCCCCGCTTGTTTCGCAGCACCAAGCAGCACCAGTTGTTCTTCGTCAATCGCCGCTTTGTCCGCAGCAGGATGCTCTCTCACGCGCTGACCGAGGCTTACGGAATGCTGCTGCCTGCCGCCAAGAATCCCTTGTGCGCCATTCATATTGACATTGACCCGCACAGCGTAGACCCCAATGTCCATCCCACCAAGATCGAGGTCCGCTTCCGCAATCAGGCGGAGGTACACAACTTGCTCTCCCGGGCGGCGGCGGAAGCACTGGCGGCGGCCGGCTACCGTTCCTTGGGACAACGCCCCTCGGCGGAGGCGGAGCATCCGCGCGACCGGTTGCCGGCCGGGCGGCTTGCCCCGGCCGACGAGGAGCAGCGCAGCCGAATCCGCCGCCTGCGCCTGGGACCTTCGCGGGACCTGCTCGATGACCGGCAAGCGGGCCTGGAGGTATACCAGTCCGCTCCCTTGGCCCAGGAAGCACACAATCAGCAGCGCCTGTGGCAGGCCGCCGCCGAAGGTGACGTGCCCGTGCGGGTGCTCGGCCAACACGCCGATCGCTACATCGTGGCACAACTCGGCCAGCAGTTGCTGTTGATTGACCAGCATCGGGCCGCCGAGCGGGTCGCCTACGAGGCCCTGGAGAATGCTGACGACCAGGTGCGCAGCCAACTGTTGGTGGTGCCGTTGACCCTGGAGCTCTCCGCCACGGAGCTGGCGGCCGCCGAAAACCATCAACAAGCCCTGGCGAAGCTGGGCTTCGTCATCGAACCGTTCGGCGGAACCAGCCTGCTGGTGCGGGCCGTTCCGGCGGTGATAGCCGACCGCGATGTCGAACAGATATTGCGCGGCCTGATTGAGGAAATGGCCCAGCACGGCGCCACCCAGCGGCTCGATGACAGTCAGCTTCGCGCCAGCATTGCCTGCCACGGGGCGTTGAAGGCGGGCGAGAAGCTGTCCCAGGATGAGATGGAGCGACTGGTTGCTGACTTGCTGCGCACGCAGGCACCCGCTGTCTGCCCGCACGGTGATCCGGTTATACTGACCCTAGGCATTGATTACCTCGATAGGCGCTTTGAACGCCGGTAGAAGGCTATGCAACAGCGGCAACGTACCCCCCTGCTGGTGATATGTGGTCCTACGGCGACCGGCAAGACGGAAATGGCGGTCCGCGTGGCCGAGCGTCTCGGCGGCGAAATAATCTCCGTTGACTCGATGCAGGTCTACCGCCACCTGGATATCGGCACCGCCAAGCCGACGGCCGAACAGCGCCGGCGCGCCGTCTTCCATCTCGTTGACATCGTCGAGCCGGATGAGCCGTACAACGTCGCACTCTTCCAGAAGGACGCCCGCGCCGCCCTCGAGCAGATCACCGGGCGTGGGAAGTTGCCCATTTTATGCGGGGGAACGGGCCTGTACCTGCGAGCCGTCATCCGCGGCTTCGACTTCCCCGCGGCCCAGTCTCCGGAAGCTCAGCACGTCCGCCGAGCGCTGCAAGCACAGCTTGCCGAAATCGGCAACGAAGCCATGCATCAGCGCCTGCGTGCCGTAGATCCCCAGGCTGCAGCGCGCATAGCCGTCGCCGACAGCAAGCGGATTATCCGCGCCCTGGAAGTCTACGAACTGACCGGACGCCCCTTCTCCGTCCAGCAGCGCGTTGACGAGCGGCAACTGGCCCATTATAATGTAATCGGTTTCGCATTGACTTGTCCTCGTCCGCTGCTGTATCAACGCATTGATGCGCGCGTGGAGCAGATGATACGCGCGGGGTGGGTCCAAGAAGTCCGTAGCCTCCTCGACAAGGGCTACGACCCCTCGCTGCCCGCGCTGCAGGCCATTGGTTATCGGCATCTGATAGATTACGTCCTGCACGGGGGAAACTTGTCGGCAATAATCGAACTCATCAAGCGTGACACACGCCGGTTCGCCAAGCGACAACTAACCTGGTTCCGGCGTGAAAGCGGTATTAAGTGGCTTCAGTGGACTGATGCTGCGCAATTCGATGCGGCGCTGCAAACCATTATTGCCGCGGTTTGCAGCGTAACGGATTAACCTTACATTCCAGGAAGAGGGACAGCCAGTGGCCGGCGACAAGCCCAATGTACAGGACACGTTTCTCAATGAAGCCCGCAAGACGCAGCGCCCCGTGCGGGTGTTATTGTGCAACGGCAAGGAGCTGAGGGGCAAGGTCACATCCTTTGACACCTTCACCCTCATGCTCAATGCCAACGGCATGGACGTACTTATTTACAAGGGAGCCATCGCTGCTATCGCCCCGGATGCGACTACCGCCGGGCAAAGCGATATGCAGCAGGCGTAGGGCAGGCCCTCGTCGAGGTGAACGCCGTGCGTTTCACGAAGCTGCATGGGTTGGGCAATGACTACATCTACATAAACACCTTCACCGAGGACCTCAGCGGGTACGACCTGCCGAGCCTGGCACAGGTCCTCAGTGACCGCAACTTCGGCGTCGGCGGTGACGGAATAATTCTGGTAATGCCCTCCACTGACGCTGATTTTCGCATGCGGATTTTCAATGCCGATGGCTCGGAAGCTGAAATGTGCGGCAACGGCGTGCGCGCCTTTGCCAAGTACGTCTACGAGCATGGTTTAACCTCCAAGACCAGCCTGCGGGTGGAGACCAAGGCGGGCATCGTTCGCCCCCAACTGCAGGTGGAGGACGGCCGCGTGAGCAGCGTGCGGGTGGACATGGGGCAACCACGCCTTCAGCGCCGCGAAATACCCATGCTTGGTACTCCGCCCGATCAACCTGTCATAGAGCAGCCCCTGGAAGCTGCCGATGAGACATTTCTTGTCACTTGCGTCTCCATGGGCAACCCCCATTGCGTGATCTTTGTCGACGACGTAGACAACTTCCCCGTGGACGAAGTAGGACCGGCCGTGGAGAACCATCCCTTGTTCCCCAACCGCACCAACGTGGAGTTTGTGACCGTGATGGACCGCAAGCACGTGCAGATGCGGGTCTGGGAACGCGGGGCGGGTGAAACGCTGGCCTGTGGGACGGGGGCCTCAGCCGCCTGCGTGGCAGGCGCACTGACCGGGCGCACCGAGCGGGCGGTGCGCGTGTCACTGCTTGGTGGCGCCTTGCACATAGAATGGGCCGCTGACGACCATGTCTTCCTCGCTGGCCCGGCAGCCGAGGTCTTCAGCGGGGAGGTCAGCGAAGAACTGCTCAAACTGGCTAAGCTTTAGCACGCAGGCGCCGACGCCTGCCCGCGCCGCCAGCCGGCACTGCCCCGGCGGCGTTCGCGTACCCCAAAGGAGGTTTTCCAGTGCAAGTAGCACAGCGACTTCAGCGTATCCCCCCCTACCCCTTCCGCGAGATCGCTATGCTCAAGGCCAAGATGATTGAGGAGGGCACCGAACCCATCGATCTGGGCATCGGCGACCCGGACATGCCCACGCCCGACTTCATCATTGAGGCCCTCTGCCAGGCAGCTCACGACCCTGACACTCACCCCTACGACGAATCGGGGTTCGGCATTCCCGAATACAAGCAAGCCATAGCCGACTTCGTCCAGCACCGCTTCGGCATTGACATCGATCCGGACGGCGAGGTCCAAAGCTGCATCGGCTCCAAGGAAGCCCTCGCGCACATCGTGTGGGCC
This sequence comes from Candidatus Zipacnadia bacterium, assembly GCA_029819875.1. Classification (GTDB taxonomy): domain Bacteria; phylum Armatimonadota; class Zipacnadia; order Zipacnadales; family Zipacnadaceae; genus JALGVG01. The sequence goes on along the minus strand of JALGVG010000011.1, from coordinate 4,361 downwards.
TACATCGACCCCGGCGACATCGTGCTCGTGCCCGACCCGGCTTATTCGGTATACAAGGTGCAAACCAGTTGGTGCGGCGGAGCCGCCTTTCCCATGCCCCTGCTGGCCGAGAACGACTTCCTGCCGGACTTTGACGCCATCCCCAAGGGCGTGGCCAAGGCGGCCAAGATGATGTTTCTCAACTACCCCAACAACCCCACCGGTGCCGTGGCGCCTCCGGAGTTTCTCCAGGAAGCGGTCAAGTTCGCCCACGACAACGAGCTTCTGATAGTCAATGATGCCGCCTACGTTGAGATATCCTTCGATGGTTACCGCGCCCACAGCATCCTGGAAGTGGAGGGCGCCAAGGACGTCGCTATCGAGATGCACTCGCTGTCGAAGACCTTCAACATGACCGGCTGGCGGGTAGGCTGGGCGATGGGCGGCCGGCAGTACGTCGAGGCGCTTTCCAAGACCAAAAGCAACGTGGACAGCGGCACCTTCATGGCAATCCAGCGCGCCGCCATCGCCGGGCTGCAAAGGTACGACCAGTGGGTGGACACCGTGCGCTCCCAGTACCAAGAGCGCAGGGACGCCCTCGTCGAGGGGCTCAACAGCCTGGGCTGGAAGCTGCAAAAGCCCAAGGCCACCTTCTATGTCTGGGTTCCTATCCCCCCCAATTATGAAACCAGCGGCGACTTTGCCACCGTCCTGCTGCGGGACGCCCAGGTGCTGGCCATCCCCGGTTCAGTCTACGGGGCCTACGGCGAGGGCTTCGTGCGCATGTCCCTGACCATCAAGGGCCCCGACAAGCTAGGGCAGATCCGGCAGGCTATCGACAGCATCCGCCAAAATGTCAAGCTGGAATGGTAGAAATGTGCCGGCAGTGCGGCGCCGTAAGCGGCTTCTCTGCGGCGCCTGTACAGCTTGACAGCACAGTGCCGGTTTGGTACGATAATTTTACACTACTATCGCAAGAGCGGATAATGGGTTACTACTTCCATGCCAGCGAATTTCGGATACTAGGCATCCACCCGGCTGCCGTTGCAGGCGGGACGGATTAGTATGTCCAGAAAGCTCGTGACAATCAAGTCACGAGTTTTTGGCTGTCAGTAGATGGTGAAAATGGATAGTGAAGTACTCGTTCTGAACCAAAACTATGAGCCGCTGAACATCTGCAGTTGGCAGCGCGCGATAACCCTGCTGTACCTGGGCAAAGTCGTGCCGCTGGCCTACGATTCGCGCGAGATCCATTCGCCCACCACGACTATCCGGCTGCCGACTGTGGTGCGGCTGGCCGAGTACGTCAAGCGGCCACTGCCCCAGATAAAGCTGTCGCGCAGCAGCGTGATGGCGCGTGACAACTACACCTGCCAGTATTGCGGCAAGCGAGACAAGCACCTGACAGTGGATCACGTCATCCCGCGGGAACGAGGCGGCAAGCATACCTGGGAAAACCTGGTGGCCTGCTGCGTGCGTTGCAACGGCAAGAAGGGCAACCGCACACCCCGCGAGGCCGGAATGACCCTGCTGCGCCCGCCTCAGCGCCCGCGTTTCATTCCCTACCTTAGCTTCTCGACCTTCACCCGTGCACTGCGCAACCAGGCGTGGCGTGATTACCTGGAACCCTTCGCCCCCCACTTGACCCAGCAACAGGAGTCATCCGTGTCGTCCCGTACCTCTACCTCCCTCCACTAGACCGGCTCTTGCGTCGCCTGTGAAGGAGTTATCTACCGCCGTGAGGAACTTCCCCCACGCAGTTGGACTGTGGTTGGCCGGTAACCTACGTGCCGACTGTTACATATTCCCAAAGGAGTGATTGTTGTTGAAACCTTGGATAATGTTTACCAAGCATTTGGAGGGCTGGGACCTGGAGCAGATTATGGCCGGTCTCAAACAAGCAGGTGTGCAGGGTGCGGACCTGTGCGTGCGTCCCGGCTACCCGGTCAATCCCGAAAACGCGACAACGGAACTGCCCAAGGCCGCACGTCGCTTTGCCGACGAGGGCCTGTCCATCCCGCTCATCACCACGCCCGGCGATTTTGTCAGTGCCGATGTTGACTACGCACAGTCATTGTTCGAGGCTTGTGCCGAGGCGGGCGTCAAGCTGGTCAAACTCGGATATTGGTTCATGGAAGAGGGCGGCTACTGGGCCACTATCGACCACTGCCGCCAGCGCCTCGAAGGCTTTGCCAAGCTGGCGGAAAAAACCGGCGTCAAGCCGATTATCCACAATCATTCCGGCGGCAGCATGGGCCTCAACTCAAGCTCCGTGATGAACATTGTCAAGGGCTTTGACCCCAACCTGGTGGGAGTATATGCCGATGTCGGCCACCTCTCCATCGTCGGCGAGCCGTACCCCATGGCCTTCGACATCGTCAAGGAGTACCTGGCGGCTGTTGCCTTCAAGGACCTGGTGCGCCAAAGGTACATCGAGAACGGTCAGCCGGTGTGGCGCGTTGAAGTCGTGCCCCTGGGCCTGGGCTTCGGCGACTTCCCGACCGTGATCAAGGTCCTCAAGGAGCTTGACTTCCGCGGGCCGATCAGCTTCCACTGCGAGTACAGCCGCCTGCCTGCCGAGTCCATCATTCACCAGTGCCGCATTGATACACGCTACGTCCAGGACGTAATTGACAGCGTCGGCTAGCCTCGCCGCCGAGGTGCGTTTTCCCGCCCGGTGAAGTGGTAGTCCTCATTCGCCGGGCGGGTTAAGTGTCTGTTCGGCGATCCGCCAGTTCTGGACCTCGGCGCTTACTCGCTGCCACACCTTGGGGTCAGGTGCGCCGGCCGCTGCGGCCAGCGCCCGCGCCAGGTGCTTGCGGCATTGCGCCTGCACCTGTTCGTCATATATCTGCGCCGGGTCCGGCAGCGCCCATATCGTGGAGTGCAGCTTCGTGTTGCTTACCGCGTGTTCCAGGGTCAAGTAATAAGCCAGCATTTCCTCGGCCGCCGGCCCGTACAGGCTGTGACACGCCTCCGCCAGGATCTGCCTGGCGCTCAGGCTCGGATCCCACATCGCGCGGGCGGCCACGTAGTACAGCGGCCAGCCCAGCGGCAGGGCGGGGCTGTAGCTGGCTTGCGATTCGTAGGTGATCCACTTCACCCCGTGCGCAATCCACCAGCGAATATTGCGCACCGCTGCCTCGCCCGACACCCACGGCAGCTTCAGCCAGCGCTTGTCGCTGCAGCCGGGAATGTACCACTCGTAGATGGCCATCTCCGCCCCCGTCGCCGCCCACGCCTGAAAGTTCCGGCACCACTTTGCGTTCCGCTCGCACGCCGGATCATCCAGCGCATGGGCCTTGCAGCCCTCGTCCACCACCATCACCACCACCCCCGGCTCCGCCTTCATGTCCGGGCCCGGCGCAGCTTGGGTGTACCAGTATGCCAGAAAACACACGCGCGCGTCGGGGTGCGTCTTGCGCAGCCCCCGCGCAACGGCATTGGCGTAGGCCAGCATCGCCCGCGCATTGGGGTTGCCCTCGCCCTTCCGCACCGCCTGGCATTTCGGGCACTGGCAAAATCCCCCGCAGTCATTGTTTGTCAGCGAGAAGGCCACCAGGTTGGGGTTCTTGTCGAACGCCTGGCGGGCCTTCTCGACGGTCAATGCAATGACCTCGGGGTTGGTCGTGCACAGTTGCCACTCGCCTTCGGCGGTCCGTTTGCCGTCAATGAGGGCATAGTATTCGGGATGTTCGGCAAAATACTGCTTGGGCGGGAACATGTACAGCTGATTATGAGCGCTTGCGACCTGATCGCCGCCCAGTCCCCAGTTGCGCGCCACCGCTTTGGGAACGTACCATATATGGCGCATCGAGATAGCCGGGTGCGAGACGATGTCCAGCGGCGCCACCGCCACGACATTCCTCTTGGGGATGGGCTGCCATAGCGGATCTTCAGCAAACCACCCGCAGCCCAGCGTCCGCAGGAACTGTGCCACCGCATCCTGTGTGCCTTGGTAGGAGCCGGCCTCGTTGCCGGCCAGCACGATGTCATCGCCTACCGTCTTGATGACGAACCCTTCCTCGCCCGGGTACTGCTGGGCTACGTCCAGGCCCAGGCGCCGTGCCAGGGCATTGTTGCCCACGACCAGCCGCGCTCCCCCCGGCCGCTCACGAACGTCGAAGATGGGTATCTCGGCCCCCGTCATCGCCTCGAGCGCATTTTTCAGCATCCATGCTGCGTTGACGGCTTGCTGCGAGCCGTTTTCGTCTGCCACCACCGAGCAATAGGCCCTGCCCGCCTCGGCCAGCACCAGTTTCCCTCCCCGGCGCTTGACCGGAGGGGGTTGGGGCGCCGCTTCGTTCGGCTTGGTGCCGATTATCTGTACCTCCCGCAGGCACGTCTGCCCCGGCTCAAGCTTCAGGAGCAGTTTCAGGTAT
>JALGVG010000149.1 GCA_029819875.1 Candidatus Zipacnadia bacterium | reverse complement strand
GGGGTCGACGAACAGGATATCGAAGATTATGGCGCGCACCCCTGCGGCGTGAAGGCGTCTCACCAGCTTGGCGAATTGGCTGCGCGGCCACGGCCAGCGGCCTATTCGTTCGATGCTCTCCTGGTCGATAGCCACGATGGCGATATTCGGGTCCGGCTGCAGCGCCCCCCGCTGGGTGAAGCGCCAGTCAACCGTTCGGTACTCGAAGCGGTCCAGCAGCGTTACGGCAGGCCACAACTGCACCACCAGCACCGCCGCCGTGGCCAGCAGCGCGATCAAGACAGTGGCGCGGCTATAGGGGCGGCCCAGCCAGGCATCGATCATCAACAAACGCCCCCTGCTGTTGCTGTCACCAGTTTAGCCCTCCCGCCGGCGGGGTAAAGCTGTTAGTGGACAGTCTGCTATAATAATATACCCCCTGAGGGCTCTTGTCATCCGCTGCTTGGGATGGAGGGTGTCAAATGCGCAAAGCAGCAGTGTTTCTGATTGCAGTTTTTGCCATGATGCTGGCGCTGGCGGCAATCGTCGGCCAGTCGTTGGCCATCATGCAGCGCATTGCCCATGTCAGCAGCGCCAAAGGGCATGTGGAATTGATGAAGGCACGCACCGCCGAGTTCGTGCCGCTGGGCCCTAGGGAATATGTGAAGGCCGGCGATACGATCCGCACCGGCGGCGATGGCCAGGTGATCCTCAACTGGGTGGACGGCACCCGCATCCTGGTCGCTCCCAACACCACCTTGAAGGTGCTCAAGTGCCAGCTCAACCGCTCCTCGAAGGCCACCACCTCGGTGTTTCGACTGGATGTCGGGCACCTGTGGGTGCGGGTACTCGAAATACTGAGCGGAAAGTCGAAGTTCGAGATCCGTACACCAAGCGTGACAGCCGGCGTGAGGGGGACCATCTTTTCCGTGGCCGTGGCTCCTGACGGCCGGACCGACATACAGGTGGTGGACGGCAAGGTAGCGTTGAAGACAAGGGGCAAGGTCGTGGAGGTGCCTGCGGGCAGGTGGGGCCGTGTCTCGGGCGGCAACGTTACCGTTGCCGAGCTGAATCCCGCCACCAAGTTGCAGTGGCAACATCTCGGTGACATTCTGGGCCCGCTCCTGGAGCTGGATGATCTACCGTCAGGCAACGTCCTGCCTCCGCCGGGCAGCCAGATAGTCATCTCCGGGCGGACCGAGCGCGGGGCGCAAGTGACAGTCAACGGCAGGATGGTCGAGACTGACTCCCGCGGCCGCTTCGATGTTTTGTTGACCGTGCCCTCGGAAAACCACATGGTTATCGAAGTCGCCGCCACGGACGCCAAGGGAATGACCACGCGGCGACGCTTGGAACTGAAACGCCAGTAACAGCCGGCAACCTCTGGGGCGGCAGTGACCCTACGGTCACCGCCGAAAAGCGGCTTACTTCGGCCGTTTTCCGGGACCGAAGGCCTCAGTTGATAGTACGGACGATAAGAGTAAGAGGATAATTGGACCCCGCCTGTGGTATTGTCAACACGCGGACAGTGCGGCTCCGCCCGGCCGGCACGGTGACGCGCTCCAGCACCCACTCCTCGTTGGGACGCAGCAACCCGCTTTCCTTCGTAAGACCTTCGACCTTGAAAATGGCCCGCGCCGCTCCTCCGCTGGCCTGGACGGCAAGTTCAACCGCCGCGGGCTGAGAGCGCGGATTGGTCAACTCGATGCGGATATCCTGCAGTACCCCGTAGTCACCCGCCAGCTCCACATCATGCTCGTTGCGGCTGGGAGCCTTGCCGATATGATGGAACGTCCAGGCACTGCCGCAGGTATGGTGCAGCTCCAGCAGCTTGGCGGCCGGGAAGCTGAACAGGTCATGCCGAGCGGCCATATCCCCGCTGACCGCCTCCATGAATTGCGGCATAACCGCGGCCTCTTCAATCATGGTTTCAACCACCAGCCCCTCGGCGCTGAGCACCAGCAATTGTGCGATGCCGCTGAGCACTTGCTGTGGCAGGAACTCCTGCTGGTAGAAGTTCCAGGCGCTGGCCGGCGGGATATCGGCCACGTATCCCCAGCCCGCGTCCCATTGTATCCAGAATTGGCGAACGGCAACATGGCCCACGTAGATTTCGTCGCTGCCGGGCCCGGCGTGTGCCGCGAACAGGTGCACTCGGGCCGGCTGTGTAGTGGGGTTGGCGATGCGACAGACAAGACGCAAGGGGCGTGTGGATCCGTTGCGATGATGCCACAGCAGGCGCACTCCCCGGCCAGAGGGCAGCGGCTCGCGCAGCAATAATCCAGGCCCGGCCGCCGTCTCGGGAGCATTGCTTATGATGGTGGTGGCAATTGGTCGTTGCGGCGCCGCGGCCCACTCCGTTTTCACAGCCACCTCTTGCTTTACCGGCAGGTAGCCCTTGCCCTGCGCCACCAGGACTGCGCTCCACTGCTCGCCGCTGCGGCCCAGGCGTCGCACCTGTATCACGGCACCAGGCCTGGACTTGGTGTGGGCAAGGACTGCGTTTAAAACGGCCTGCTCCTCGATTTCCTGCGGCACGTTCCGGCCGCTCATTTTGCACGTAACTTGCCGCGGCATATGCGCCGCCCAGTACTTGACCGCCACCGGTATGCGGCAACTGGCTGATCCGACAGTCAAGTTCACGTAGGCACTTCCGGGTGCCCGCCCCTGCACCCAAACCTTGCGCTGCCCGGGCTGCACGGCACAAGAAAGCAGGCTTGGATCGCTGCTGACGGCTGCGACCGGACCGGATACCGTCCCCCCCCATGACAGGCCGCGGCGTTCGCCGACGGGGACCCGGAGTTCGCCGCCGACGCTCACAGCCAGGTACGGCTCCGCAAAGGCGGCAGCTAAGTTCCTGGCCCACGACCGGGCCAATGCCGCGGGAGTTGTATTGGCCAGGCGAGCAGTCTCGTCGTCGGCAGTGACTACCGTAACGCTGCCCACCTTGACCTGGGCCGAGCGGCCGCGGCGGATGACGGAGACATCTTGAGGTTTGGCTCCGGCCAGGGCCGCTTGCGTCAGGCGCTCGCATATGTCCTGGGCACGGCGCGCCACGTCGCCGCCGCCGGCGGCACGCAGCCGCAACAAGACCTGCCCGCGCCCGTACACGGAGGCAAGTTGAACGTCGTTGTGGCTGGTCAGATGGTATGTGAAGCGAAGGAGTTGAGCACTGCAACTAGTGGGGGCAAAGGCGAGCACGACTGCAATCATTGCGACAGGCCAGGCATGCTTCATGTTCTACTCCGTGCCTTCATGCTGCATCACATTTTGCAGGACCGGTAGCTAATTTCTCCACCGTGGCCTGATACCCCTTCGTTTCTGTAACACGAAACGCCGGGCGCAGTCGCACCCGGCGTATCTGGGTTGCTTTGCGGCAGCCTATTCTATTCTTCCTTGCGGCCCTCCAGTTCGTCCAGGCGCTTTTCCAGCTCTTTGACGCGCTTGATCAGCCGCGGGAGCCGGTGAGCCGCCGCTAAAGTCCGCATATCCTCGTGGTGAGGCCGCGCCGGCATTCCCGAGTACACCCCCGGCTTGGTGAGGGTGCCGAACACGCCGGAGCCGGCACCTATCACAATGCCGTCGTGGATGGTTATGTGGTCATTGACGCCGACCTGGCCGCCGAGAATGACCCCGTTACCCAGCTTGGCGCTGCCGGCAATGCCCACCTGGCCGCACAACAAGCAGTGCTCGCCGATGACGCAATTATGGGCAATATGGCATTGGTCATCAATCTTGGTGCCTTTGCCGATGCGGGTGGCCGAGACCGTCGCGCGGTCGATGGTGCTGTTTGCTCCTACTTCGACGTCGTCTTCGATAATCACACTGCCGATCTGGGGTATCTTATGATGTCCCTGATCGGTTTGCAGGTAGCCGAAGCCATCGGCGCCGATCACTGCGCCGGGATGGATGATACACCTGTTACCGATGACAACGCGGTCACCGATGTACGTTTGGGGGTGGATCTCCGTATCATCACCAATAGTGACCTCGTGGCCCACGTAAGCCAGCGGGTGAATGGCGACTCGGTCGCCAATCAAGACATTGTCCCCCACGAAGGCGTGAGCACCGATGGCGACCTGCTCGCCGAGCTGGACGTTGGCGCCGATGATGGCGGTGGGATGCACACCCGGTGCCAGGCGGCGGCGGGGAGCAAACAAGGCCAGCGCCTTGCTGAAGGCGAGGCGGGGATCTTCAGTGATAACCAGGGGCTTGCGGCTGGAATTCGCCAACTCCGGGGGCACAATGAGAGCTGCGGCGGGACTTTGCTCGCCCCTGGGAAGCACTTCGGGCTCCGCAACATAAGTGATGTGCCCTTCGCTGGCACTGTCGACGCTGCTTACGCCCGTAATAGTCACAGAGCTATCACCGAGCACGGTCCCGTCAATCAGTTCTGCAAGTTCTCCTAGTTTGAATTGAGCGCCATTCATTGCGTTCGCTCCCCCATCCGGCTTGGCGGTTGACTGTGCCATAGGTCGTGCAACGCCTCCTGCAGTAGAGCGGTGACATCCCGGCCTGTTGCAGGTTCTAGGGGCGGGAAATGAACGATTATACCACGCTGTGCAGCAACTGCACGAGCAGCCGATTGTGTGCCTTTTTGTATCAATCTCATCAACCCCGCGCGACAGGCCAGCAGCCTGGCAATCCGTTCCCGGCGGCGTGCTTGCAACTCTTTTACGACCTGCACGCGGTCATAATTGGCGGATGCCAGGATCTGGTCTTGGGCCTCGGTATCTACCCGCGCGCTGTACTTGGTGACCCACGGCGGCTTGCCGATGGCAAGCAACTCGTCATTCATCTGCTTGCGCAACGATTCGGTTGACGTGTACGGGACCTGGGCGCGGCGCGCCATGGTTCTGAGCATTTTACGCTCTGCCTCCACAATCCGCTTGCGCTCTTCGGTCAACACCACCGTTCTGAACCGCTGCAGGGTGGCCTGTCCCTTTTGTTGCTCAGCGGCCACTTCTCTTTCAATCTCGTCCCAGATGCGCCGGCTTTCCTGTTGAACGAGCTGCGACGCCTCGGTATCGCTCAGCGTGAGATCCAGCCCCAGGTTGTTGAGGCGTTCCTGATGGCTGCGAACCGCTTGCCGGCGAATAGCCGCCAGGCGTTGCGTTTCATCAGCCTGTGCCACGCGCAGTCTTTCTGACGCTTGATCCTGGATGCGGCGCCGCTCCCAGGCCAGGCGCGCCTGCAGATCGGGTGCCAGGGCTCCCAGCCCGGTCGGCAGTTCCTGGCGGGTGCTGGTCTGCCACAGCAGCTTTTCCTTTTCCAGTTCCGCCGCCGGGTAGTCGCGAGGCACTACCCCGGCGATTATCAACCTCTCGGGCGCCTTGAACGGGCTGCCCAGGTCAACTGAGACAGCGGCGCTGCCGAACAGCGAACCCAACGACAATGCGTCCAACAGGCGGTCAATACGCCGCAACTCCCCGTAAAGGGGGTGCTCGGCAGCGAGCACTGCCACGTAGGCATACCCTTCTGTTTCATTAGACAGGGTAAGTTGCCGGTTCGTTGCGGTTTTGTGGGCCTTGCAGCCGCCCACCCCAATAGCAACCACTGCCAGCAGGAACAAGAGCACTGGCAGCGGGTTGACTACGCCCAAGTGCGGCCTGTGACGGCTATTGACCGGCACCACCTTCGCTCCCTCCGGCCGGCTGTTCAGTGGAGCCCGGGGTTTCTGTGCCTGAACTGGCAGAAGCGCCGGGGGCGGGCTGCTCTCCGGAGGTCTCGGCTGCGGCGGGGTTGAGCACTGCGATGACCTCGTCGGTGATGTCAACCACCGGCGCCACGGCATAAAGTACCGAGTCGAGGCTCAGTACCAGCGAGTAGCCTTTTTGGGAGGCGACCGTCTTTATTGCATTCAGCACCTTGGTGCCGAGGCGATTTTCTATTTCTCTTTGTTTCTGCTCGAATTCCGCCCTGGCATCATCCGCGAACTTGGCCAGGGCTGCTTCGCAGCGGGAATATTGCTCGGAGAGGGTCTTGTAGCGGTCCTCTTCAGCCACCGTGCGGTTAGGCTTATTCTTCAGATCCACGAACTCTTTCAGCTTGCTTTCCGCCAACTGTTTCAACTCTTCGAGACGCTTCTGCCGGTCCTGGGGCAGGGGGGCCGGCATGGCCAGTATTTGCTGGGCCTCAAGGAAGTCCGCATCAGACAACGGCATGAAAGTCTGCAACTGTTGGTACACGTTGTCCTTGGCCTGCATCCATTGCTTGAGTTGCTCGATGGCCTGGTCGCGCTCGGTGAACTGACCGCTGATCTTCTGGAGGTTGACCACGGCCACGGTAAAAGGAGCCTGACTATCTTGAGCAAGACACGCCGCGGGAAGCCCAACGGCTATTGCAATACTCACGGCAACAAGGGCGGTAAATATGTTGCGCCCCAACGGAATCTTCCTGTCAGCCAACAACATTTTCATGGGGGTTCTCCTTCCTGACTGCCGTACGCTGTGTTGACGAGACCGGGTATTCAAACACTATACGGTGGTTGCCAAG
>JALGVG010000148.1 GCA_029819875.1 Candidatus Zipacnadia bacterium | reverse complement strand
AGGAAACCGCGGAAGTCATCAAGCGATGGGTCAAGAGCGGCGGTACCTTGGTGGCCAGCGCCGGCTCGGGAATGAAAGACGAACTGGACGAACCACTTGCCACATTGCAGCCGGTGTTTGGCGTGAGGGATTGGCGGATGGTGGAGATGAACGACGTGGGCCGTGACAAGATCGAGCTTCCGCGGCTCAAACCGCTGGATACCGTCACGCTGGTCTCCGCCCCGCCGTTCAGCAGCTTGACATTTCCCGTGCTGGCGTGGAAGCAGCACCTGGTGCCCGACACGGGCGCCAAGGTGGTAGGCTCATTCAGTGACGGCCAGGCGGCTGCCATCTACAACAAGTACGGCAAGGGACAAGCGCTCTACTTCGGGGCACTGCCGGGTGTAGCATACATGTGGTCAGCCCGGCCCAATCGCAGCGAGCCGACCGTAGACTACCAGGTTGCACCCAGAAATGTGTGTGCTCTTGGCTTTCACCTGGCCCGGCTGCGCAAGCCCGTAGAGGTATCCGAGCCGTTGGTGGAGGCAGTTGTGTTGGAGTCCGAACGCGGTATCGTCGTGCCGCTGATCAACTGGACGGAGCACCATCTGAAGGCTGTGACAGTACGGCTGCAGGGGCCTGGAAAGTACAGCGAAATCGGCCTGGCCACCGGCTCACCGATGGCCGTGCGGTCAGGGGATGATTTCGTAGAGGTGACTCTGCCCTTGGATGAAACAGACCTGCTGTACCTGCGACGTTGAGGGCCGGGAGGATCTCGGCTGGTCGCTCCGGAAGCTACGCCCTATTGGGCGGCGCCGCGTAAGGCCTCGGCCGCAGCGCGATAGCCCTCGGGATGACCGAAGAAGAAGGACCCCGACACCAGCACATTCGCTCCGGCGGCGATTACCTGCCGCGCAGTCTCCGCAGTGATACCGCCGTCCACCTGGATGAGTGTGTCCAGGCCCGCCCGGTCGATGAGCTTGCGCACCTGCTCGATGCGCTTAAGCACCCCGGGCATGAACCGCTGGCCCGCGTATCCCGGCTCCACGCTCATCAGCAGCACATAGTCGCAGTACTCAATTATCGCCTCCAGGCCCTCCAGCGGCGTGGCGGGATTGAAGGCCAGTCCGGCCTGGCAGCCCATCCCCTTGATCTTGTCCAGCAACCCGGCAGGCCCTGAAACCGTCTCGCGGTGAATGCAAATCCCGTCCGCCCCGGCATTTGCGAACGCCCGCAGGTGACGGCCGGGGTTCAGCATCATCAGGTGTGCATCAAAGTACAACTCGCAGCCCTCGCGCAATGCCTCCAGCACCAACGGGCCGTACGTCAAGTTGTCCACGAACTGCCCGTCCATGCAGTCGAAGTGCAACCAGTCCACGCCCGCCGCGGACAGTGCCGCCACCTCTTCCTCCAATCGCCGGAAATCGGCACACAGCATCGAAGGGGCAATTTTCACCTGTTCCATGGACTCATGTCTCCGTTAAGGCCTGTATGACTTGCTCCAATCTCACACCCACCAGCGCGACCTGCAACAAGTCGGCGGCCAAAATCACCCGGCTCTCCCCTTGGGGCAAGGTGGCTCTGCCGATGGCCACCGAACCATTGCTCCCTCCCAGCAGTATACGGCGGGCACCCGACCATCCGAGTACTTGAGCCGTTTCGCGCACCGCCTGGCACAGGGCAATGCCTGCGCCTGCCAAGCGGGCGGCATCGTTCCTTGTACTGGTTATCAGGATCAGCGGCTCACCTGCACAGCGTAGACCGTGCACTACGGCTCCCCACTCCGCACTTACACGGCCAAGCTGCTGTCGGTACATACCTGACAAGTCCTCATCCACCTCGCACCGCGCGATGGACGGTTCGGTGACGACGGGGGTCGGCTTGGGCAAATGTACGGCAGCCAGTCTTGCGGCCGTCGCTCGCAGCATGCGCGCGACTATACCCAGTTGCTCGATCTGCGGCCGCGCAATAATGATGTAAGAACCATTGGCCGTCGCCACACCCAGGCAGCCATCCTCACATGAAGCCAGTAGTACTTCGACATTGCCGATGCCGGCCTCATGGCTCACCTGCTCAGCACTGCCCACCAGTGCATCGGCCGCCAGGCCCATAGGCTTTGCCGGCACCGGTCCCGGTGTGACCCACACCATTGACCTGTTGCCGGGTGTAATGCCTCCGGAAGCATGTGCGCCTTCGAAATAGGCTTCGCGCGCGACAGCTTGTCGTGCCGCCTCCTCCAGCTCAGGCGGCATCGCTTCTACTCCCAGCGGAACATCCGAGGCTGTGTCCGTTGACAGTTGAACAGGGGCGGCTTCCTTCACAAGCTCGAGCCTGTCGGTGTCACTCTCGACCCCGGAACTTTCATCTCCGCCCTCGTCGGCCGGCGCTTCTGCAGAAACATCTTCCTCCCCAAGCGACGCCGGGGGCGCTTGTTCATCTTCCTTGCGCAGCGTCTCCAACCAAGAGCTTGTTGTCTCTTGTGTCGCTGCTTGCGCAGCCGCATCTGCCTCATCGCGTGCAGCGCCCGGTGGCGTCCGCAGCGGCGAACGCAGCGAGCTGCCGGCCACGAATTCCTCCTCGTCGTCATCCTCCCGCAGCGCCGCAAGCAGCAGGCGCTGCCGCTCGCTGTGACTCATCGTCTCATCGGCCGCGGTTTCCAAGTACCCGCGCTGTGTCTCCTCCTCCGGCACCAGCAACGACCGCACAAGCCATAGGTAGATTGTCACCACAACAGCTTGCAACACTGCTCCGACAAGATGGCGTGCATAGTAGTAGCCCATAGCCGCCAGCAGGGGAAAAGAGCCAGAGGTCATGATCTCAGGGGGCCTGACGATGGCGCAAATCAATCCCAAGCCTGCACGCACTACCAACCCCACTACCAATCCGCAAGCAACTCCACTTATGCGTATGCTGCCCGGTGGCGCCAGCAGCACCGACAAGTAAAGCAGAACCTCCACCAACCACACCCACCAGATGGCCTGGCCGATAGGCAGGACCCTCCCTATCTGGGCATCTGCCAGCAGCAACGTACCGACAACTCCGACAATTGCCACCGCAAACAGCCAAAATAAGGCGCCAGGGAGAGAGAGCCGATGTGATTTCAGATCAGGCTGCATATCCAATTGCGTCGCCTCCCCGCTCGGTATGCGATACACACCACTGCCGGATTTGGCCCGCCCGCGACATACCCACCCACCAGCCGGCCCCAGGTGCAAGTTGCTGCGGATTCTACCCGTCGCATTCTTATCATAGCGCGTTGCGCCCTTACAGGCAAGGGTCAAAAAACCGGGCGCTTGTTGTGGCACGAAGCGCTATGTGGTAGAATCCTCACACCAGACAATCATTGGCCGAAAGGCACACCTGCCCATGGCACCATGTGTCGACCCTCGTAACAGACTCAATAACCTGACAAACCGCCAATGGTTACAGGAGACCAAGAGCTTCTGGCTCAGCCGCGTAAAACCGGTCGAGGGCCTTGATGGCAAATATCTTGAACTATTCGCTCGGTGGTTGCGCGACCAGTGCGGGGTTGAACAAGCAGAGCAGGTGCTAGGCCAAATCTGCCCCAGCACCATGTGGAGTGTAACGCCGCCGCGCAGTTCCCTGAAGTTGCAACATCCCGCCACGTTCTCAGAAGCCGACGTCGAGCGCCTCATACGCTTGTTTACCAAGGAGGGCGAAACGGTGCTCGACCCGTTTGTCGGCACCGGTTCAACCCTTATCGCCTGCGGGCGGGCAGCACGACACGGCATCGGGATCGAGCTTGTTCCCCGCTGGGTCGAGATTGCCCGCCAGCGTCTCGCCGAGGAAGGGATGCAGACAGGCATTTGCGTCGAAATCCTCGAAGGTGATGCCGCAACCCGCATAAACGAACTCGCCGACGAAAGCGTACACTTCGTGGTAACCAGCCCTCCTTATTGGAATATACTCGGCAAGCCGGCCGGAATGAAGGCCAAGGCGGAGCGTACCTCCAAGGGCCTGTCCACCCGGTACAGCGATGATCCCGCCGACTTGGGCAACATCGCCGACTACGACCAGTTCCTGGAGCAAGTAGCCCGCATTCTGGGCGGCTGCCGTCGCGTGTTGAAGCGTAATCGATATATGGCGGTGATCGTCTCCGATTTCCGACACGGGCCACGCTTCTATCTGTACCATGCCGACCTGGCCAAAGCCATCGAGAGCCACGGCTTCATGCTCAAAGGTATCACCATCCTGCTGCAGAACAACAAGAACCTATATCCCTTCGGTATTCCGTACAGCTTCGTCTCCAACATCCATCACCAGTACATTCTCATATTCCGCAGGTAGCACAGAAAAACTGCGGCACGGTGTCCGTGCCCCTAGCCGAAAATGCAGCATGTGTGAGAGGATGGTAGGCAGTGCTCAATGACGATCAGAAAAGAAAACTTCTACAAGTAGCCCGGACTGCGCTGCAACACGCGGTGGCAGGCGGGCCTGCGCCCGATCTTCGTACTGACGATCCGGCCCTGCGCCAACTGCGAGGGGCGTTTGTCACCCTCAAGAAGGATGGGCAATTGCGCGGGTGCATCGGCCACGTGGTGGCCTCTGTTCCACTCATCCAGTCAGTTGCGGAGAATGCGCAGGCCGCGGCCCTCCACGACCCGCGCTTCCCTCCTGTCAGCGCTTCAGAATTGGACCGTATCGAGATTGAAATCTCCGCCCTCACACCAATGCGGCAGGTAAAGGACGTCAGCGAAATCCAAGTCGGCCGTCATGGCCTGATGATCACCAAGGGCTACAACCGGGGGCTGTTGCTCCCTCAAGTTCCCGTGGAATGGGGTTGGGATCGCGAGGAGTTCCTTGCCAATACTTGCCTGAAGGCGGGCCTACCCCCTGACGCGTGGCGGGGTGATTGCAAAATCGAAGCGTTCGAGGCCGAGGTTTTCAGCGAGGCGGATTTTTGCTGAGAGGGCTTGCCGGGGTACAACGCGACCCATCCGCCCCCGCCGAGGATCTTCGGTTGCATGCGTGCAGAGTACGACCCGGTGGACCTATCCCCCGCCCCTGAGGGATCTTCTGGTTCAGTCGTTGACGCCGTCTGCGCCTCTGCGCATACGCCCGCCTGCCTAGGATTCAGCTTATCGCGGCCACAGAATGACCAGCAGGTCCATCATCGTCGCACATCCCCAGTGCAACAGCCACGTTCCCAGGCATGAGCGGCCGTGGTAGGCCATCAGCCCCAGCGCAACACCGGCTACGATCGCCGACCAGCATTCCATTTCCGGCTTCGTAAAATGCATCATCGTGAAGGGAATGGTCTGCACGATTATCGCCAACGCCCCGTAGCGTCGTGCCACTAGTTGCAGTAAGAAGCCCCGGAAGAAGAATTCCCAGGCGAAGAAGTATACTCCCCAACCGATAAATGCCGCAAGCCAGGCGCTGAATTCGTGGCGGGCCAAAGGATAGCGCGGGTAGTAGTCTTGAAATGCGGGTGTGCGGGAAGCCAATACGATGACAGGCACGACCACGGCTGCATAAAACAACAGGTAGCGCAGCCAGGTGCGTGATTGTCCCCACTGGATACCGTACTCCGCCAACCGCTGGCGCCATACCACGGTAATCAGCAATGCCGGCACCACGAACAGGCAAATGAAATTGAGGGCGAACCAGCCGAATATGCCGTATTGATAGCGGCTGGCAACGGGTACGATATCCTCGCCGTGATAGAAAACAACCACCAACATGGCAAGCCCCACCATCGCCCCGACACCCTCGCGCCACGGCGGTAGTTGGTGGGTATCAGCTTCGGAAAGTTCTTGCTGTTTCGCCATATCCTTCATCCCGGTGGGCCGATGCACAGCACGTAAATTGATACAATCAATCCTGCGAGGGGCTAACTTCCGCCAGCAAATGCCGAAGCAGCCTCTGTGCCACCGGCCGGTTCATGCCGGCAACCGCGCTCAATTCGTCCACTGACGCCCGCGCCATTGCCTGAATCGACCCAAACGCCTTCAACAGCTCCTGCTTGCGCCGTGGACCGATGCCCGGCACCTCGTCAAGTATTGATTCGGTCATCGCTTGGTCCCGCAGGGTGCGATGGTAGCGGCTGGCAAACCGGTGCGCCTCGTCCCGAATGCGCTGCAGCAACATCTGCGCACGCGGATAGTGCTCGGTATCCAAAGGATCCTTACGGCCCGGCACAAACACTTCCTCTTCTGCCTTGGCCAAGCCTGCGACCGGTATCTGCAGCCCCATCTCGCCAATCACCTTCCGGGCCACGGACACCTGGCCCTTGCCCCCATCCACGATCACCAGATCAGGCAGCGGCAGGAATGCCTCGTCCCCCGACAGGCCGCGTTGCAGGCGGCGGCGCAGCATCTCCCCCATCATGGCGTAGTCATCCGGCTTGCCCTCGGTAGCACGCATCCGGTAGTGCCGGTACCTTTGCTTGTTCGGCAACCCTTCGGTAAACACCACTTGTGACCCCGTGGACTTCTCACCCTGCAGGGTGGAGATATCATAGCATTCAATATGGTGAGGGGGGCCGGGCAGGTCCAGCAACTGCTGCAGCTCGTTGAGGG
>JALGVG010000147.1 GCA_029819875.1 Candidatus Zipacnadia bacterium | reverse complement strand
TACGCCCGGCGCTATGTGAGGGCAAGTGCGTCCTGTTCGTCATCCGAGAAGGCAGCCACTGGATCCCCGTCAGAGGCTGGCCTGCGGCGGAGCAAGGTGAGGTACAGCCACAAGCAGGCACCCACGACATTTGATCAGCCGAGCGCTAGGAACGGCGCCCTCACCCCTTGCATTCCCCTCTCCCGCAGGGAGAGGGGAAAACGGCAACGGCAGGAAACTCACAGGCTGGAAAGCCTGTGCCACGCGAAGGCGTTAGACTCACAGGCGGGAAAGACGCTGCTGCTTCTTACCCAAGGGACAGCCCCTGAAGGGACAGTCCCCCCATCCACGCCGGGCTTGGAAACAGCCTCTAGTCGGTCAAGACCTGTATCAGGTCGCCTGCTTGTAACTTGCCAGGGTGTACGACCCGCACAAAAATGCCCTCCCGGGGCATTACGCAGTCCCCCAGTTGGCGGCCGATCTCGCAGGGCGACTCACATTCCTTGCCGATCTGGGTGACTGCACCGACCGCCGAAGCGCCCAGCAGCAGGTGAGTTCCGATAGGCAGTGAGGGCAGAGCCAGGCCCTCGGTGGTGATATTCTCCGCAAAGTCACCGGGCCCGACTTCCAGGCCCCGCGCCCGAACGGTGGCGATGCTCTCATTCGCCAGCAAGCTCACCTGGCGCAGACCGGGCCCGGCATGGGCATCGCCGCGGACGCCCATGTCAGTGTCCAGTGTTATCTCCTCAACATTGTGCTTCCTGGTGCCCCTTTGCTCGCTGAGCGAAACAGCTACCACCCGACCAACGCCGTCGGCTCGCCAGCAGCCGCTGTAGCCGCCCGCCTTGGTCAGCAGCCGGACGTGTCGTATCTCCGCCGCGCGGTCCACACCCTTGCACATGTCATAGACGGTCAAGGCAGCGACCGCTGCCGCAGTGAGCGCCTCCATCTCCACCCCGGTTCCGGCAACAGCCGTAGCAACAGCCTGGAGGCAGACACGCTCCAAGGACGGAATCGGTGTGAGGTTGACCTCGACATGGGTCAAGGCCACACTGTGACACAGAGGCAGCAGTTGGGGAGTTTGCTTGGCCGCCATGATGCCCGCCAGTCGCGCGGTCGCTGTCACATCGCCTTTCGGGAGTTGGCCGCTGAGGATGCGCTCCACGGTGTCTGCCGCGAGCCTTACCTCGGCGGCCGCCGTCGCACGCCGCCGGCTTGGCTCTTTGCTCGTAACATCAACCATCCGGATATCTGCGGCCGAGGTTGGCTGCTCAGAATCTTTGTCCGACACGACCTATCTCCTCCCATCGTGTGGGGCTGCAAATCTGCCAGAGCGTTCGTCGGCGCGTGTAGCTGTTATTGGTCAGTTTCGCAAGGTAACACACTGTAATAGCTTTAACGACCTCGGGCTGGAAGCTGAGAACGCTGTCGCGTTCTCACCTGACCTGCGCTTGGCGCAGGTCAGGCCGAGCCACGCGTTTTGTAGAACCTGAGAATGCCTGCGCGTTCTCACCTGACCTGCGCTTGGCGCAGGTCAGGCCGAGCCACGGGTTTATGGATAGTGCGGGGCTATCCGCCGACACGACACATGGCGGGGCCCCCAGTCCACTGTCCGGTCAAGTGCGCCCCCTGCGCCGGTTTCACGGCCACTGCCTCCCGCAATGCCTCGGCAATAGCGGCCTCCGGCCGCGACGCTGCCAAAGCCGGCCGCAGGTCAATCTCTGTACTGTCGGTAAGACACGGGCGGAGCTTGCCTTCGGAGGTCAGTCTGAGCCGGTTGCACGATGGGCAGGGCGGATTCGTCAGCGACGAGATGATCCCAACCGTTCCACGGCCCAAGCGCCATACTTGAGCCGGCCCCGGGCCTGGTCGGTCCTCCCAGTGCAAGCGGTCGGTCTGAAGTTGCCGGAGCACTTCTGCTGCAGGATAGAAGAGGGGACTTGGCTGCGAGGCGGCCGGGCCCATCGGCAGCAATTCAATGAAGCGCACGTGCAGTGCCCGCTGTCGCGCCAACTCAGCGAATTGGACTATTTCGGAGTCATTGTGCCCGCGTACCAGCACGACGTTAATCTTGATGGTGTCGGGCTGGAAGCCCGACCCACGGTGGGCAGAGGTAGTGTCGGGCTGGAAGCCCGACCCACGGTGGGCAGAGGTAGTGTCGGGCTGGAAGCCCGACCTACGGTGGGCAGAAAGCGGCGCCCTCACCCCCGGCCCCTCTCCCACAGGGAGAGGGGAGAACGGCAGCCGCTGCGCGGCTTCTATTCCCGCCCACACACGCTCGAGGCTGCCGCCTCCGGTCAGCGAGCGATATGTCTCGGCATCCAGGCTGTCGAGGCTGATATTCACCCGCTGCAGGCCGGCGGAGGCCAGTCCCGCAACACGCTCCGCCAGCAACTGGCCATTAGTGGTCATAGAGAGGTCGTCAATCTCCGGTATGGCACTCAGCTTCCCAACGAGGACCTCCAGATCGGCGCGCATCAGCGGCTCACCGCCGGTCAGGCGTACGTGCCTCACGCCCAGCTCACCTGCCACACGGGCCACCGTCGCAATCTGCTCGACGGTGAGCTCTTCGGCGCAGGCTTCGTCTTGCGTTTTCTCTTCTGCCGGCGGCCGACAGTATATGCAATGCAGGTCGCACCTGCCGGTAACCGAAATCCGCAGATAATCTATTTGCCGTCCGAAGCGATCAATCAGCATTGGTAACTACTCACCTTGCCCTCACCCCCGGCCTCACCCACTTGACCCACTCCTGCGGAGTGGGTGCCCAAGTGGGTACCCGCCACGGGGAGAGGGGAGAACAACAACGGCAACACCGACAGGCGAGACGCCTATCGTACTGTATTCAGTTGGTTTGACAGAGTCTAGAGCCACAAGGTGAGTAGTTACCAGCATTAAGGTTGCGAACTCCCTCTGTTATCAGCCGGGTGCGCGGTATGGCCGTGGAGCAATTCGACAGCATGTGCCAGCGCCGGCGCAAGCACCTGGAACTGTTGCTCGACCGCTCGCGGGCTCCCCGGCAGATTCACGACCAGTGTGCTGCCGATAACGCCTGCTACTGCTCGCGACAGCATTGCATGTGGCGTGTGGGCCAGGCCGGCTGCGCGCAGCGATTCCGCTATGCCCGGCACTTGACGCTCGATGACATCCAGCGTGGCCTCGGGCGTTACATCTCGCGGCCCCAGGCCGGTGCCGCCACAGGTGAAAAGAATATCCGCTTGGGAGGCATGCTGCCGTAGCCACCCGGCGATCTCGGCCCTCTCATCCCCCACTGTTTCCGCGGCCACTATGACCATGCCCTCCGCCTCGACCAGTTTCGCCAGTATTGGACCGCTGACATCTTCTTTGTCTCCACGGGCCGCCGAATCGCTGACGGTAAGTATTGCGACACGCACGATTCTGCCCACCGGCGTGCTATTGTTCATAGACAACCTCCCCGGTGCTACGTACCGAATAGCCGCCCAGGTGCGTCACTTCGCTTTGGAAACCCGGATCTCGCAGGACCTGTAGCACGGCCGCCACTTTGTCCAGGTCCAGGAACACTTTCGGAATAGCCAGATCGTAGCGCTCTTCGGTGACGGGGACGAAGTCCAGGCCGAAGGCGCTGGCTGCGGCGAGGATGCCCAGGCCCGTGTCGGCGCTTCCCTGTCTGATGGCCTCCGCAACCATCGTATGAGTGTAGGCTTCCCGTTCGTACCCGCGCACGGCCTGGGGTTGGATGCTGCGCTGCTGAAGCAGGAAATCGAGCAGTACCCGCGTGCCGGATCCAGGCTGTCGGTTAATCAAGGTCACATCTTCGCGGGCCAGGTCACCGACATCGCTTATGGCCTTGGGATTGCCAGGGCTGACCAGAAGCCCCACTTCTCGGAAGGTCAAGTTGACCAGTATCAAGGGCAGCTTCGGCAGCCAGCGTTGAATGTAGGCAATGTTGTACTGTTGGGTTGCGGGGTCGAGCAGATGCGTGCCGGCCATGAGCCCTTCTCCCCGGCCCAGCGCTGCCAGCCCCTCGGCGCTGCCCGTGCTCAGAGACACCAACTTCACCGGTGGCCTGGCCTGCGCCAATTGCTCTGCAAGCACCGCCAGCGCCAGGTCATGGCTGCCAATAGCGACGATGCTGCGCTCGATCTCCTCAAGTGGGACCAGCAGTTCCACGTCCACCTCGGTTCCCGTATCGAGGCCTTCACTGGCTTCGTCAACAGGCAGCAGCCCGTGAGCCATCGCCAGCGAGGTAATTGACCCACTTCCACGCGGCAGCGGTACAGCGATCGGCTTCTCATCGTCGCCGCTATCGCACAAGGCGACCCGTATCACCTCGCGCATCCCGGCACTGGACGGTAGCTTCCGTTGCACACGCGCCTGCACCCGCGGCCGCTCTGGTACCGCAACTCCGAGCAGGTGACAGAGCAATGGCCGGGCGTAGTCGTCCAGGGCGATCCATGCGGCCACGCAATAGCCCGGCAGGCCGATTACAGGCGTATCGGCTACCCATCCGAGAGCCAGCGGCTTGCCCGGCATCATCCGCACACCGTGAACCAGCAACTCCCCAAGCTCGGAGATTACATGCGGCACGAAATCTTCCCTGCCAGCCGAGGACCCCGCAATGACGGCGACCAGATCGCTGTTATCGGTCGCCTGCAGAATCGCCTTGGTCAGCGTTTCCCTGTCATCGGGAACAGGCGCGAGCAATTGCGGCTCTGCACCCCACTCGTCAAGCGCCGCGGCCAGCATTGGGCCGTTGTACTCGACGAACTGTGCGTCACCGGGCTCTTCCCCCGCCGGCACACATTCTGTTCCGGTAGGTATCAGCGTCACCACAGGCTTACGCCTGACCGGCACCGACCAAACCTGCGCTGCCAGGAGCAACCCGAGGTGCTGTGGGCCGATCCACTCGCCGGAGGTAATCAGCAATTCGCCGGCTGTGACCTCCTCACCCACCAGCCGCACATGCTGCCCCGGCCATGCAGCCGCCAGCACCGTGATACTCCCTGGCTCTTCATGCACGTCCTCGATCTTATAGACCGCATCTTTTCCCTGGGGTAGAGCATCCCCGGTATCCAGCGGCTCGGCCTCCTCCGGAACGCACAGTGACACCGGCTGGGCTTCCGAGGCGGCAAAAGTCAGCGCCGACACCACCGCATAGCCATCCATTGCCGCTGCTGGAAAAGTGGGAGCCGAGGTGTGAGCGTATATCGGCGCGGCGGTCACCCGGCCCGATGCCTCAGTCGTCGGGATCGTTTCAGCCGGCAGCACCGGCAACTGGGCAGCGCGGCTCAGCAGAATCTCCAAGGCCTGCTCCGCACCTGTCATCTTCAGATATACTCGTCTATCAGCCGACATTTGCCGCCATTCAACTCCATAGAATCATGTTGACCAGGTCTGCTTCGTCTATTCCCTCGGTCCCTGCCGGGATCTCGACCAGTCCGTCAGCGTCCGCCAGACACGAGATGGATGCCGACTTGCCGAAAAGCGGCTCGGCAAGCCACTGCTCATCCTCGCAGCTCAGACGCACCCGCACGTACTCAGTAAGGCCGGGCTCCGACGGTACAGTACGGGTTATTCGCGCAGAAAGCCGCGCCTCACGCGGCTCAGTTCCGCTCAGCCACGCCAGCACCGGACGGACCAGCCGGTGGAATACAACCAGCGCCGAAACCGGATGTCCCGGCAGACCAAAAGCCAGTTTGCCCTCGCAGGAGGCAATGATCGTGGGCTTGCCCGGTCGCAGAGCGATGCCATTGACGAACACGCCCGGCGAACACAGACGCTGCAGCACCTCCAGCGTCATATCTCGCGCTCCCAGCGAACTGCCCCCCGAGATGATCAACAGGTCACAGTCGTTCAGAGCTTCTTCGGCCGCTTCGTACAGCGCCTCGGGTTCATCATGCACTATTCCCCGCACTACCGGCTCGCCGCCGCTTTGCCGACACAGCGCGGCCAGGCCGTGAGCATTGGCGTCCCGGGTCTGGGCGCGACCCGGCTCGGACTCGGCCGCGACTATCTCGTCGCCGGTACTGACTAGCGCCACTCGCGGCCGGCGGTGAACCTCGACTTCCATTCTCCCCAGCGCGGCTAGCAGAGAGATATGGGCGCTGGTCAACAGCGTCCCGGTGCCGAGCGCTTCTACCCCATCCGCCATATCCTCGCCGACCTGCTGGACGTGCTGGCCAGGTGCGACGGGTCGGAAGGCCTGAACAGTATCCTCCCCCATCAATTCGGCATATTCGAGCATCAGCACCGCGTCAGCACCAGTCGGCAGCATCCCGCCTGTGGGAATCTCCGCCGCCTCACCGGCTTGTAACACGAAGTCTGGCGCTTGCCCTATGTGTACGCAACCGACAAGCCGCAGCATCACCGGTGAGGCAGCCGAGGCGCTGAAGGTATTGCTCGCCCGTACCGCATAGCCATCCATCGTTGAGCGCGGAAAATGGGGCAGCGGCATGTCGGCCCGCGCAGGTGACGCCAGCACGCGTCCAAGCGCCCCGTCAAGTGGGACAAGCTCTCTCTCAGTTCGCCGGCCCTCAAGCTGCTGCCGGCATAGCGCCAGAGCCTCGTCTAA
>JALGVG010000146.1 GCA_029819875.1 Candidatus Zipacnadia bacterium | reverse complement strand
AAATGAAAGCGCAAAACAAGGCAAGGATCTGGTGCCTGATGATCGTGTGGCTGGTGCTTGCGGTCTCAGTAGTGCAGGCTGAGCCGCAACCAGCACCCCAGGTGCTCATCAGCAACGTCTGGGTGGAAACCAGTATCAAGACCGCGCTGTCCGACCTGGCGTTGGCGTCGGGGTACACGATCATTCCCGACAAGGACTTGGACGGAACCGTAAGCCTGGAACTGAAAGAAGTGCCGTTCCTGGACGCACTTCGCCAGGTTGTCATGGGTTGCGGGGCGGTTTACCGCGAAGTCAGCAAAGGGGTATACCTTGTTGGATTGCCCCAGCCGGGAAGTGCAACCTTCGACGCGTTGGCCGAAACCGACATAGTTCACCTGGACTATTACACGGCCGACGAAGTGTACACGCAGTTGCCTTTGCACCTGCAACAGTACGTGCGGCGGGGAACAGACCAGCTCGTTGTCACAGCGCCCTCACCGCTGCTGGAACAGGTCAAGTCGATTATCAAGAGCATTGATACCGCTCCCACTCAAGTGGTAATCGAAGCGGTGATCTTGGAGCTGACCGAGGAGGCCGCCAAGAATATCGGGTTGGAAGCCTTTGTCGGTGAGCCCCGCGAACTGGAGGCAGGGCGCACCGAGACGGGCTTTTTCGACAGGCTCGGCACCCTGCAGACCGGCGAAGCGGTTTACACTCTGGGCCGCATCCGCGGGAAGATCGGCGAGGTCGAGGTTGGAATTGAAGCCTTGGTCGAGCGCGGCGACGCCAAGATACACGCCAACCCGCGAATACTTACGGCGGAGGGGCGCACCGCGGAATTCCAGGCGGGCAGCGACGTATATGTCACGATCCTGACCGGCAGTGCAACCTGGCAGTACGCCCAACTACAGGAAGTGCAGGTTGGCGTAATTCTGAATGTAACCCCCCACGTGGCCAAGAACGGCGAGATAACGCTTGAAATCGAACCCGAGGTCAGCGGGATAGTGGACCGGGGCGGCCGGCAGATATCGAACGTCAGCCTCGAGGTAACAGTGAGGCGGGCCAAGACCCAGGCACGTGTGCAATCCGGGCAAACGATCGTCATCGGCGGATTGCTGCAGGAATTGACGCGCCAAATGCGGACCAAGGTCCCGATCCTTGGCGACCTGCCGCTCGTGGGCCCCATTTTCCGAAGCACCAAGAAGAACAAGACAAAGAGCGAACTTCTTATCCTGATTACGCCTTATGTCTATACCGGAGAGCAAAACGGCAGGCCTGCAAGTGCGACGATGCAGCAGTTGATGCAAGAGACCACGAACCATAAGGCCCGGGGGAGCCAGTAAGGGGAAGGCAAGGTGTTACCGGAAACGATGACAGCTGCAGGCTGCAAACAAGTACTGCAAACTGAGGAAGCGACGCAAAGATTGTGTATAGCCGCCAATACAGCAGGACGGCGAGAGGAGAGTTGGCACAAATGAAGAATGTGCGGACGCCAATAATCGCGTTTCTGACGGTACTGGTTGTTATTGCCATTTACGGTTGTGGTGGAGGAGCAAGCCCCTTCGTACCGCCAATGCCGGACATGGAAGCACTGGGTGCCCAGTTGCCGACCTATACCCCATCCCAGGGGCTCAGCGGCCAGTTGTGGGCGCTGATTGCCGGCGCAGGTCAGAACGATCCCTCAAAGGGCATACTCGTCGGCCACGTAAGCGTAGCCAACGACACCGAGAACCTGTACGTTGAGTATACCATCGAGGAGCCGGGCTGGGGCCTGAACGAGACTCATGTATACGCAGGCACAGGGCCTCCCACTACCCATGCACCGGGACAATTCCCCTACAAGCATGACGCCCTCGGAGGGGCGGCAAGTGATGAGTATATCATCCCCCTGGCGGACCTGGGAGTGGGATCAGGCGACACCCTGTACATAGCAGCGCATGCCACCGTGTGCCCGGAGGGCGAGGCAGGCTTTGCACAAGGCGAGGTAGCTACCGTGACACTGTGGGCAGACCAGGTTCTTGATGTCGGCAGCGTCAAAGTTGAGATTGACGGAGATAACTTGATAGTAACCTACCAGACAACAGGCGGGGCGCAAATGACCCAAACTTGTCTGTATGCCGGCGCCACGCCGCCCGAGGAGCCACCCGACCCGCTGAATTTCCCATACAAGCACGAAGGCCTGGGCGGAGTAAGCACCGATAGCTACAGCATTCCGCTGGTGGACGTCGGCGCGCAGTGCGAGGAGCCCCTGTACATTGCGGCATTTGCGATAGTTAACAACGTCCCAGGCTACGAGGATCCGGGCGTGGAAAGACAGGCATGGGGTGAGGGTGAACTGATCGGCGAGTGCTGGTGGGCGATGTACTTCGAGGTGAACATAACATGTGAAGGCGGCGAGACGGAGTGTGAGACCGCCTGGGCCTACGGCGACCACGAACTGCCGGGGCAAGCGTGGGGCTGGTACTTTGAGTATACTGTCCAGTAGCAGCAGCTGATACCGGCTGTTGCTGCACAGGCCATTCGCGGCGCTGCTTCAAGGTGGGGCACCACCAGGAGGCGTCCCGGGGGGCGTCAAAGTCCGGCAAGCCGCGACGATTATGAGCCGTTCTTCGTGCCACCGAAGAGCGGCTTTCTCTTTATCCCGATGCACGTAGCACGGCAGACGCCAGCGGGAAGAGATGCACGAAAACGACCATGCACTTGCGTTACCCGCTCGACCGGCTTCGGACTGCGACGGTAGCTGCATGGCGGATTGCGGAACAGGCCGCTTCGCCGGTAATAGAGGGAGGTTGTGAAAAG
Source organism: Candidatus Zipacnadia bacterium (assembly GCA_029819875.1). Lineage (GTDB taxonomy): Bacteria > Armatimonadota > Zipacnadia > Zipacnadales > Zipacnadaceae > JALGVG01. The sequence continues at coordinate 3,764 of JALGVG010000146.1, read as the reverse complement.
AGTTGCAATTGGTAATCAATTCGTATAATATGGGAATGTAATTAATTTGTAACTCGTTGATACAACGTGAGCAAGCGACGCGAAGGGATCTAGGTACATGGGCGCGGAGACAGCGGAATTCCAATTGTCGTCATTATTGCCTGGCGGCTTTGAATGCCCGGGATGCATCGAGCGGTTGCAAGATGCACTGGGCGGCATACCCGGGATCGAGCTGGTTGAGATAGATCAACAGGCAAAAAGCCTCAGGCTGGTTTATGACCCCGATCTCGTGCCACTGAGCAGGGTGCAGGAAAAGGCGCGGGCCACTGGCATCAAACTGCAGTCGAACCTGGCGCATGAGACCTATACCGTCGCAAAGCTGCACTGCACAGATTGTGCGGTGCGCGTAGAGGGCGATCTGAAGAGGTGCCCGGGCGTTCACTGGGCATCTGCCAACTTTGCGGCTAAAACTGTCCACGTGGCGTACCACCCGCAGGCCATTACGGTGCGACGCATCCGGGAGTGCATTGAGCGCGCAGTGGGCGAGGCGCATTCCGCGGACGAACGGACGGTCAGTTTGCAGATTGAAGGCATGGATTGTGCCGGCTGTGCAGACAGTATCAGGGCGGGGCTGCTTGGGCTTGACGGAGTGGTGAGTTGTCAAGTCGACTTCGTTCACGGCAAAGCAACCGTCACCTTCGCTTCGCATATCCTCAATGAGGGTGAAATTGTCGACGCGATTTCCAAGCTGGGGTATTCGGCCCAGCGCTCCGACACCGTGCAGGACCGCTTCACGGTATCGGGCATGGACTGTGCGGACTGCGCGGAAAAGATTCGCCGCGCACTGATGCAACGCCAAGGGGTTGTTGCTGCGGAGGTTTCGTTTGCTTCAGGGCTGCTGAGCGTGGAATACAGAGCCGGGGAAACCGGCCGAGAGGACATAATCCGAACGGTTGCGGAGTTGGGTTACAGCATCTTGAGCAGACCGACGGCAGAGCAGCCGGCTGGGGCATGGGCGTACTTGCGGCAGCGGCCGCGCCTTGTCAGCACAATAGTGTGCGGCTTGGCGACTGCCGGCGGGCTGGTTAGTTCATGGGCGGGTCTTTCGGACCTCGTCGTTCTGGGATTGTTCGGACTGGCAATAGTCGTCGGCGGCTACTACATAGCCCGCTCCGCAGTATCCACGCTTCGTGCATCCCTGGTAATGGATATGAATCTTCTGATGACCATTGCGGTGGTCGGTGCCATTGCCATCGGACAGTGGAGCGAGGCGGCCGCCGTGGTCTTCCTGTTCTCAGTAGCCAGTGCGCTTGAATCGTACACCAGCGACCGGACGCGCAACGCCGTCCGATCGCTAATGGACCTATCGCCCGAAGAAGCGACAGTGGTTGAGCGGGGACAAGAGTACGTTCGCCCGGTCGAGGGGGTGGAGATTGGCAGCACCATTGTTGTCAAGCCCGGGCAGCGCATCCCCATGGACGGCATCGTGCAAGAGGGCGACAGCGAAGTTGACGAATCGCCCCTGACGGGGGAGTCGCAGCCGGTGCACAAACAGGCGGGCGACGGTGTCTTTGCCGGGACGATAAACGGTTCGGGATTGCTGCGGGTGAAGGTCACCAAGCGGGCGCACGATCGCACTATTACCCGCATCATTCAGATGGTGGAGGAAGCCCAGGCGCACAAGTCTCCCTCTCAGCGTTTTGTGGACGTTTTCGCCATGTACTACACCCCTGCGGTCATTGTCGTGGCTGCACTTGTCGTTATCGGGCCTCCGCTGCTGCTGGGACAGCCATTGAGGTTGTGGGTGTATCGCGGACTCACCTTGCTTGTTCTCTCCTGTCCGTGTGCCCTCGTCATCTCCACGCCGGTTGCCATCGCCGCGGCCATCGCCAACGGCGCCAGAAACGGCGTGCTGGTAAAAGGCGGAGTTTACATAGAGCGCATGGGGCAGCTTGCGCAAATGGCTTTCGACAAGACCGGCACACTCACACAGGGCCGCCCCCAGGTCACTGACGTGATGCCGGCCGCCGGCGTGACGGAGAAAGAACTTGTGCAAACGGCAGCGGCCGTGGAGGCCGGCTCCGAGCACACCCTTGCCCAGGCGATAGTGGCGCATGCCCGTAGCATCGGCCTGCAGTGGCCGGCCGTCCGGCAACTGCGAGCGACTCCCGGCAAGGGAGTGTCGGCGGTGTTGGATGGCTGCAATATCCATGTCGGTCAACCGAGTTGGCTTCAGGAGTTGAATGTGGACCTGGAAGAGGTTGCCGCAGAGGCCCGAAGGCTGCAAGAGAGCGGAAAGACCGTCGTCGTGGTGGGGCGTGTCAATGCCCACGGCGAAAGTGACGTACTTGGGGTTATCGGCATAGCGGACGCGCCGCGGCCCGTGGCCGGCCAGGCCATCCGCAGGCTGCGTAAGCTGGGCATACAGCGCATGGTGATGCTGACCGGTGACAACGAGCAGGTGGCGGCCGCCATCGCCAGGCAACTGTGCATAGATGAATATCGAGCCTCCTTGCTGCCGGACGAGAAAGTTGAGGCGCTCAAGGAACTGCGCAAGGACGGCACCATTGCGATGGTGGGCGATGGGGTAAATGACGCTCCCGCCTTGGCCGCCGCCGACATTGGAGTGGCCATGGGCGCTGCCGGCACGGATGCCGCTCTGGAGACCGCGGATATCGCTCTGATGGGCGATGACTTGAATAAATTAGCCTACACCGTACGCCTGGGCCGCAGGACACTGAAAATTGTCAAGCAAAACATTGCAGCCTCCATTATTCTTAAATTGCTATTCGTGGCTTTGGTCTTCCCCGGGTGGCTGACGTTGTGGCTGGCAATCCTGGGTGATACAGGCGTGGCCATCGGCGTTACGCTGAACTCAATGCGCGTGCTGAGGCTCAGGGACCATGGGGACAAAAACTGCCCGCGTACCTAAACTTGCCATCAACCTGCACCGGAACGCGGCGCCGACCGTTCGGAAGTAGATGTTGCTGCTACCTGGAATTGCGAGGGGCCACTGTTCATCGGCGTCAGGAACCGCCGCCTTAAGATCGCCGCTGTTGATGGAACAGCATCACAATAGGTTGCAAGAGAAGGGCATACTATTATGAGCGAAAACGGCAGCAGTCACATCCATCATCAGGACAATGCTTCCGGACACCACGGCCACGCTGACCACCTGCATATCGAGCATGCCGCGGCCGAGGAGCACCAGGAGCATTGCGGGCACGAACAGCCCGAAGCTCACGGCGCAGAGCATGAAGGCGGCGGGCATCATGACCATCATGCCCACATGGTGGGTGACTTCCGGAAGAGGTTCTGGGTATCCACGGCGCTTACCCTGCCGGTGCTGATCCTGTCGCCGGCAATTGCAGCGTTTCTGGGCCTGGAGGAGAGCCTCAACTTTCCCGGGCGCGCCTACATTCTTTTGGCCTTGGCCTCGGTAATCTACATCTACGGAGGGTGGCCATTCCTGCAGGGCCTGGTGCAGGAACTGCGCAAGCTTCAGCCCGGCATGATGACGTTGATCGGGCTGGCGGTCACGGTATCATACATCTACAGCACCGTCGTCGTGCTGGGCCTCGAGGGCAAGATCTTCTTCTGGGAACTTGCCACTCTCATTGACATCATGCTCCTGGGACACTGGATCGAGATGAAGTCGATAATGGGGGCGTCGAGAGCGCTCGAAGGGCTCGTCAAACTTATGCCTTCAAGGGCACACCGGTTGACCGGCGGCGGGGACATTGAAGAGGTTGCGGTCGAAGAGTTGCAAAAAGGCGACCTTATCA
>JALGVG010000145.1 GCA_029819875.1 Candidatus Zipacnadia bacterium | reverse complement strand
GCCTGGCACCGGCAGCCCGAGCAAGCCGCCAACACCAGCCCGGAGGTCCTGGCAGCCGTCATTACCATGTGCCAGCAGGCCGGTGCAGGCGAGGTGTTGGTGCAAGAGCACACGTGCGCCACGCCGGCCTCGGTATGTTTCGACATGAGCGGCGCCCAAGCCGTCTGCGAGAAGCTGAACGTTCCACTCGTAAGCCTGGAGAACGAGAGCATGTACCGGCAGGTGAGTTTCAAACAAGGTGTCAACATCAAGCAGGACAAGATCGGCAGCGACATCCTGGACTGCGACGTACTGATAAACGTGCCGATATGCAAGCACCACACGGCTACGAACGGCAGTTTCGCCATGAAGAACCTGCTGGGCACGAACTGGGACAGGGGCCGATATCACCGCGAGGGAAAGGGCAGTGCCGGAGGCGATAACCTGCACCGCAACATCGCCGACCTGGCGTCTGCAGTGCGACCTACGCTCAATATCCTCGACGCCACCCGCGCGCTGGTCACCGAGGGGCCCCAGGACGGCGTCGTCAAGCCGCTGCACACCGTGGCCGCGGCTGTTGACATCGTGGCCCTGGATGCCTTCGCAGCGCAACTCATAGGGCTGGGGCCGGACGAGGTGAGGCACATAAGAATGGCGAACGAAGACGGCCTGGGCAAGGCGGAGCTGGCAACGCTGAATATCAAGCGTGTATGACGCCGCTTGTCGCCGGCATAACATAACGGCAACCGGCTCGCGCGAAATGATGCGCGAGCCGGTTTTGTTGTTCTTGCTTCGAGGCGACAGGCACGGGCTACTGTTGAAGGTCTTCGGGCAGGCCGTGCCAGCTATCCAAGCCGCTGGTATCAACGACTTGCCCGGCGTAGGCCCAAGCTTCGGTGCCGGGGACCTCACTGAACAGCTTGTGTTCGGCGGAGGCGGTGTCCAGCAAGTCAGCGATGCCGGCCACGGCATCCCAGCCTACTTTCTTGATGGTGCCGGCCGAGGCGTAGGCACCGTTGAGCGTCAAGGTGGCCTTGAGTGCCTCGCCCAGCGGGGCATAGGGCTTTACGGGTTCACCGCGCACCTGGGCGACGAAGTTGGCGTATATGGCGTTGCGGTCACACTCCGGCTCGAAGGTGAAGGGCTCTTTGCCGTCGATCTCCACCACGATCTTGGAGGTGTCCCACCAGGCGTGGCCCTTGGTGCCGTAGATGTCCAGGTCGGTGCGGTTGCGCTCCTGGTCCTGCACGCAGGTGGTAGCGTAGAAGTTCAACTGGGCTTCTCCGAGGTCGGCGCGCAGGCAGCCGAGGTCTTCGCATTCTAGGGTGTCATGAACGGTGTACATCTCGGCCTGCACCGTCAGCGGCGAGGCATGGGTGTCCTGGCGGGTGCCCATCTGCAGGGCGGTGTTGAGCAGGTGCACAGCCTGGTTCATGAGTACCCCGTCGTAAACCGGCAAGCCGTCGGCAAAGCGCTTGCCGGCCCAATAGGCGCGCGTATAATATTCATCGGTCCGCCACCATCCTACAACGCCCACGATCGACTGCAGTTCGCCCAGGTCACCGTTGACGATAATCTCTTTCAGTTTCTGCGAATGGGGGTAGCCGGTGTACTGGAAATCCACCTGTACCACCAGGTTGTTGGCCTCGGCCAACCGCTGCATCTGGTAGGCGTCCTGGATGCAGACGGTCACGGGCTTTTCCACCAGCACGTGAAGGCCTCGTTCCAGGCAGCCGATGGCATAGGGGCCATGGAAGTGATGAGGGGTGGCGATGGTGACGGCCTCCACCTCCACGTCGTCAAGCATTTCCCAGATGTCGGTGTACAGCGGCACACCCCAACTTTTGATTTCCTCCACGTGCTCGATATTCTTCTCGCGGTCCGGGAATTTCTCGGCCGCGGCTACCAGTTCGATATCCTCCATTTCGTGCATTATCTTGCGATGGTAGCCGCCGATGCCTCCCACGCCGACAAGTGCCATTCGCACAGGTTCCATTCGATACAGCCTCCTAAATTGAGAGTGATACGACCGGAAAGATGCGGTCGCGATGCGTCATGATGGCCATTTCATCCTCCCGCCGGCGCCGGCAGGATCAGGGAGCTTCGATGGTAGGCAGCGGGAAGAGGTCGCACAACGCCTGGTAGACATCATCGGGAAGTTGGGCGTCCGCCGCCGCCACGTTGTCCTTGAGCTGCTCCACCCTGGTGACCCCGCTGATGACGGAGGTCACCGCCTCGTGCCTCAGGCACCAGGCGAGGGCCAGTTGCGCGGCGGTCAGCCCCAGGTCCGCAGCCATCTGTTTCACCTGCTGGGCCTTGTGCAGGTTCTCCTCGGTCCAGTACAGGTCCATCATTATCTTGTTCTGGGTTTCGTCAGCGGCGCGAGTGCCCGCAGGAGGCGGCTGGCCGGGCTGGTACTTGCCTGTCAGCACCCCGTGGGCCAGAGGCGAGAAGACAACGTTCCCCAGCCCGTTCTTGAGGCAGGTGGGGAACACTGAGTTTTCCGGTACCCGCCACAACAAGTTGTAACGCGGCTGATTGGAGACCGGCGGCCGGCAGCCCATTATGGCGGCAAGGTCAACCGCCTCCTGGATAAGCTCGGCCGGCCATTCGCTTACCCCCCAGTACAATATCTTTCCCTGGCGGGCGAGGTCATCCATGATACGGATGGTTTCCTCCAGGGGCGTGTCAGGGTCAGGACGATGGCACTGGTACAGGTCAATGTAATCGGTCTGCAGGCGCTTGAGGCTGGCATGGCATTGTTCGAAGACATGCTTGGCCGACAGGCCTCGGTCATTCGGCCCCTCCCCCATCGGCGCCCACACCTTGGTGGCAAGCACGTAGTCGTCGCGGTCGTAGTCCTTCAGTATCTTGCCCAGTGCTATTTCGGCCTGGCCGCGGTTGTAGGCATTGGCGGTATCTATCCAGTTGATTCCCGAGTCGAAGGCGAACTTGACACACTGGCGAGCGGTGTCATCATCCACGTGCATCCCGATGGTCAAGTAACTGCCCAGACCTATAGTGCTGAGGCGTACTCCCCACTTTCCCAGTTGTCGGTACTCCATTCTAGTCACCCTTTTCGGCGGATTGTTGAGCCTGTGCCTCCTCTTCGCTCCAGTTACGCTGTCCCTTGACGGCCTGGTAGGCTTGGTATATGGCAATGGCAATATCCTTGAGCTGTTTGAGTTTGCCCTCCTGGCGGCTGGCGACCCCGCGCACCTGCTCGGCCAACTCGTTGAGGCGGTCGAGCTGCGTGCGGGCGCAGTCGGGGTCCTCGTCCCACATGCGGCGCAGCTCGTCGACGCCCTGGATGGCCGGCTCCATGCTCTCCTGCTCGACGGCCAGGGCCCGGCGGGCGAGGTCGGCGACCTCGCGGGCGAATTGCAGGTACGCCTCGTGGCGCAGGTTCATGCGCCGCATCATGTACAAGGCATCCTCCAACAGCGCGTCGAGGTAGGCGCGGTCGCCGGCGATGCGCTCGGGCTCCTGGGCGAATATCCTTTTCATTTCATCCACTGAGCCGCATACGTCGCTGTACTGGGTGGCGCGGTATTCCCCGCGCGTGCGCTTAGCAGGTTCATCAGCATGATAAAAGGCGCGGTCTTCGTCGTAGCGGATCTTGTCCAGCTCCATCAGACCGCCGTCTTCGAACTGCACAAGGGGGCTTTCATCCGGCCCCCGCTGTATGAGGCTGCAGCGCGCCCGGGTAAGAAAGTCCAAGATGGCTTCACGATGCGGTGAGGGTGGCAGCCACTTCATCCAATCTCCTTCGGGCAGGGGTCGGCCTTGATGCACGGTTACTCACCTCCTGCAGTCTCGCTTTCTCCGAGTTTTCCTGCCGCCCACAAGCAACCACGCCTAAGCAGCAGCTCGAACATTTCATGCTTGCAGGCTTGCTGGTCATGGCCCAACGCCAGGTAGAACACCCTGCCCTCTCCCCACGACTTGACCCACGCCACCGGGCGGGCGATGCCCTGCCACAGGGCGGTGGCCAGAACGTGGTTTCGCGGGTCGTAGTCGGTGATGTACTGCTCATCGCGCACCATGAACTCGCTAAGGCCCTCAGTGATGGGATGCTCTGCATCCAGCACGGAAACCATGTAATCGCGGTAGTGCGGATGGGTCACGAAATGGCCGCCCACCATGGCCCGATACTCGGGGCAGTCGCGGAACGAATCCGCAGCCGAGTGGATGCCGACAAAGCCGTTCCCCTTGGCCACCCAATTAAGCAACCCGTTCTTCTGGGCGCTGGTGAGGGAGCCTACCGTATGGAAAAACACCATCAGCTCAAAGGGCCGCAAGTTGCCGGCCTTAAGGATATCGAGGTCATCCTTGACCCACGATAGCTGCAACTCCTTCATTGATTTGAGGATGCGGTTGAGTTCAGTGCCGACACCCCTCCAGTCGTGTATTTCGCCGCCGGTGTAAAGTATGGTCCTGATCTTTTGCATGGCAAACCGTCTCCTTTTTGCAGTTGTGCCAGTCGCTGGCTATCTGTCAGTGTTTTGTCGGCCGCCACCTGTAAAGGTAGGGGCCGCGGGCGAAGTATAAGGCTCCTTGTCGGTCACGGGCCAGGTGCGCTCCCCCCGGCCCCAGGTCCTGGACAACCATGGTCTTAGGATCAAGCACGAACAGGCGCCCGCTGTCGCCGTAGAGTCGGCCGTCATCGCCTTTTTCCAGGGCATTGATGGTCCCGAGGGGGAAAGTATCGTTGCACAAGAACTTTCGCGTTTGCGGGTCGAAGATGACCAGCCGGGTGCCGGCGCCAAAGAAAACAAGGTCGTTGCCGGCCTGGGTAATGCCGGTGGGGCGGCCGCCGATGGGGGCGCTGAACACTACCTGTTGCTTGTCCACGTCGAAGATGAAAAAGTGGCTGTCGCTGCCCCCGTATATGACCCTGCGGCGGGAATCAGGCAGCAGGTCGTAGACATTTTCACCGCCCAGGATAGGACGCAGGCAAAGCTCGACCTGCTCGGTCCGGGGGTTGTAGACAGTCAGGGCACCGTATTTCTTGCCGTAGGCCGGCATGGATCCGATGTAAACCTTGCCGTCAGGCCCCACGCACAGGCCCGGGGTACGGTACTGCTCGTTACCTATCGAGCCCAGATCGCGCGGGTTGCTGTCAGGGGACTTGCCCGGCTGCCAGGGCCGGGCGGTGTCGTAAACCGAGAGAACAGCATTGGTGTAGGAAGCCATCCATATCTTGGTGCCCTGGTTGTAAAAGCTGTAGACCTCCCCGGAGCGGCCGGGGCAGGGATTGCCCAGGTCAATCAACTCGCCGGTGGTCGGATTGTAGCGGAAGATGTGGTGCAGGTTGTAAGATGAGCCGTAAACGTTGCCGTCGGGGCCGGTGTGCAGCGTGAAGATGTTTTGGCCCTCGGAGCCTGGTTGCAGGGGGGTGCGGTCCAGGTACTTTGCGTGCGGCCAGTCATACCAGAAACAGTCACTCTCGGTGATACCGTACACCATCCTGTCAGGAGCAACGCCGCCGGTGCCGGACGGCAGGGGCGGGACCTTCACCAGGTGGCCGCTGGGCGGGTGGTAGCGGTAGGTGAAGCCGCCGAAGGCAACGTAGGCGATGCTGCCGGCCGGCATGATGCCACTGTTAGGCCCGAAGTCTTGGATAAGCTCTTCAGTAACACCGTCAAAGATTACGGTCCTGTTGTCAAACTGCAGAAAGCAGGCGATGTAATCGCCGACACGGTACACCTTGGCAAAGGAGTTGTTGACATACTTTTTGGGCAATATATCATGCTTGCGGCCGGTGCGGGGGTCGAGCACGATGACAGCGGCTCCAGCCGTGCTGGCACCATTGCCGATGCCGCAGAATATCTTTCCGCCCGGCCCGGTGCAAATGCCGCTGACATACTCGCTGGGCGGGCGCATGGGGCCGTAGTCGCGCATCCGGCCCGTTGCCGGGTCGTACATCCCGACGCGGGCGCCCGGGTACGTTCCCCCGTAGAGTTTGCCGTCCTCGGCCACTGTCAGGTTATACAGCCAGCGGGTGCCCGGGCAGGGGCTCCCTATCAACTCGGCGCGGTCGGATTCCCAGTCCCAGCGCAGAAGCTTGCCACCTTCCGTGCAGCCGATGTAGATGGTGCCGTCAAGGCCCTGCGCCAGCCCGTAAGAGCCGTGGGTTCCCGGACAGAGGATGTAGCGAATGCGGCTTTGGTCGGGATAATAGACAATCAGGCGCGCGGTGCCGCTGCCGACCCAGGTGCCGCATACCAGGGCGCGACCGCCGTCGGGCCGGGTCGCCAGCATTCGTCCCCAGATGGTCCAAGCCAAAACAGGCTGGCCGAGGTTTTCTACAGTGCCGCTGGAGGAGGCATCCACCACCTGCAGGGGCGGAAGCGCCCCGCAGGCATGGCCGCCGACAGTGAGCAAGGCCGTGGCTATCAGCAAAAACAAGTATGTGCCTCTCATGGCTGCCTATCGTCCCTGCTATGAAACAACCGGTGATTGGGACAAGTCGGTACGTTTAACGGGAGACATTTGGACATCGGGGGAGGGAAGTCCTTCGTGGGAGACAGGAATTTCGCCGCTTGCGTGGAATTAGCCTACT
>JALGVG010000144.1 GCA_029819875.1 Candidatus Zipacnadia bacterium | reverse complement strand
GCGAATCAACGAGGAGCGGGCCTTGCACTGGCTGCTGACCGGCGCCCAGCCTTCGGATACGGCCAGGTCGATACTACTCAAGGCGGGAGTTTGGGAGCGATTCGAGCAAGCACGTAAAGGGGCTGCCGAACCCCAAGAAGCAGTGACCCAATAGTCGGCCTTAAGAGACAGCAAACGCGGAGTGAAAATTATGGACCAGTTGCATGCGTTGGTCGAGTATGTCGTCACCAAGCTTGTTGACCATCCGGAGGCGGTGACGGTCAAGCCGGTGCAGGCAGGAGAGACGACGGTGTACGAGGTGGCGGTGGCCGAGGAGGACCTGGGCAAGGTGATCGGCCGGGAGGGGCGTACAGCCAACGCCTTGCGACAGTTGGTGAAGGCTGCCGCAATGAAGCATGAGACCAAGGCGACCGTTGAAATCTTGTCGTAGGCATCATATTCGGATGAAACAGAGCGGTCAGGAGGCTGTCCGATGTCAGGAATAATATTGAAGCGCAACGTCATCTTGCGGGCCATCGTCAATGACGCGCTGAAGGAGGAGCTGAAGGAGGAACTGCAGCGCGCGGCAGACGAGATTGACCACCGCATTCAGCAGATCGACTTTTCCACCAAGCCGTACCTGACGGAATTGCAGCGCACCAACTTGCAGCAGGCGATACAGGTGCGCAGGCAGATCGAAGCGGAAAAGCGCAAGCAGCAAGAGATGCGCGATGCATTGATGCAACGCAAGAAAGAGATAGAGGAGTTGGAACCGGGCACGGAGGTCATCCGGGGGACGTTGGAGGGCTACGTGGAGGTCAAGGAGGGGGACAACCTTGCGGAGGTGCTCAGCGGGGTTGAGATCGTCACGAAGGACAACATTGTACAGGAGATACGACAACACAAGTTTGATGAACAAGGGGAGGCCAAGCAGGCGCCCCAGATCATCACCGACATCAATGCACTCCGCGAGCGATGAGACGGCTGCAGAATTCGATGTGCAGATAGGCGAGGTAGCCGCACCGCACGGCACGCGCGGGGAGGTGCGGGTCAATCTGCACACCGATTTTCCTGAGCGTTTTCTGGAGCTTGATTGCGTGTGCGTGCGGACGCGCAGCGGCGGCGACCGGTTGATGAGTATCATCGGCTGCCGGCTGCGACCGGACAAGAACCAGGTGATACTGGGCTTTGCCGGCGTAAACGACCGGGAGAGCGCCGAGGCATTACGAGGGGCGGGATTGTGGATTAGCGCCGAGCAGCTCGTGCCGCTCGAGGAAGGCACCTACTACGAGTTCCAGATAATCGGGCTGCAAGTCAGGACCAGCGAGGGGGAGGAGCTCGGCGAGGTAACGGAGATCATTCACACGGGGGCCAACGAGGTCTACGTTACGAGGCGGTGCCTGATACCAGCAATCAGCGAGGTGATCAAGGAAATCGACCTCGAACGGCGGCAGATAATAGTGGAAGCCGTGCCGGGATTGCTGGATTGAGGGTGAGCGATGCGCATTGACATCATCACCATATTCCCCGGGTTCTTTGACACGGTGTTGGCGTGCAGCATCGTAGGGCGTGCACGGCGGGCAGGCATCGTCCAAATACAGTGCCATGATCTGCGGGATTATACAACCGACGCCCATCGCACGGTAGATGACACTCCGTACGGCGGGGGTGCAGGGATGGTGATGAAGCCGGAGCCGTTCTACCGGGCGGTGAGGGAGGTGCTGGGAGACGAGAAGGCGCCGGTGATACTTCTTACCCCCCAGGGGGAGCTGTTCACGCAGGCAAAGGCGATGCAATTGGCAGCCCAGGAGCGGCTGGTCTTGCTGTGCGGGCATTATGAAGGGGTGGATGAGCGAGTAAGACAGACGGTTGTCACCGACGAAATCTCCATCGGAGACTACGTCTTGACCGGGGGGGAGCCGGCGGCGGTAGTGGTAATCGATGCAATAGTGCGATTGTTGCCTGGAGCGACGGGTAACGAGCAGTCGCCCATGGATGAATCGTTCAGCACGGGGTTGCTAGAATATCCGCATTATACGCGGCCGTCCGAGTTCCAAGGGCTGAAGGTGCCCGAAGTACTGCTGACGGGTAATCACAAACAGATATGCCGGTGGCGTCGCAGGCAAGCACTTAAGCGGACACTGCAACGACGCCCGGACTTGCTGGGACAAGCAGAGCTTACCAAGGAGGACCACGAGCTTCTGCGAGAGATTTGGCAGGAAATGCAGGACGACAGACGAGGAGAATGAGTATGCGGGACGCAATAGCATTGGTAGAAAGCAAATATCTGAAGCCGGATGTACCCGAGGTCGCTGTGGGCGATACGGTAAGGGTGCGATTGCGCATTACCGAAGGCGAGGGGGAAAAGGCCCAGACGCGGCTGCAGACTTTCGAGGGCGTTATTATTTCGTGCCATGGCAGCGGGATAAACAAGGCCATCACGGTGCGCCGCGTCACATATGGAATCGGCGTGGAGCGCACGTTCCCGCTGCACTCACCGGTCGTTGACAGCATCGAGGTGGTGCGGAGGGGCCGCGCACGGCGGGCAAAGCTGTATTACTTGCGCGAACGGGTAGGTAAGCGGGCGCGCTTGCAGGAACGGACAAGAGGGGTCGAAGGCGCCAACAAGCAGCGTGCCAACCGCGAGGCAAACCCGGCAGCGGCGGGTAAAGGCGACGAGCAGTCAAGCGGTGACTCTTCAACCGCGGAGAAAGCAGCCGGGGACAAGGCATAATCGCAGAGACGACGGAGCATAGCACGATATATGAACCATGCAACTACGCTGGCATTCGACAAGCCATGGGAAGTTATAAGCCTCGTAGCAGTTATCGTCGCACTGCGGCTGGTTGTGCCTCATATCCGGGCGCTGAAAGCTTACCGAGCCTCGATATTGGAATTCATAGACTCGGCGCTGGTGGCAGTGTTGTTGGTCTTTTGCGTGTTGCGCCCTTTTGTCATCCAGGCTTTCTGGATTCCGTCCGGCTCGATGGAAAACACCTTGCAAGAGCTGGACCGCATTCTGGTCAACAAGTTCATTTACTTTTTTCGCGAACCCCAGAATGGCGATGTAATAGTATTTGACGCGCCGCCCCAAGCCAGCCCCGAGGAGAAGGACTTCATCAAGCGCGTAGTCGGCGTGCCCGGCGATCGAATCAAGGTACGGCGCTATGATCATTTGTATCGCAACGGCATTCCCATCAATGAACCTTACATCAAGGGGCCGATCGCCTATGACTGGCCGGACGATTTCGGTCCTGTAGTCTTGCGTCCCGGCGGTCCGCCGGTCAACTTGATCCAGAACGGCGAAATAGTGGTTCCGAAGGGTTACCTGCTGGTGATGGGAGACAACCGCAACGATTCCAACGACAGCCACAGGTGGAGGGCTCCGGACATAAATGGGGTGTGGCGCAATGCCCCCTTTGTTCCTCGCGAGAATGTACTGGGCAAGGCGATCTGCATTTTCTGGCCTCCGTCGCGGATCGGCCTTATCCGCTCGTATCCTGGTGAAAAGCTGAACCGGTCACGGACGGCGGCGGACAGGCTGGCATTGAAGGCGCAGGGCAAGTAACACAACTTCGCACCCGGTTTATGCCGGGTATAGACGAGGTGCAGGTTACTGTGACTACCACTTCGTACGAGTGTGAGCTCCTGCGCGAGGGCTATCGAAGGATAGCAGGTGTTGACGAAGCAGGACGCGGAGCACTGGCCGGGCCGGTGGTAGCGGCTGCAGTTATTCTCCCCCTTGATAATCCCATTGAGCAATTGACAGACTCCAAGCTGTTAACCGCTAAGCAGCGACAGGAGCTTTGCCGCCAGATACAGGATTGTGCGATAGCGTGGGCGGTCGGCGTGGTGGACAACGGAACCATTGATGCACATAATATCTTGATAGCCACCCACATGGCGATGCGCCTGGCAGTGGAGAAGCTCAGCCCCCCGGCGGATTTCGTTCTCATTGACGGTCTTCCCGTTGAGGGGATTGCTGTTGCACACCGCAGCGTGGTGGGAGGAGACCGGTGCTGTTACAGCATTGCAGCAGCCTCAATCATAGCGAAAGTTACGCGCGATGAGATAATGAGACACCTTGCGCGGCAGTACCCCGGCTACGGGTTTGAGCAGCACAAGGGTTATGCGACAAGCGCTCATCGCCAGGCATTGAGTGCACGGGGGCCGTGCCCTGTGCATCGGCGCTCTTTCCGGCCGGTGGCGGTTGCCACACAGGCAAGGCTCGATCTTGAGCAACAGGTACAGTGAAGCCGCGGACGATAAGCTGGCTGGACAAGCACGTCCCAGAGCGGCCGTGATACGCGATCGCCCGCGTTACGATATGCACCGGTAGATGGCTGCAGACTTTCCCCCGATCCACTCTACGTAAAACTACCCATTGGAACCATCGGCAAGCCAAGGCAATATAGGAAACGGTTTCTTCGCCAGCCTGGTCGTTGTGCGGCGCCCAGATGCACAGGATGATGCACAGACCCCAGGCCAGAAACGGGCGGGCGGTCCCCCATGAGCGTTGCAGGCGGCAGGTTGCTTCCACCGGCATGTACTTTCATGCACTTGCAGGGGATGCGGCAATGAGTCGGCTATTTCGGCGCTTACAAACGGCAGCAGCCCTGTCAATGCTGGCTTTGGTCCAACCGCCGGCGGCATGGTGCGCAGCGGGCGGCTCTTCGCAGTTGATTGTCAGCGAGCATGCAGCCTCAGGCGACGTGACAACCACCAAGCCCGCAGAGACGATGGTACAGCAGGGGCAGGCCGGCGACGCCCCTGCCGCAGGCGAGGAAGCCGCGGCTAAAAGCAAGCAAAGGGATCTTATCACGCTGTTTAATGATCTGCCACGCTTCGGCGCCAACTTGTTTTCCAGTAGCAGTACGGCGGGCAACAAGCCAGCCAACACGCCGGTATCGCCAAACTATATCGTCGGTCCGGGAGACAAGTTGACGTTGCAAGTGTGGGCCCAACACCAGGAGCAGGTAAACGAAAGCATCAGTGTCACCCCTGACGGGTACGCTGTCTTCCCGCAAGTGGGGAAGCTGACCGTTGCGGGAGAAAGCCTGCTGCGGCTGCGACAGACGCTGGATGAGGCGTACCGTGAGTTTTATGCCGACCCGACTGTGACCCTGGTGTTGTCGGAACAACGTGTAGTCGAGGTGTATGTAACCGGCGATGTGCAACGACCAGGCAGATACGAACTGCCGGGGATGGCAACCGTGCTCAGCGCCCTCTATGCAGCCGGAGGGCCCTCACCCATCGGGTCTTATCGCAAGCTGAGGGTGACAAGGCCGGGCCAACCTGCCATCGAAATTGACTTGTATGATTACCTGCTGAACGGCAACTGCAGCGCGGAGATTCTGCTGCAACCGGGCGACACGATTTTCGTTCCCGCAGTGGTGGCCGAAGCGGGCGTTACAGGGAGTGTAAAGCGCCCGGGGCGGTACGAGCTGGCAAGTAGGGGACCTACCGTCGTCAAGCAACTGCTGGATATGGCGGGCGGGTTTGCGCCGACAGCTTACAAATCGTCCGTGGAGCTATGGCGCCCGACGCCCGAAGGGCAATGGCAACTGGTAATCCTGGATTGTTCCCATTCCGACAGCCGGGACCTGGACTTTGAGGTCAGAAACGGCGACTTATTGATAGTGCACTCCGTTCTTGCCGAAAGCGCCAATACGGTGGAGTTGAAGGGGGCAGTAAAGCGTCCGGGCTATTACCCGGTAGGGGCGGGCACGACGTTGTCATCAGTCCTGAAGGCCTGCGGAGGATTGACCATCGACGCCCACATGGGCACCGGCATCATTTATCGTCTCAACGCCGACAATGACTACGAAGTGGTACCGTTCGATGTCAGGGGGGCAATATCCGGCGGGGCGGCCGCCGCAATAGCGTTGCGCTCCCACGACATTATCGAGATCTTCAGCCAGGAGCAGGTGGAGCCTGCTTGTGAGGTGACAATTGAGGGGGCCGTAAGACATCCAGGCACGTACCAGTGGGCAGAGGGCATGCGAGTCAGCCAACTGGTGCTACAGGCAGGGGGATTGGCCGCAGGAGCATACACGAAGCGAGCCAACCTGCTGCGTCTTACGGCAACGCAAAAAAGGCGGCTGATACCTGTGGATGTCGCCGCAGCGTTAGCGGGTGACCTGCAGGCCGACCTTGTCCTGGAGCGTGGCGACGTATTGCAGATCATAAGGCAAGAGGACGCAGTGCCCGGCGCTGTGGTGCATGTAAACGGCCTGGTTCAAAAACCCGGCGAATATCCGCGCTACGAGCAGATGCGGGCAAGTGACCTTATCTTCGCCGCCGGAGGGCTGTTGCCGGGTGCCGGTCCAACCGTGGAGCTGGTACGTGGGCGTTTCGAGGGCATGCCGTCCACGGTTACGCTGCGGCTGGTAGGCGGGCCGGATGATTGGCACCTGGAACCCGATCCCCAGTTGCGTGACGATGATTGTCTATCGGTGACCGGCCGCGGGACCTTCCAGGTGAAGGCGGGCATGGTGACGCTTAAGGGCAGCGTGCGCCGTCCAGGCAGCTACGCCATAAGATCCGGCAACGGGCGGCAGGCCTACACGGTGTG
>JALGVG010000143.1 GCA_029819875.1 Candidatus Zipacnadia bacterium | reverse complement strand
GCGGGGGTCAGGGGCAACGCCCTGCTGGATGCTGTTGCGGATGACCGTGCCGCTGAACGAAATGATATCCTCGCCGCTATGCGGGCAGGTGCGGTTGGAGGCCACACGGCCGCAACGGGTGCAGTACCAAAAGTCGCCGCGGATGGTGATGGGTTGGATTTCGATGTCGGAAAACTGCGGCTTGTCGAACATCTCGATGGCTTCTTCTTCGCCGTAATAGTTGCCGACCCCGGCGTGGTCGCGGCCGATGATTATGTGAGTGCAGCCGTAGTTTTTGCGCATTATGGCGTGCATTATCGCCTCGCGGGGCCCGGCATAGCGCATCTCGGTGGGCAAGATGCTCATGAACACGTGGTCCTTGGCATAGTAGTTGTCAATCAAGACATGATAGGCCTTCAAGATAACGTCATCGCGGAAGTCGCCGGGCTTCTTCTTGCCGATGATGGGCTGGATGAAGAGGCCGTCAACCAGGCCGAGCACGGTTTTTTGAAGGTCTTCGTGACCGGCATGGGGGACATTGCGGGTCTGGAAGGCCACAACCGACTTCCAACCGCGGCTCTCGAACACCTGGCGCGTTTCCGCGGGGAAGAGGTTGTCGTCAGGGTACGGTCCGCGGTCGTTGTCAATCAGGTCAAGCGTGCCGGCTACCAGGTAGTCCCCTTTTTGGGAATAGCCGGCCACGCCGGGATGCGCCATATCCGCGGTGCCGAACACCACCTCGGCGGCCTCCATCTTGTCCCAGGGGAACACTTCCTGCACGTGCATGATGGCCAGCGGCTGCTGCGGCTTGGTTTCGTCGTACAGGCAAACCTCATCGCCGCTGATCTTGTCGGCCGAGGGAATGTCGAGCACTATGGGGATGGTCCAGCATACGTCTGCGGAGGCCAGCCTGTCGCGGGACAGGATAGCCTCCAGGTCGCGGGAACCGATGAAGCCCTCCAGGGGGCTAAAGACGCCCCGGCAGATGTTCTGGACATCGCGGGCCAGGTCATGGCTTATGTCAAGCCGTGGGAGTGTCGCTGCCTTGGCGGTTGCTTCCTGCCGTGCCTCGCCCTCCAGGACGCGGTTTGTCAGTTGGCCACCGTGCGGGGCAATCATGATTTGTCTCCTCCATGTTGCAGTTGATGGGGACACCAGGCCGTTTGCGCGGCCGCTTGTAACCTTTTAATAATACTATAAGATTATCATAGGAGTGTCAAGCGCTACAATGCGGGTATGGCTATGATACTTTGGGGCACTGCCTAGAACCGGGGTAACCGCCGCAGGCCGAACCAGTTGGCCTGCCCGGCGGGCCGCAAGGGAAGCAGGGGTTGGAGGTCCTCATCGGGGGGCGGCTGGGAAGCGGAGAACAGCAGGTACCGGCTGCCGGGCTGGGTGTCAAATTCCAGGACCGCACCCTGCAGCGGGACATCCGCCCCGTCCTGGTCCAGAAGGCGCAGCCGTGCCTCGCTGTTCCACGGGTTGGCAATGCGGCAACGGCAGCCGGCAAGGCTGGTCACCTTGATGTATACCACCTGGCCGCCGCGCAGCAGTGATGACACCAGGAACGCACCCTCGGCGCGCAGGTCATCGAAATATGCGTCATGCCAATGGTCCGGGAGGGCAGGGAAGACCCGGATCAGCTCCCCGTAACTTTGCAGGAGCATCTCCATGAGGGCCGCGGCGGCGGCAAAGCCGGCCTCGAGGGTCATCGGCGAATACTCGAACTGCGAGGGGCCGAAGCGGCGCGGGTCGCCGTTGATGTGCAAGGAGTTGGGGGCGATGAAGCAGCGGCAGTAGATGTCCAGCATCTGCCAGGCCATGTTCGGCAGGCCCGCGCGGGCGGCAATCAACGATGCCCAGGGGAACGACCACCCTGTCCACTGGCCGGTGCCTTGCCTGCGCAGGTGTCGCAGGCTGCGCTCTATGAGGCGGCGCTGGTCTTCGTCATCGGGGTTCAGCACGCCGAGGGGGTAAATGCCCATCAGGTGGGAGAAATGGCGGTGGGAATGGGCAAGGGGGGTGTCGGCGGCGACCAGCAGTCCCTGGTCTTCGTCCTGGGGGTAATCAGCCAACCGCTGCAGCACATCCTGCCACTGCGCGGCCTGCGGGTCGTCAAGCCCCAGGATGTCGTGAGCTTCCAGCAGCGCCCCTGCCAGCCAGCGGATGAGTGCCAGATCACCGGTGGGGTCGGATACCCAGGCCTGCGGCCCTCCTTCGCCCCACTCCGGCGAGTTGCTGAGGGGGACGTGCAGCTTGCCGTCAGGCCCCTCCTCGAGGAGGTTGACATAGGTCTGCATGAAGGCGGCCATGAACGGATAGGCGCGCTCGCGCAGGAACTTCTCGTCCCGGGAGTAAAGCCAATGAAGCCAGAAATGGTGGGCCAGCCACGCACCGTTGCCGGGCCAGAACTCGACGGCGGGATAGCCGTAGATGCGCTCGCCGCCCGGCCCCACGGCGCAGCCGCTCCAGGCTCCATCAAAACCGAAGAACGCCCGGCACTGGCGCTGAAAGCGCGGCAGGCAGCGGAAAAATGTCTCGTACAGGCAGCGGCCCGCTTCCAGGCGGTTGGCGGTATAGATGGGCCAGTACGATTCTTGGACATTCATGTCCAGGTGATAGTCGCCCGACCAGGGGGGCATAACGCCGTCAGCGGTCCATAAACCCTGCAAGGTTATGGGTAGGCCGTCGGGCCGGCAGCTGCATCCCAACTTGTACATCTCGACGTAGTAGAGGTTTTCCAGCCTGCCGTCGGGTATGGCCAGGAAGCTGGCAGGCCAAAAGTCAGCCCACCATTTCCTGTGGGAGGCAGCCAGTTTTTCTACGCCGGCTTGTGCGGCGTAGTGCACGGTTCTGACGGCCTGTGTCAGCGGCTCGGGGGAGTCGTTGTGTGTGAGAATGCAAACGTAAACGACGAGGCCTGATGTCGTGGGCTGGGCCTGGTGCGCCACCACGTACTGCCCGCCGGCGGGCAATTGCATCTGCAGCCACATGATGTCCTCGTCTTGGCCCAACACAGGCGGGTTGTAGCCCCATTTTTTCAGCGTATCCCAGGCAGGCGCGGCATTATCCTCGGCCGGCTGGGTCAAGTGGGTCATGGTAACGCGAACCTGGGGCCTGGCCTCACACTCCATGTTGATGACCAGCAGGTTTTGCGTGGCATGGACAAAGGCCACCCACTCCACCTGCTCATCGGCCACCTGCAGGGTCCCTGCCGCTTGGGCATTGAACAGGCTCAAGCGTGCCCGGAAGGCGGTCGCCGGGGCTGCGAAATCGATTTCCAGGCGCGGCAAGGGCAAGCGGGTGGGGTGCGGCAGGTCAGGTTGGCAAATGTCCCGCCAGAACTTGGCCTGGATTGTTTCGTGCTCCCCGTTCTCAACCAGGCGGCGCAGGGTGGCGTAGTTGAACCACTGCGGATCGGGCTGTTGCTCGCGCAGCTCCCAGCAATCGTACTTGTCGAGGGTGACCTTCAAGGGGTTGCCGTCTCCCCAGATCATCGCCCCGATGTGACCGTTGGCAAGAGGAATACCGTCAAGCCACTGCCGGGCGGGGATATCCCACAGCAGATCGTGTTGTGCCAGGAACGAACCGAAGTCAATCTCCTCGACAGCCATCTGCAACCGCCTCCCTTGCAACTGTCACGGCGCCTGGTTGCCGGGGGCAAGGTTCATCTTCACTGAGGCCGGCCTGGCGGAACTATCCCGGCAACGGCGTGGACGAGGCTCCCGCCATTATGCCGCCGGCAACGGCACTGGTTTCAATGCTCGTCCACGTGGCACACGCCGCCTCGCAGCTTGACGACATGGCCCCTGCCGCCGGCGGCATCGATGGCCTGCTTGACCTGCTCCTGGCAGCCGGGCGCGTATGCAAACATGCATCCGCCCAGCCCCGAGCCATTGAGCTTGCCTCCGAGGGCGCCGGCCTTGAGGCTGGCCTCGATGAGGGCGTCCAGCTTGGGGTGGGAGACCCTCAGGCCGTCGCGCAACCGGGCATGATGTTCGAGCAGCATTTGGCCAAATGTGCGGCTGTCAAAGTGATTGTCCTGCAGCATGTGCCGGGCTTGGCGGCAAAGGTCACGGTTGATGAACTGGGCACGCACCAGGCGGCGGGTCTCAGGCGGCATTTCGGGAAAGAATTCCTCGGCCTGCTCGAGAGGTGTCGTCCTGATATCGAAGCCGGGAATGCGGCGAGCCAGCAGCTTGAAGCCGGCCATTGTAGCCATCCGCGACGCCTGCAACACCGAGGTGGTGTCCTTGGGGACCAGCGATTCGCCCAGCACGAACCCATCCAGGTCGGCATTCAGCGGCGCGACGCTGACAGGCTGCATGCAGTCTATGTGCAGCAATCCGCCCAGCGACGAGGTGTAATGGTCCATCATCCCGCCCGGTTCCTGGAACTCAACCACTTCGGCCAGGTACGCGTAGCGGGCGATATCGGCCGCGCTGTCGGCCACCTCGCCGGGTTGGGTGGCGATGAGGAATTTCACCCAGGCAACCACCAGCGCGGAAGAGCTGGCGGTACCGGCATTGATGGGAATTGTGCCGCGAATGGTCACGTCGTAGCCACGAGTGATAACCAGCCCCTGGCGGCGCATTACGTTGACGGCAGAGCGGATGTAGTCCCGCTTGTGCAGGTATTCAAGCTCCCGGGCGCCGTCGAATTCGTCGTAGGCCCCGATATCGGGCATCTGAATGCGGAAGAAGCTGTCCGTGCGGCGCGTCGCGGAGATCTTGATATCGCGGTCTATGGCGCAGGCGATGACTGACAGGCCCAAGAAGTCCTGGTGCTCGCCGAACAGACACAACCGTCCGGGCGCTGATATACAAACTGAATCAGACATCCGCAGGCTCCATGTTCGGGGAAGTGGTTGGGTGTATCTTATGAGGCGTGCCAAGCACTGTCAAGAGGCGCCGCAGCGGGCAAGGAAGCCGGGCGGCGACGGCGAAGGAAAGAACGGTATGAGCGAGCGCAACAGCAGTTCCGACAGCGGTGTTGAAACAGGAGAGGTGCTGGGCATCGCGGGCCGCCAGCGCGCCGTGGTGTGGTGCCAATGCCCCCGGATTGGTGGGCTGGTGGCTGAGCAATTGCGGGGGGCCAAGTGGCAGGTGGCGGCCGCAGCCGATGTCGGCGCGGCGCTGGAGATGACCCAACGCCAGCGGCCCGAATTGCTGGTAATATGTTTCGTCGGCCAACCGACCGTACATGCCGGCCGCGTGGCCCAAAAGCTGCGCGCGGCCTGCCCCCGCCGGGACCTGGTAACCGTGGGACTGGTGGAGCCGCGGCAGGTGCAGGAGCTGGACCCCACGTGGGGGCTGACGACGTTTGTCATCCATCCCTACCAACCCCAGGAGCTGCTGGCCCGCATCCGTCTGGCTTGCTGGCAGCACGGCGATTCAGCGACCGGCCTTATCAAGGCCGGGCCCCTGGTCATCAACCCGCGCCACTACCTGGTGACCGTGGACGGCCGCCCGGTCGACCTGACCTCCAAGGAGTATGAGCTTCTGCGTTTGCTGGTGGAGGGACGGGGGCGAGTTTTCACGCGACCGGCTGCGCTGCGCAGCGTCTGGGGTGATGACTACTACGGCGGCGAACGCACTGTCGACGTCCACATCCGCCGCCTGCGGGCCAAGCTGCCGGAAATCGCCGACCGCATCGAAACGGTTCGCGGGGTCGGATACCGGTTCGCAGCCCGCTGAGTCCCCGTTGCATCTCCGCCGGTAGCCGCTATCACGCAGACACCGATGCTTGAGGCTCAAGGAATTTCCCCCCCAGGAAACATTATCGAAACATTTCTCCGCTATCCTGCAAAAAAAGCCGGAGGGATGGTATGGACAAAGAATATGTTCTTGAACAGGCCAAGGCCAACGACGTAAAGTTCATCAAACTGTGGTTCACCGACATCCTGGGGTACCTCAAGAGCTTCTCGATAACATTCGAGGAACTGGAGCAATCGCTGGAAGAGGGCCAGGGGTTTGACGGCTCCTCCATTCAGGGCTTTGCGCGCATTGACGAAAGCGACATGATTGCGATGCCGGATCCGGCCACCTTTCAGTTGTTGCCGTGGCGGCCGCGCGAGGGAGGAGCCGTGGCCAGGATGTTTTGTGACATCCTGCTGCCGGACGGTACGCCGTATGAATGTGATCCGCGGTATGTGCTGAAGCGCAACCTGGAGCGCGCCAAGCAGATGGGATATACCTTCTACGTGGGGCCCGAGCTGGAGTATTTCTATTTCAAGATCGAGGACGGCAAGCCGCAGGTACTGGACAAGGCGGGTTATTTTGACGTCACGCCGCGGGATGAGGCGATGGATCTGCGCCGCGAGACCGTGCTGTTGCTGGAGCAGATGGGCATCGGGGTGGAGTACAGCCATCACGAGGTGGCTCCCAGCCAGCACGAGATCGACCTGCACTATACCGATGCCCTCACAATGGCGGATTCGGCGATGACGTACCGGCTGGCGGTGAAGGAGGTCGCCCTCCAGCACGGGCTGTACGCCACCTTCATGCCCAAGCCCATCTTCGGGGAAAACGGCAGCGGGATGCACACTCACCAGTCGCTGTTTAAAGGCGACCGCAACGCGTTCTTTGACCCCAACGATCCCCTGTACCTGTCCGATGTCGCCCGCGGGTATATTGCGGGT
>JALGVG010000142.1 GCA_029819875.1 Candidatus Zipacnadia bacterium | reverse complement strand
AATGCCCTCGGACTGGGCAGCAGGGAGAAGACGTCCCAGGCCTGCGGCAGCAAGCCGACCGAAGGTGGACGACCTGCGGCGATATCGGCACGGCGCACCGCAAGGTGCTCCCTGATCTCGACGACATGCTGGATCGTCGGTACCCCGTAAATTAGCAGCAAGAACCCAACAACAAGCACCAGGGCCTGTCGCCGGGAAACGATGGTATGCTCCAGCGCCGCCTTGGCCTGCTGCTCGCGGGTCGGCTGGGCAATCTCGTCGTTTGCAGTTGCGCGCTCTTGCTTACTCATAGGGCATCAGAATATGAAATAGATGAACGGATTATAGGCCTGCGTGGCCAGCACGGCCACGGCGATGGCCAGCAACATCAGGCATATCGTCACTTTCGACCAGTTGAGTTGCTGCGTCCATTCCCACGAGTCACTCCACAGCCAGGTCAGCAGTGCGGCGACTATCATAATGAGCAAGTAAAAGGGGTTGTAGATAAGCCCCGAAACCAGGTAGGCATTGGCGCTGGGCGGCACGAACCCGGCCATCGTTTTAAGGTACGTCCAGGCCGCCGGCAGGTCGTTTGCGCGAAAGAATACCCAGGCCAGCGAGACGATGAAGAACGTCAACATAACCCTGAAGGGGCGGGGCAAGCCCCGGTAAGGGCTCTGCTTACCCAAGGCACGCTCGATGGCAAGTACCACCCCGTGAATACTGCCCCAGATTACGTAGTTCCACGCCGCACCGTGCCACAGACCCCCAAGCAGCATCACCGTGAACAGGTTGATGTAGGTGCGCACCTTGCCCCTGCGATTGCCGCCCAGCGGGATGTAAAGGTAATCGCGCAACCAACTGGACAGCGAGATATGCCACCTGCGCCAGAACTCGGTGATTGACTGCGACTTGTACGGCGTGTCGAAGTTCTTTGCGAACACAAACCCCAGCATCAGGCCCAGGCCGATGGCCATATCCGAGTAGCCGCTGAAGTCGAAGTAGATCTGGAAGCCGTAAGCCGCCAGTCCGTACCACGAATCAAGCGTTGTCACAGAGGCGGCATTGAAGACGGAATCGGCCACCTTGCCGCACGGGTTGGCAATCAGCACCTTCTTGGCCATGCCCAGGGAGAAGAGAGCGACGCCCCTTGCAAACTTGTCCAGCGTGTAGGTGCGGTGGCGCAACTGGTCGGCAATCTCGGAGAAGCGGATGATCGGCCCGGCCACGAGCTGGGGGAACATCGAAACGTAGCAAGCGAAGTCCAGGAAGTTGGCCATCGCGCGGGCCTGGCCGCGGTAGACATCAATGGAGTAGCTCATGGACTGGAAGGTGTAGAAGCTGATGCCAAGCGGCAGTGTTATGCGCATGGCAGTATCCCAAATCAGTTTTTGCAGGCCCAGCAGGTTCATCGCGGCGTTGTAGTTGGTGACGCCGAAGTTGAAGTACTTGAAAAACCCCAGCAGCGTCAGGTTTGTCGCCAGCGAGACGATCAGGGCGGCCTTCTGCCGGCGTGATCTGGGCTGGTCGGCAGGCAATACGCGGATGGGCTGGCGCCAACCCCGCAAGCCGTCGTGGGCCTGGGCGAGGCCGGCCAGGTAGTCAATGAGTGTCGAAGCCAGCATCAGGAAAACAAAATACGGATTCGCCCATCCGTAGAAGACGTAGCTGAACAGCGTCAGTGCCAAGTGCTTGCCGCGGTGCGGCAGCATGTAATAGACTGCCAGGGCCGCCGGCAGAAACCAAAAGAGGAATACCTGGGAGCTGAAAACCATCCGCCGGTTTCCTCCTATGGGCGGCCCGGATTCACGTCATAGTACTGGGGGACGTCCCAATCGGGTTCAAGTGTATCGTTGAGCATGATGCTCCTGAGTTGCTCGTTGGCCTCGAACGGCTCCAGTGTCAGGACGGCCTCCTCCCCCGGCTTGGCAGGTGCCAGGGGCAGTTGGCGCCCGTCCAGCAGGCTCCACTGGGCGACGCGAATTCGGCCCGAAAGCGGCTTACCCTCAAGGGTCTCAAGCACCTCGAATTCGCTGTTCACCAGGGCCCCGCGATAAGGGAGTATCTGCTGCAGCGTCGGAAGCTGGGAGCGTGCCAGAAGCTTTACCCTCACCTTGGAGTAGGGGACATCGGCCCGGGCCGGCAGGTAGCTGCTGGCAGCCATGGCCTCCTCGTCAGACAGCGCCCTGGCGTAGATGGCCACGTGGCTGAGTGTGCCCATCCAGTCGCGATCGCCGGTGCCCTCGTTGCCGAAGAGCAGTTCATAAGGCTGCCAGTTGCTGAAGTCGCCCTGCACAGCATCGGTATCCAACACTTTTTGCCCGTTGATGAAGGCCACAAGCCGCCCCGGCTTGTAGGTCACCACTACATGAACCGGCTTGCCGGGGACCAGCTTGCCGAAGGGCATTTGCGGGTTCGTGCCATTGCGCCCCGTCCGGGGCGTGCGCAGCCGCATTATGAGTTGTTGGGCATCTTGGCCGAGGGTGAAATCGCGCTGGCCTGGATCGGCTGACAGAGTAACAATGCGCGCCGGGCCGGCCTGGGTGACGTTGTCCGGCACAAGCACCGCCTCGACCGTGAGCTGGTTAGTCGCCTTGCAGGCGGAGACCACTCGTTGCCCCGCTCCTTCCGCCCTGTAGCAGCCGTGAGCAAGCACCATCGCCCAGTCGTGGTCCAGGTGTGCAAGCCCGATCGGCTGCAGCGGATAGGAAAGCTGCTTGCCGGTGGCCGGATCGGTGATGAGATTGGAACTTGCACCCGTCTCAAAGAGAAACACCAGCCCCTCGGTTGACACCGGCCATGTGACAGGTTCCAGCTCCAGCGTCGTCTTGGGAAGCTTGTTCGGCCTTTGAGCAAGGTCGCGGATGTTGCTCAGAGTAAGCTTCACCGGCGCCTCGATGGGCCGCTTCACCTTCAGCACCAGGCGCATGGCGCCGCCGGTCAGTTGGGCGGAGGCAAGCCCTAGGTTCGGGCGAAAAGTTGCCCGCAGCTTGCCTGCATAGACCGGCTCGCTGAAGCTTACTACTATGGTGTGGGAATCCTGCACCCGTGCGCGCGTAATTTTCGGAGGCTGCGCCGGCTGGACGGTTACCAAGCCCCGAAGGGTCTCGTCTCCGCGCGTTGCCGTGACTATGTAAGAGCCAGGCTGTTTGAACGTGTGCCTTACGTTCGCCCCGCGGGCCTGCTTGCCGTCGCCGAAGTCCCAGCGCCAGTCGCCCTCCGAAGGAGCGGCCAGTTTGACCGTGTAAGGCGCTTCATCGCTGAAAGTGCCCAGGACGAACTCGTCCAGGTGCACGTCCGGAAAACGGTCGCAATGGGGGTCGAAGGTGTAGCGTACCGGTTTGCCGACCAGCTCCAATGTCTGCGGGTCAAGCTGGGCGATGAAGATATCGTAGTCCGAGTTGAAATGATCGTGCTGGTGAGGCGAAGCACCAAAGGCAAACAGCTTCATGTCGGCCGAAACCATCGGAAAGTAGATGTAAGCCCGGCCCTTGGGCATCCGCGGATCGTTGGCGCCGATGATGTCGCCTACCTGCCGGTCGGCGAGGCGGATTTTTCCGACCGGTCCCCCGGCACCATGCATCCAGAAACCCCACTTGCCATCCCGCGTAAAGTACGGCTGGCAGCCGTTGAGGGCCTTGCGGGGCGTAACCTGATGCGTGGCGGCATCGTACGGGGAAAAGGTCGGTGATCCGCTGGTCGCGTAGTGGAGGGTCGGATCTATCAGGTAGCCGGCAACGCCCTCCCACGGCACGTCCTTGCTGTCGAACCTGGCGAGCTCTTCGCTTTCGCCTGTGTCCACGTTGAGCCTGCGGGTAACGCCGCCGCCGTCTATGTAGATGATGTTATGGTTATCAATCCAGACTGCACAACGGTCCTCGCCGTAAGCACGCGAGTCAGCGGCGATGATACGATCGTACTTGCCGTCGCTGCTGAGCAGGTGCAGCGGGATTTTTACTCCCGGTTTGTACGCGCCATAGGTGTTGAGGCCCCGGGGGAAGCTCTGGTAGACGAGTCTTCGGCCGTCGGGGGCAAGATGAGGGCAGAAATGGTCGTGGCCCCGTTCATCGGGCGAAATTTGGCGCAACCCGGTGCCGTCCAGTTCCTTGCGGTAGATGCGCCAGGCGCCTGAGCGGTTGGATTCCCAGACTACAAACCCTGTCCCCAGGGCACAGAGACGCTGATAACCTTCCTGCCAATCATCTGGTGAGTCTTGGGCAAATGCCAAGCTGACGAACGACAGCACAAATGCACAAAGCAACAGCGAGACCCTGCTGTGGTGCATGCCTTTCGCTCCTTCAGATCGTGGGCCGGTACTGTGGATTCTTCCTCATGCAGTAGTATGCTGTGCTTATAGACAACGCCGGGTGCCTGAGGTTCCGTAGCATGCACCTTGCAGGGCCGGTTCCAAAAACAGTTCGTCATCGGCACTGACCGGCAGCGAATTGGCTTTCCGTTGCCTGTGTTTGCCGTTACGCGAGCTGCGGCTCAAGGCCTGGGCGCCTGCTGCTGAAGTTTTGCCAGCAGGCTG
The DNA here is from genome assembly GCA_029819875.1 of Candidatus Zipacnadia bacterium. Lineage (GTDB taxonomy): Bacteria > Armatimonadota > Zipacnadia > Zipacnadales > Zipacnadaceae > JALGVG01. The sequence goes on along the minus strand of JALGVG010000142.1, from coordinate 2,113 downwards.
CTTTGCCGGTTGGGGTCGTCACCGCCGTAGAACCACGATATGGGGAGCACCTTGAGCTTGCTTCCACCTGGATTTATGACTTCGCCGGTCGTGCTGTCGTGCACCGAGTACGTATGAGAAATGAGCACCCGGTCTTCGGCGACGAACACCGACGGATAGGACCACCGCCCATACCCTTGGGGCAGAGGGACTACGTACTCGGGATTGCATTCCCACGCCGGCATCTGCGGATGCACCGGGTAACAGCCCTCCGGGCGCACCAGGGCGATGGGCCCCGGCTCGACGTGGGTTTCCTCGTGCAGCGACTCCACGTTCTGGAAGTGCTCCCACAAGCCTCCGCCGTTGCGGCTGATGGCCGACGACAGCCGGGTGCGGATGAACCCCTGGCGTATCTCTCTTTCACTCTGCTGCGTCCAGACGACCAGCAGGTGCCCGTTGGGCAGCCTGCGGAGTTGGCCGGGTGCTTGTGTGCCTGCCAGTTGCGTGGGCTGGGGGCGAGACCACGTCTCCCCGTTGTCCTCGGACCATGACTGGAACAGCCGTCCCAGCCTGGTGCGCATTATCATCATCAGCTTGCCCGGTGCCACCTCGGCGACAGACGGTTCGGCGGTCGATTCACACGGTCCGCCATACTCCATGATGATGAACAGCTCGCCATCCTTGTTACGCTGCCAGGACTTGCCCTCGTCGTCACTGTACAGCACATAGCAAGCTCCAAAGTGCGGGTCCAGGAAGTGGGCTGCAGTGGATACGAAGTTGCCGCCCAGGTAGCCGCCCACGAACGGTGCTCCCTCGTGGTGCCAGCCGCCCTGCCCGATGCCGAAATATACCGGCAGGATGATGCGGCCCGACTGGGTTCGCAGCATCACGTCCTGCAGGGCATGGGCTCGCAGCAGGCACTGGTTCATCACCGTGGGCGGCGACCAACTTCGGCCCTCGTCCCCCGACGTCCTGAAGACCATCTCCGTGTCAGAGTTGGTGGGCAAATCCGGCCGCCGCCGCAGTGTCGCCAGGCCGATGGCCCCTCCGGGCAGACTTACCAGCGATGCACAGCTCCCCCCTGTTAATGGCTCGCCTTTCTCATCTACACCCCGGTACGGCTCCGACCAGGTGATGCCGCCATCGTCGGAGTAGCGGAACTCGGTGCCGGTGGACAGTAGTATGCGTCCCCCTTCCAGCCCCGCAAAGGTCAGAGAATGGCCGTAGTTCTGTTCATGTATCGCCAGCGCCTCTTCGGACCGTGTCATCGGTACATTGCTCATTTGACAGACCCCCTTTGGGATTACCACTACTGAAACCAGAACGAGTAAAGCTCTGCGTTTCGCATCCAGAAGTGAAGTCTGATGGACTTGCCCTTGAGCGGCTCAACCCCTTCTTGCCCCTGCCAGTTGACGATATAGTTGGTTGAGTCGCCGGCAAAAACCTTGCCTGCATCGTAGCTCCATTCCGGCAGCCATTCACCGTCGAATTCTCCGTCACCCCTGCGGATGGCCACACGGATGTAACCACCGGTGCCTGTCTTGGCATTGATGTGGAGATTCCCGCCTGGACATTCGATCGGCTTGGTCAACATGTATCCCACATCAGTTGCATCCAGCGACACGAAGCCGTCCTTGCGCAGTGTAGCCAGGCAGGCGCTCCAGGTTCCCGGCATTTGGGTATGCAAGCGGTTGGCCCCCGAGTAGTACAGGTAGAGTTGGTCTCCGCGCTCAATGATCGTGGTGCCCACCCGTACCATTCCCCAATCGTAGGTGCCTACATGGCCACACGGCAGAAAGATAGGCCGCTGGGGATGCCTGTGCCAGGTAATGCCGTCCCGGCTCCAGGCAAGTTGGCAATCCAGCATGAGGTCCTTGTCCAGCCTCAGTCGATCATCGCAGTAAAACATCTGCAGGAAGCCGAAGTAGACGCCCTGGTAGCGATCCACGGTCATGCCGTACAGCATCGGCGGGTCGAGTTCGTCGGGAACAACGATGCTTCGCGGCTGCGTCCACTGGATCAGGTCGGCGCTCTCGGAGTATGCAATTCTGCGGATCTCGTGGGCGTTGATTGTGGCGCGCCGATAGTGCATGAATACATCGCGCTGTGGATTGTACACGAGGTTGTTGTGGGT
>JALGVG010000141.1 GCA_029819875.1 Candidatus Zipacnadia bacterium | reverse complement strand
AGTACCGGGAGGCGGGCGAGGAGTATGACCTGACGGTGCGACTGCCCAAGAGCGAGCGGGAGTGGATCAAGCAGCTTGAGAGCGTGAAGTTCATCAATCGCAACGGAGCGTTGATATCATTCCCCTCGGTGGCGACGGTGGTGCCGGCGTACGGGCCTGTGGGTATCGCGCGCGAAAGCCGCCAGCGCATAGTGACGGTGGATGCCAACGCCAGCGGGGACCGACCGCTGAGTGCGATACTGGGTGATATCGAGCAGCGACTGACGCAAGTGCGGTTCCCTGAAGGTTACAGGTACGAATTCGGCGGAGCCGAAAAGAACCGCCGTGAAACCTTCGGCGGCCTGGGGGTGGCACTGGCCCTGGGAATCCTGTTCATGTACGTGATCTTGGGCATACAGTTCGAGTCGGCCGTCCAGCCGCTGGTCATTCTCACTGCCGTCCCCATGGAAGTGATCGGTGCCTTTGGCCTGTTGCTGCTCATCGGGATGCCGGTAAGCATCATCGCGTTCCTGGGAATATTGATGTTGACCGGCATCGTGGTCAGCAACTCGATATTGCTGGTTGACTATACGAACGTATTGCGACGGCAGGGGATGGAACGGCAGCAGGCACTGGTTCAGGCAGGAACGGTGCGGTTGCGGCCCGTGCTGATGACGGCCCTGGCGACGATATTTGCCATGATCCCCGTGGCCTTGGGGCTGCGGGAGGGCGGCGAGATGCTCCAGCCCCTGGCCGTGACGGTTATCGGAGGCTTGACCGGCTCGACATTCCTCACCTTGCTGGTTGTTCCGGCTATCTACAGCCTGGGAGATGACCTCAGCCGTCTGCTGGGGTTCCGACCCGTGGAAATGCTGGACAAGTTCGAGGAATAGACGGCGACAGGCCGTTGAGAGGCTGCTTGCCGGAAAACGCGTAAACAGAGGGGAACGACCGCGCAGTACCTGTGCGCCGGAGTTCCCCTCTTTGACTACTGCCGCCTGGCCGCGCATCTTTGATCATTACCCAGAGTTGACCTTTGACGATCGATTCGCTCACAATACACCGGCCGTGGGCGTGCCAGGCAGAACGAAGCAAGCAGGGCGCCAAGAAGGCACTGAGCTTTTCATGCGCATTGGGCAAGATGCGCACTGGTGCGAAACCTTTGCGTTGAGAAAATTGTTAGTATCGGCAGGACCTTATACAACAGCCGGCAGTGCAGTGAGAGCCGAGTAAGATGAAGATAGCAACGGTTATCTCCACAGCCAACCACGCCCTGGTAATAACCGGGCTGGTGTTCATGATGATGCTGCTGGTGGAGTACCTGAACATCCTCTCGCGGGGAGTATTGATCCGCGTGCTGCGCCGCGGAGGATGGCGGACATATCTTCTGGCTGTACTGTTGGGGGCCGTTCCGGGATGCCTTGGATCGTTTGCCGTGGTGACGCTGTACGAGCACGACATCATTTCGATGGGCGCGGTCATCGCCACCATGATCGCCACCAGCGGGGACGAGGCCTTCGTGATGCTGGCCACCATACCCCGCACTTTCGCCATTCTGACGGCGGTATTGATTGTTGTGGCGATTATGGCCGGCCTGTTGGTTGATTGGGTGCTGCAGCACCAGCGCCGAGGCATTCCCTCGCGGGCGGACGTCTACGAGCTGCACGGCGAGGAGTGCCAGTGTTACCCGCGGGGACTCATCTTGCAGCAGTGGCGGGAGTGTTCGCTTGCCCGCGCAACGCTGGCGGCGATCCTGGGCTTCTTCATTGTGCAGTTGGTGCGCGGGGCGGTCGGGCCGGCGGAGTGGAACTGGATGCGCGTGACGCTGCTGCTGACCTCCGCCGGCGGGCTGTTCATAATAGCCACGGTGCCTGAGCACTTCCTGGAGAGCCACCTGTGGGAGCACGTGTTCAAAAAGCACATGCCCCGGGTTTTCTTGTGGACCTTCGGCGCCTTGCTGCTGATCGCCATCGGCGATCAGTACTTGCACCTGGAGCAGTTGATCCGCGAAAGTTCGCTGGTGGTGTTGGTGGCCGCGGCCTTGGTGGGGATTATCCCCGAATCAGGCCCGCACCTGATGTTTGTCACCATGTATGCCCAGGGGCTGATCCCGTTCAGCGTGCTGCTGGCGAACTCGGCGGTGCAAGACGGCCACGGCATGTTACCGCTGCTGGCCGATTCGCGCCGGGATTTCGTGGTTGTCAAGCTTGTGAACGTCGCCATCGGCCTGGGAGTGGGATTGATAGTGTATGCCGTGGGGTTGTGAGCATGGCAGCAAGGGGCCGGTTGGCGAAGTGAATATGTAACCGGAGATGAACAAAATGATTGCCTTTGGACCGGTTCCATCCAGACGCCTGGGGCGCAGCCTGGGCGTAAACAACATTCCACCGAAGGTGTGCACCTATTCCTGCGTTTACTGCCAGGTAGGACGCACCAAGCAGATGCAAATTGAGCGCACCGCTTTCTATGAGCCGCAACGCGTACTGCAAGAGGTGGCGGATAAAGTGGAAAGCTCCCGCAAGCAAGGGGAGCCGATCGACTACCTGACATTTGTACCGGACGGCGAGCCGACACTGGACGTAAACTTGGGCCGGGAGATTGAACTTCTCAGGTCCTTGGACATCAAGCTGGCGATCATCACGAACTCCTCTCTCATTTCCCGCCAAGACGTAAGGGACGAGTTGATGGGGTTGGACTGGGTGTCCTTGAAGGTTGACGCGGTGCAGGAGGAGAGCTGGCGCAAAGTCAACCGGCCGCACGGCCGCCTGCAGTTGTCGGCCATCCTGCAAGGGATGCGGGAGTTCGCGGCCTCCTTTTCGGGCACGCTGGTGACCGAAACGATGCTGGTGCGCGGCCTCAACGACACTGACGACCATGCCCGGCAACTGGCTGAGTTCTTGGCCGAACTGCGACCCGCCGCGGCTTACCTCTCAATCCCTGTAAGGCCGCCGGCCGAGGAGTGGGTCCAGGTGCCGGCCGAGGAGACCATCAACCGCTTTTACCAGATAGTAAGCGACGGCGCCGACCACGTGGAGTACCTGATAGGCTATGAAGGCAATGCCTTTGCGTTCACGGGGAATGCGGCCGAGGATATATTGAGCATAACTGCCGTCCACCCGATGCGGGAGGAGGCGGTGGACGAATTCCTGGCCCAGGCCGATGCCGATTGGTCACTGATTGACACCCTCATCAACGAAGGTAAGCTCTTGGCGCTGGACTACGAGGGGCACAAGTTCTACCTCAGAAGGCTGGGAGTAAGGCGCGGAGCCATGGAGCAGTAAGTACCTGTCCGGGCAGGCAAACGAGCCGCCCGGGGGCCGAAAGCCCCCCATCAGCGGTGATGGCATAACATTCGCCCCGCGTCGTCAGACACGGGGCGGAATGTTGCAAGGTGGCTTGGGTTTTGGTAGCCGGCTCAGCCGGCTGCCTTGTGGGCACTGGAGCCGGCGTAGTCTATGGCCTCGGCATCGCAGATTTTCTGGCAGCCGCGGCAGAACTCCACGCAGTTATCCGGCCGCACCACCGCCGGGCGGCCGTCGCTTTCCTCCAGGACCCCGTGGGGACAGAATTCCACGCACGACATGCAGCCGATGCACTTGTCGTAGTCAATCACCGGGTACCAGGTGCTAGCCATTCCCCTCGCCTCCGCAACCGCAGCCCTCGGTCTCCGCTACTAGTTGCTTGATGGCCGCAACCGCCTGCCCGGTATCCATGTTGCGGATGTCTACCCCCGCGTGCTTGTCGCGGTCAAAGCCGGCGGCCTCGAAGGGGTCGCGGAACAGCTTGCCTTGCATTCGCGGATCACAGCCGGCCACGTACAGCCGCTGCAGCTTTGTGCCCTTCAACAGCTCGCGTAGGTACACATCGCCGTCGTCGCTGCAAAGCTGGGGATGGAGCGCGACCCAGTCGAAGACCCGCTCGCGCCGCAAGCGGTTGAGCACTTCGAATACATCCATGGATTGGAACGAGGGGCAGGTCCCCTCACAGACACACAACAGTAGTCCCTTGGTTGCCATTTGCATCACCTTTTACTTGTCGGATGCCGGCCGGTACAGCAGCTTCAGCGCACAATCTGGCGGTCAGCAGCTTCTGGCCGCAGGCGGTTATTTCACGCGGCTTTTCCGCTTGTGCCATGACGGCCCGCAGGGGAATCGGCAATGGAGCCGCTAAGCCGCGCCTGCTAATTTGCTTATGCGTATATTAGCATATCCCGACCAAAAAAACAAGCCTTAGCCCGTCTTCTGCCGGGTACGGTGGGCCTTATCGAGGGCAACCCGGTCCGCAATTACCTGCCTGTCATCCTCCAACCAGTCACGAAGGAAGGCGAACAGGTGACCTTGCGGGGTATTAGGCTCGACTTGCGCCAATGCATACTCGACCCACTGTGCATTGCGGGTGTTGACCACGAGGCCAGCGTCCCGTAGGGTCTTGAGGTGACGCGAGACCCGTGGTTGTGGTAGGCCCAGCGCCTGCACCAGCTCGCAAACGCAAGCAGGCCGCGCCTGCAGGCACTTGAGAATACGCATGCGGTTGGGGTCGGCAACGGCGCGCAGCAAGGTGGTCATTCGGCGGATGGTATTATCCATTGATAAATACCTCGGCTTATGGAATAATGTAACAATGCCACAACTTGAGCCTACCAGTCAACCGCTTGCCGCGGTCGTGCTCTCCTGAGCCGGGTGCTTGCCGACTGTGAGCGGCCGCTGCAACCGCGTACCGTCCCACTTGTCTAACAAACAAGAAAATGCACTGCCCCGGGGCGACAGGCGCCCGACCTATGCCCGCGGCGACACTGCGTGACGCCACGCCGGCTCGTCCTTTTCAATATCGGACAACGCCACTGTGCGTGGGTGTGCAATTCCCCGGTTGCAGGACGGCCGTACATGGGAAGAATTGATATGATCGCTGGTAGACGAGCAAGCCAGTGGCCCTTGTTAACGTGGTGCGGGTTGCTGGCGGCTGCTGGCGCAATGTATTTCTCCGGTTTAGGTAGTTATCCCCTCCTCGACCCCGATGAAGGTCGTTACGCGGAGATTCCGCGCGAGATGCTGGAAAGCGGAGACTTCGTCACTCCGCGGCTCAACTACGTGAAATACTTCGAGAAACCGCCCCTGTTTTACTGGGCGGTGGCGGCGAGCATGGCCGGCCTGGGGGAAACCGAGATGGCCGCCCGCCTGGTGCCGGCTGTGGTCGGGCTTCTGACAGTTGCATTGGTAATCGGCCTGGGAAGTGCGATGATGGGCCGGGCGACGGGGCATCTGGCAGGCTGGGTCTACCTCACCAGCCTCCTGCCCCTGGTAATGGCACGTTTCCTAACCATAGACGGGTTGTTCAGCTTGTTGCTGGCGGCAACGTGGGCGGCATGGTGGTTAGGATACTCGTCTGCAGCCGTACGTGCCCGCCGGCGTTGGTACACGGCGGCCTGGCTCAGCCTGGCGCTGGCCATCCTTGCCAAGGGCCCCGTTGCCTTGGTGCTTACAGGGCTGCTTGTCTTTAGCTTCCTGGCGCTGCAGCGGGACTGGGCCGCCTTGCGCACGATGGCCTGGTGGCCGGGCGTTCCGCTGTTTGCCGCAGTGGTCCTGCCGTGGTTTGTAGCTGTCAGCATCTGCAACCCGGAATTCCTGCACTTTTTCGTTGTTGTCCAGCACTGGGAGCGATTTCTGGGCGCTACGCAGGAGCACCTCAAGCCGCTGTGGTTCTTCCTGCCGCTGGTGCCCCTGGGATTGGGGGCGTGGGGGATTGTATCGCTGCCGGGGCTTGTTGCAGCCGCCAGGGAGGCCCTCGGCGGCCTCAGATCGGCTGCCGGAAGCCGGCGACGGGCGAACGACAGCCTCGAGGGGAATGCGGCTGCAGGCGATCAGTCGACCGACCGGCAGCGCGGGGCTGTGCTATTCCTACTGACATGGGTTATAATAGTCGTCGCATTCTTCAGTATCAGCAAGTGCAAGCTCGTGCCGTATATCCTGCCTGCCTTCCCCGCCTTGGCGATATTGGTGGCGTGGTACGTGCAACGTGTCAGGGAGAGGGCAGTACTTAGGTGGTGTGCGGCCATCACTGCTGTTGCGGTCCTGGCACTGGTACTGCTCGTACCACATGCTGCCCGCAGCCAGGATACCGTCCCTTACGCGGAACTGACGGCAGTGGTAACAAGCATGCAAGTCGGGCTTATTGCAGCGGCAGTGGTGCTGTGTGCGGCGGTTTTCCGCCCACGACTGGCGCCTGCAGGCATGGGGTTGGTGGTAATGCTGGTGTTGCCGGGCTTGATAGCGGTGATGCCTGATGTCGCTGCACACAGGAAGCTCGGCACGATGCTCAAAGCCCTGCCCTTTCCGCTGCCGGCGGAAGTAAAGCTGGCCGAGTGGGAGAACTACGACCAGAGTTTCAATTTCTACACTCACAAGCGTATAATACTGATTGACAAGCGCGGAGAGCTGGAGTTCGGAAGCCATCTGGGCGATGCACCGGCATTCTTCCTCAGTGGAGCGCAAGCCTTCAGGGAGCTGGCCGACCAGCGCCCGCTTCTGGCAAACATAGACCCAGAAAGGTGGCCCCAAGTGCGGACATGGGGAACCTTGCACCCCGTGGGAGCCAATTGCAGCAACGTTCTGGTGGCAAACGACAGCTTCTTCCGCCTGACGGGCCTCATCCCGTGGCCGGATGACGCTATC
>JALGVG010000140.1 GCA_029819875.1 Candidatus Zipacnadia bacterium | reverse complement strand
CCCTCGACCTCGTGGGGCGGCCGGGACCAGTTCTCGGTGCTGAATGCGTAGATGGACAGGTACTTGACGCCCAGCTCGACGCAGGCCTCCACGCAGCGGCGCGTGGCACGGCGCCCGGCAAAGTGGCCCTGGATGCGGGGCAGGCCCTGCCGCTTGGCCCAGCGCCCGTTGCCGTCCATGATGACGGCGATGTGACGCGGGATGGTCAGTCCTGCAAGCTCTGGATGATTGGCAGCCAGCGAATCAGTCAATGGCGATCTGCTCCCAGGCGCATCCGGTTACATGGGCGAGTTCGGCCGACCAGTCGACGGCAGCATCGACTGCAAAAAGATGGGCCCTGCACGTGCAATCGGAGGCACCGAAGCCCGGCACCGGCACGGTCACCCCTTCGAGTGCAGACAAGGCCCGGGCAACGCGGCATTCGCGCCCCGGCGCCCACTCGGCGACCAGTATTCTGGTAATGGCAGCGTGTACAGTCAGGTAGTCGATATGCCAGTGCATGACCTTGGTGCGGCGCATGTGCCGCGCCAAGCGGGAGGCCAGTGCACGGCGGGCACTGCCCACGTACAGGTACAGGCCGGGCGGAAAGTCAAATACTCCCAGCGCACCGACGCAAATATTCGTTGGCCGGGGCAGGCGGACCTCCATCACATACACGCCGTGGTCAGGCACCTTGCAGCTCCCTGCGCCCGATGGCGGAAGCGATGTCACGGGCCTGGTGCCGGCCGGGCCAGCTCCACCTCGGCTACCACCGTCAAGCGCACACAGCGGCCGTCCAGGCGTTCGATCTTCGCGACCCGCCACCGACCCGTGATGGAGGCTTCCCGCAAGGCAGGCGCCAGCGCCTTGCGGATCTCGCTTACTTGCCAGCCGGCCTGCTGCAGCAAGCACCTGGCCTGGTCCAGTTCGTACCCGCAAACATCAGGCAGCCACATGGTCAGTCGCCTATATCTCCATGATCTCGGCGATCTTGGCCTCGGTCATCTCGTCGATTTGGGCGATGAACTGGTCGGTGAGTTTTTGGATTTCTTTCTTGCCGGCCTCGACCTCGTCATCACTCCACCCTTCAGGTTCCTTGCGCTTGTCAATGGTTTCGTTGGCGTCGCGGCGGATGTTGCGGATTCCGACGCGCCCCTGCTCGGCCTTCTTGTTGACGGCACGTGCCAGTTCGCGGCGGCGCTCTTCCGTAAGAGGAGGAACAGTGATTCTTATCAGGGTACCGTCACTGGTAGGTGTGAGGCCCAGGTCGGAGGTGAGGATGGCCCGTTCGATGGCCGGCAGGGAGGACTTGTCCCAGGGCGTGATGACGATGAGACGGGTTTCAGGCACGGACACGGTAGCCAGTTGGTTGATCGGCAGCATAGTTCCGTAGTACTCCACTCGGATATTGTCCAGCAACGCCGGTGTGGCCCGCCCGGTGCGGACGGTGGCATAATCCTTGCGCAGCGCCTCGATGGTGCGTTGCATCTTGCGCTTGGCTTCGGCGATAATCCTGTCCATAAGCACACCTCCCGTAGGGGATGTTGTCGGCGACGTGCAGGCTGTATTGAGCGGAGGATCAGTTATGCTGGTGGTCGTCAATGTTGCCCACCAAGGTGCCGATGTTGTCACCGGTCACTGCACGGACGATGTTTCCGGGCACCGTGATATTGAACACGATGATCGGCAGGTCATTGTCCATGCTCAGGGTAATAGCGGTGGCATCCATCACTTTAACGCCCATGTTCAGAGCGTCAAGATAGCTAAGGCGGGTAAGAAGCCTGGCATCGGGCGAGACGTGAGGGTCGCGGTCGTAGACGCCGTCGACATTGGTCGCCTTGAGGATGACCTGTGCCCCGATTTCGACGGCGTGCAACACGGCAGCGGTATCGGTAGTGAAGAACGGGTTGCCGGTGCCGGCGGCGAAAATGACAACGCGCCCCTTTTCCAGGTGGCGAATGGCGCGGCGGCGGATGAATGGCTCGGCGACTTCGCGCATCTCGATAGCAGTCTGCACCCTGGTTTCGAGGCCTAGCCGTTCGAGGGCGTCCTGGAGAGCCAGAGAGTTGATGACGGTAGCTATCATACCTGCGTAGTCGGCCGTTGCCCTGTCCATGCCACGGGCGGCCGCTTCGTTGCCGCGCCAGATGTTGCCCCCGCCGACGACGATGGCTAGCTGCACGCCGGTGGCGACCCCCTGCTTTATTTCATCCGCAATTCGGGCTACCGTGTCCGGGTCTATGCCGTACTGCATAGTACCACTGAAGGCAGCTCCGCTGAGCTTGAGCAGTACGCGCTTGGGCGGGCAGGGGGGCGAGTCGGTCATCTACAACTCCTCTCCCACCTGGTAGCGGACGAAGCGACGGATGACGATTTTCTCGCCGGTTTTTGCCATGAGATCGTTGAGCAGATCCTGGATAGTGAGGCTATCGTCACGGACGTAGGGCTGCTCGAGCAGGCAATAGGTGGAATAGAATTTGTTAAGTCGTCCTTCGACGATCTTCTCCACGATGTGGTCGGGCTTGCCTTCCGCCTTGGCTTGTTCGACAAGGATTTCGCGCTCCTTGTCGAGGTCTTCGGGGGGTACGTCCTCGCGGCCGATGTAGCGCGGCTGCATTGCAGCGATCTGCATGGCTACTTCCTTGGCGAAGTTGACGAACGGCTCGGAGCGGGCCACGAAGTCGGTCTCGCAGTTGATCTCGACCATGGTGCCTACCTGGCTGCCGGCGTGGATATAGGAATAGACTATCCCCTCGGAGGCGGTTTTGCCCTCCCGCTTGGTTGCGACCTGAATACCTTTCTTACGCAAGGCGACGACGGCTTGCTCCATGTCGCCGTTGCTTTCTTCCAGCGCCCTCTTGCAGTCCATCATGCCGGCGCCGGTTTTTTCACGCAGCTGTTTTATCTGTTCGATGGAAATTGCCATTGTCTGTCCTCCTGATAAGAAAGCCGCAAGTCCAGCAACGCGACCTACTGGTCGGGTTGGTCAAATACGTCGGTGAACTGGGCTTCGATGAAGGTGTCATCGGCGACGTCAACCACCAGCGGTTCTTCTTGGTAAGGCACTACGACCGGCTCGGCTTCCTCCGCCTGCTCGGGCTCTGCTGCTTCCTCGACGGCTGCAGCCTCTTGCTCGGCAAGCTGTGCCTGGTACTGGTGGCGGCCTTCGAGCACGGCATCAGCCATTTTGGAGGTTATCAGCCTGATGGCGCGGATGGCATCATCGTTGCCCGGTATGACGAAGTCCACTAGGTCAGGGTCACAGTTGGTGTCAACGATGGCGATAACCGGGATATCCAGGGCGCGGGCCTCGGTCGCGGCAATCTGTTCGCGCTTAAGATCCACGATGTACACGGCCTGGGGCAGTTCCGTCATGTTGCGGATGCCGCCGAGATTGTTGAGGAGCTTGTCGCGTTCGCGCTGCAGCGAAAGCACCTCTTTTTTGGGAAGTCGCTTCCAGGCGCCGGTTTGCTCGTCTGATTCGAGTTGTTCCAGGCGCCGGATGCGGGAACGCATTGTCTGGAAGTTGGTGAGCATTCCTCCCAGCCAACGCTTGTTAACGTAGGGCATGCCGCAGCGCTGGGCCTGGGTTTCGATGACCTCCTGGGCCTGGCGCTTGGTGCCTACGAACAGGAGCGTTCCGCCGCTGGCGCTGAGCTGGCGCACGAAGTCGTAGGCTTCCTCCAGGTGACGGATGGTTTTGTGCAGATCAATGATGTAGATGCCGTTGCGGTCGTGATAAATGAAGCGTTTCATCTTCGGGTTCCAGCGGCGCGTCTGGTGCCCGAAGTGCACTCCTGCTTCGAGGAGTTCTTTCATGGTAATAATGGCCATGAGGCCACCTCCACTTCTGATCCGTCGGGGCGAGGGCGGGGACTGGACGGACCACACACCGCCGCGAGGGCTGCTAACGCGGCCCGCAACGCGGTCGGCGTTCCCCCTTGGGTTTGGCTGCACATGTTCGTGATCTGCTGAGGCAGCAAAAATCATTCTCCGCCGGCCTCGTAACAGCCCTCGCCAGGCTGGCCGGACGGGAATGACACAAGGTGCTGCCCCGGCATTGAATGACACGTTCAGAATAACACAGGCGGCGCGGAGGCGTCAAGGTTGCCCGCCGGGGCGGGTCGAGGTTCATTATCGGCCGCAGGCTGCCGAAGCCGGCAGGCCGACTGCGAGAACAGAAGCGCAAGGCGGCAAATCGAAGAGGAAAACGGGGCCGAATCCAGGCAGTTGTTGATGAAAGGAGCAAAATTGACAGTCATTGGGCCAGCCATTATAATGTCTCGGCGAAAGCCATCCCCAATCTCAAAGGCAACCACCTGGAAACCCCCGGGGGAATGGAAGGAGAGGAGCAGTGGTGAAGAAATTCCTCAATGACCCCAAGAACTTCGTGGTGGAGATGCTCGAGGGCATCATCGCGGCACATCCAAGGCAACTTGCCTACGTGGCGGACGACGTGCACTGCATCGTGAAGGCAGGCGAGAGGCAGCCAAACAAGGTCGCGATCGCTACAGGCGGGGGGTCGGGCCACCTGCCGCTGTTTCTCGGCTACGTGGGTGAGGGCCTGTTGGACGGATGCGCGGTGGGCGACGTGTTCCAGTCACCCAGCGCCGAGCAGATGCTGGAGGTTACGAAGGCCATTGACGCGGGGGCGGGCGTTCTGTATATCTACGGCAACTATTCGGGCGACATCATCAACTTCGACATGGCTGCCGAGATGGCGGACATGGAGGGCATCAGGGTAGAGTCAGTGATTGCCGCCGACGACGTCGCCTCGGCACCAAAGGGCGAGGAAGGCAAGCGCCGCGGCGTGGCCGGCATCTTCTACGTTTACAAGTGCGCCGGTGCCATGGCGGCCGAAGGGGGCACGCTTGAGGAAGTAAAGCGCATAGCGGAGAAGGCCTGCGCCAATGTGCGAACCATGGGCGTGGCGCTGACTCCGTGCATCGTGCCCGAGGTCGGCACCCCGGGGTTCGAAATCGGCGAGGACGAGATGGAGATAGGCATGGGCATCCACGGAGAGCGCGGCATCCGCCGCGGCCCGCTGCGGACGGCAGACGAGATCATTGACGAAATAATGCCGCAGATCGTGGATGATCTTCCCTTTGTCCAGGGCGACGAAGTGTCAGTGCTGGTCAACAGCCTGGGGGCGACGCCGAAAGAGGAGCTTTACATCCTCTACCGACGGGTGAGCCAGATCCTGGGGGAGAAGGGCATTAGGGTCTTCAATACATATGTAGGCGAGTTCGCCACCAGCATGGAGATGGCCGGAGCTTCCGTATCGCTGTTCAGACTGGATGACGAGCTCAAGCGGCTGCTGTGCAAGCCGGCTCATACCCCGTTCTTCGTTCAGCCGCAACTATGAAAGGAGCAGCAATGAACGCCCTCGACGTTGACGCGGTCAAATCCATTCTCACCCGGCTCAAGCAGGTCATGGATGATGAGCGCGACCGGCTCATCGAACTGGACCAGGCCATAGGCGACGGCGACCTGGGACTTGCCATGACCAAGGCATTCACGGCGGCCGCCGAAGAAGCCGATGCCTCGGAGGAGACGCTTCCGGGCAAGCTGCTTATGCGCGCGGGAATGGTCATAGCCAAGGCAGCTCCCTCTACGATGGGCACTTTGGTGGCGACCGGGTTCATGCGCGGCGGTAAGGCCGTCGGCGAGGCGGAAGCGATCGGTCCGGGCGAATTGGCGGCATTCTGGCGCGCATTCGTGGACGGAATCATGCAGCGCGGCAAGACCCAACTCGGTAACAAGACGATCGTCGACTCGCTGCATCCGGCCGCGGAGGCACTGGAGGAGGCTGCGGCCGCAGGCAAGTCATTGGCCGAGGCCCTCGCCGATGCGGCAGCCGCCGCCCGGAAGGGCAACGAGGCGGCCAAGATGATGCAGTCGCAGCACGGCAGGGCGGCGGTGTTTCGCGACCAGACCATCGGCAAGGAAGACGGCGGCGCATACGTGGGCGTGCTGCTCATCGAGGCCTTCGCGGCGCAGGCGGCCGGCTGACCCGGACCGCGGCACCTGTGGGGTGGTCGGCGGAGTCGTTGCTTTTTTCGTAATTGAGGCGCACTTGCCGCCGCGGACAAGCGCGCATGATGCGCCGGCTTGCCGTGGAGGACACCCCGAGACCGGTTCCCGGCAAAGCGTTTTCCCGGTTTCCTTGGTTCAGCCTAGAAGGTGAGCACCCTGTCGCTGCTTCTCACCCATTCGGATAACTCGGCTATCGTGGCCTTTTGCGCACCCTCGTAGTACGGCTTCCCCTTGTGAATTCCGCAACGCACCTGGCATGTTCCACAGACCTTGACGGGCACCCCCTTGGCGATCAGATCCTTTGTCATTTCAACTAGGTCGAAGTAGCCGGCCGGAGGCTTTGTGACATCGCGGGCGAGGTCCACGGAGTCGTTCATCAGGAACAAGCGAACCTCTTCGCCGTCCTCGTGCAGCTTGTCGACAAGTCGCAGGGCATTCCAGGTCACATCTGTTCCGTCATAGGGGTTGCGATTGAGAACGATCAAGGTACTCATAAACAGCCTGCCTTTGCTTGGTATTGATTGATGTAGAGAAGGTTCAACGCTGCGACCCCGGATTCCTGTACGGCCAGGAGCTATCGGAGCTCACCAGCCTGGGATTGTAGGCTCAACGGTGACGGTGGCGATGGCGGCAAGACATGACTTGGCGC
>JALGVG010000139.1 GCA_029819875.1 Candidatus Zipacnadia bacterium | reverse complement strand
CGAGGAGGGAGAATAACATGGTCGCCCCCCACGCGGGGGCGTGGATTGAAACGTAATCTTTGTTGGCATACGCCCCCACCACCATGTCGCCCCCCACGCGGGGGCGTGGATTGAAACTGACGAAAGCGGTTGGGCAATCTTGCGGAACGATGGTCGCCCCCCACGCGGGGGCGTGGATTGAAACCGGAAAAAGGGGCGTTATCGGAGAAGAGTCGCTCTGCACGAGGTGCCCGATACACGGCCTTGGCCCAATACCGAGCACTTGGCATCAAGCACAGTACGGCTACCGGCTGGGCGATAATGCCAGGGGATGACTCTCAGATCCAGAATATGATGTTGCCGGTCTTGCCGGTAATCTGGTCCACGACCAGCCACAGGCCATTTATGACAAATTGCCCGCAAACAACTCCCAGAAACGCCGGCCGCAGGTTCAAGTAGAGTTTGTTGCCGCCGTACCGTAGAATAAGCCCTTTGAGCGCCCACGCCAAGAAGGCGGTAAACCATATCGAGTCCATCATCCACACGTGCCCCACGGCGAAGGCCACCGGGTGCAACGGCCATTGCAGGTACCGGCAGCGCAGGACTGCCATCAGGTAGTAAATGGCAGCGCCAACCGCGGCCAGGCCCATACCGTACCAAGCAGGACCGGAAGGATTCTGGATCTTGGCTGCCAGGTAAGTATACACGTAGTTAGGGCCGGCGTTGAAATACCAATTATTCATCGTGATGCCGCCCTGCGTATACGCCCGCAGCAAGGTGAGCCAGATCGAAGAGACCATCGCAACGACAATCGCGATGAGAAACGCCCAGAAGAGGCGATGCTGCTTGCCCCGCACCGTCTGAGCGGTCTTGAGGCTGTTGGCGACCATGCACATCACGAAACTGCGAGTAGTGCTGCCCCATACGTAAGTCAAGCCCGTGGCAACCACCCCGCGGGGGCCGAGGTACGAAGATCCCAGCCACGAGATAACCACGTTCGTCACCGGCTTAGGCGCCTCCACCGACGCAAACCCGACCTCGATGACCACGCGCACTATCCCGATAAACAGTATCAAGCCCAAGACCAAGGCCAATAACACGGCTGACAGCGGCATACCGCTTTGCACCAACCACCATGCCATGAACAGCAAGCTGCCGCCGGTCACCCACACGGCACTGCGAAACGACATGATCTCGCTGGCGTCGTAGTCGTCTTTTTGATAGCTGTCGACAGCACACTGCCACACGTGCTTGAGGTGTCCACGGCCAACCCAAACGTTTGACCCAACCATTGCAATAAAAGCCCCGACGCCTAAGTGGATGAAATACGGGTCCTTGCTGCCGCCGGCAATTCCCATGTTCTCGGTGCCGGCGATGCCCAGGATCGCAAGAACCCCCTTGAGGAGGAAAAAGACGCGGTTCATGAACCACAGGCTGAAACTGCATTCCGTGGTAACCAGGTAGAAAAAGCCCAACAGCGCCCAGCTCAGCTCGACGTGGAAGCTCAATTGCTGCCGGAAAACAGGAAAGGCCATCATCTGGTTGAGCACTGGAACCGAGGGGAAGTATGCATGAAGGCCTCTGAGGGTTCCCAATACAACCGGCAGGCAGAACCCTCCCCAAAACAGCCGGTTGGTCAGCAGTTTGGGAAAGCCGCGCTCCTGCTCGCCAATCAGCGCCAACGGCAACTGGGTCAGAGGATAAGTGAGGTGCTCGTTTTCTACCCATTGCCGGCGGATAATAACCATGGTGGCAATCATTACCAGGTACAAGGCCAGCAGCATCGGCGCCCAGGCCAGCAGCATGGGCAGCCAGTTGGCCCATGGCACGGAGCGGCCCAGGGGCAGGCCCTCGTACAGGTAGCGGATAACCGGCGCCTTTACATCTGCACCAGACGGCACCAGCCATGAGGGGATATGAGGCGTCAGGAGGGTGGCATATTTGTTCTCGAGGCTGGCATAGTAGAACGCAGCGGTCGGCATGGGAATCAAGAGTGCAGTAAGCCCACCGGTGCAGATCGCCGATGCCACTATCATCATCGAATAGATCGTAACCATCTCGGCGACGGTGAAGCGGTAGCGGGGAGCAAACTTGTACAGGGCCATCTGGGGGATAGCCACGCACATAAACAGCAAGAAGATGGCCCCCGGCGTGCTGAAGTCCAGCGTCATATATGAGCCGCGGATAACGTGATCTACCCAGGGACCGCCGAGACCGATGGCCACGGCGCCCAGAGTGCCGAGCACCAGGGCCCGAGACGTGATAATCCCTCCGGACGTAGCAGCATCGTCAGGTGCTTGACTCTTATGCCCGCCTTCTGCGAATTCTGATGTGCCGCTATCCATCTCGTTACTCCCTGCAATATCTGGCGACGCCGGAAGCCGTCGTCTACCTGGTCATTCGCGGCTCGCCACGTCTTCACCGGTTTTTGCCTTTACTTCTACTACAAGCGGGCGGTTCCCTTCGTCTCGCAAGGACAAACTTTGCGCATTAGCAAGGAAATCTTTGGAGGCAAAACAACTCGCACGGGGAACTAAAAACAGTCTATCAGCGTGATGGATACCTTGGTGTGACAGCCCGATTGGGCCTTACGTTAGCCTGTAAGCGCACAGAAATCGTGGGCATGTCAGGGCGTGTACCAGTGACAGACCGCCAGAGCGACAACTCCGGACTTGGAGCGATCGCCATGTGGATTACGTTCATCCGCCTGTCGGGCACAATGATTCTGGTTTGCATGTTGGCCGCCTTGGCTTGTGACTGCCCCGGCGCGCCACTGATGTTGTATGTTTCGCCGCAAGGCAGTGACGCCTGGAGTGGAAGGCTGGCGCGTCCGCAGCACGGGGATGGCCCGCTTGGGACCCTGGAGGGTGCGCGGGATGTGCTTCGCGCACTGAAAAAGGCGGGGCGGCTGAACGAGGGAGCCATTGTCGAAATACTTGATGGAGTTTACGAACTGAAGCGACCATTCGAACTGACTGAAAAGGACTCGGGAACCCCAAAGGCACGTATCCTGTATCGCGCACAACACCCAAGTCGCGCTTGCATAAGTGGTGGACGGCGCGTCACGAATTTTGAGCCGGTCACCGACCCTGCTGTCTTGAGCCGACTTGACGAGGCGGCACGCGGGCATGTGCTGCAGGCCGATTTGAAGGCCCTGGGCATCACGGACTTTGGGCAACCATTGGCAGAGCGCGGCCGCCTGGAGCTTTTCTTCAACGATCAACCCATGACCCTTGCGCGTTGGCCGAACGAGGGGTTCACCAAGATCGCGGCCGTGAGCACCCCTGATGGGCAGCCGGTGGCGGGCAGGCAACGTAGCGGGGTGGGAAGTATTTTCTACGACGGCGATCGCCCCGCGCGCTGGAGCTCCGAGAAGGACATCTGGCTGCACGGCTACTGGTGCTGGGACTGGGCAGATTCATACGCCAAGGTGCAATCGATAGATACCGAGCGCCACCTGATCCACCTGGCACCGCCTTATCATGGCTACGGCTACAGGTCCGGCCAGCGCTTCTACGCGCTCAATGTGCTGGCTGAACTGGATTCGCCCGGTGAGTGGTATCTGGATCAGCGGGCAGGAATTATCTACTTCTGGCCACCGGGGCCGATTGCCGAGGGCAGGCCCATGGTGTCCATTCAGCCTGCGCTGATATCATTAAACAGCACCTCCTACGTGACCGTCCGCGGCCTAGTGTTACAGGCGTGTCGAGGAACTGCCATAACCATCGCGGGCGGTTCCCACAATCGGATTGTCTCCTGCGTAATCCGTAACGTCGGGGGCGGGGCCGTCAGCATATCCGGCGGGATCGCCAACGGCGTGTCGGGTTGTGATATTTACAACATCGGCGGGGCTGGCATCTGGCTGAACGGCGGCGACCGTGTGACCCTGACGCCGGCGCAGCATTACGCCGACAATAACCACATCCATCATTTCGCACGACTTTATCGCACCTACCACCCGGCCGTGGGAATAAGCGGCGTGGGCAACCGCGTGTCGCACAACCTGATCCACGACGGTCCTCACAACGCTATCCTGCTCAGCGGCAATGACCACCTTATTGAGTACAACGAAATTTACAACGTCTGCTACGAGACGGGAGATGTGGGCGCCTTTTACATGGGGCGTGACTGGACTGCACGGGGGACCCTCATCCGCTACAATTTCTTTCACGACATCAGCGGGCCGGGCATGTACGGGGCTAACGCAGTTTACCTCGACGACGCCGCCAGCGGGACAACTATTTTCGGAAACATCTTTTACAAGGCCGGCCGAGCGGCGTTTATCGGGGGCGGACGCGACAACATCATTGAAAACAACATCTTCATCGACTGCACCTATGCTATCCATGTGGACGCGCGGGGGCTGGGTTGGATGAAGGCCGCGGTTGCCGATGACGGTGTGCTGGTGACACGCCTGAAGAAAATGCCCTACAAGCAGCCGCCGTGGAGCACGCGGTACCAGCGGCTTGTTAATATCCTCAGCGACGACCCTGCAGCGCCCAAGGGGAATGTCATTGTGCGCAACGTCTGCCGCGGCCCGTGGGCGGAGGTTGAGCAAGCGGCCGGCCCCTACCTCACGCTGCAGGACAACTTGGTGGCCGAGGACCCGCGCTTCGTGAATCCGGAAAAGATGAACTTCCAGTTGCGGGACGATTCTCCGGCTTGGGCCTTGGGATTCAAGCGTATCCCGATCAAGCGCATCGGATTGTGCAGCAAGAAGCGGCGGCCAAGCACCCTGCAATGACAAGCGGAAACATCAGCCCTCATCGCCTACCGGCTGGTGGCGACCCATACCGCCAACTGCGACATCTGCTGGGATCAGGGCAAGTCATATCAGGTGGCCATCTACCCCCTTCGACGTGAAGCTCGTGCCGGAGGTGAAGAAGTTTTACTACTGGGCCATCGCCGAGCAGGCCTGCACCTTGGGCTGGTGCGTCAAGTATGAACCAAAGTACGGGCCCTCCGGTTCTGACCGGGATAAGTCTCCCTCCCAAGGCAGTTGGCGTCTACAGGAAGTGAGGCAGGCCCACGGCCGGCAAGAAGGCAGCATGAATAAAGGAGTTTCTGGCTTGACGCCGAAAGCATTTACAGACGCAAGAGAATAGCGCCGGTGCTGCCCTGTCGAGGTTCAGGCCGGCCGGGAGGGAAAGAGACCATGCGCGGAATGACCCGCATCGCAGTCCCCGTTGCAGGTGTACTGGCAGTGCTTATGGCTGTCGGATGCGCCAAGCAAGCGGCGCAGGCCCCCCAGGCAGGGCGGCCTGCAGTAAGTAAGCCCGCGGCGAAACCACGACAGGCACCCGCCGCTCCCCAGACCTTGGGTGAGGCCCTCAAGGGTCGCAAGCCGATCAACAGCTATGAATTCACCATGACCAGCCCCGAGGGCAATATCGTCACGCAACTGGTGAAACTGGCAGACGGCAAGCCTGTGCGGATGAAAATGACCCACGGCGACGAATGGGTGCTCGTAGATTTGTCGGAGAAAGTACTATATGCCTACTCGCCTCAGCAGAAGGCCGCCATGAAAATGGCGATTGAAGGCGACAAGACACCCGAAGGCGAGCCCATCCACGTGCCGACGCCCGACGATTACGATGCTTCCGCCAGCATTGTCGGCAGCGACACGATTGACGGCAGTGAATGCTGGGTCGTGGCCAGCACCGTCAAGGGTGCACAGGAAATCGGCAAGGTGTGGGTTGACAAGCAGTACGGGCTGGTGCGGCAGGTGAAATTGGGCTCGGAGGTGATGAAGTTTACCTACAGCCGCATAAACCAGGTGCCTGACAGCGAGTTTGAGCTCCCCCAAGGCGTTAAGGTCATGGACATGGGCGGGATGATGGACCAGTTGCGCGAGAAGTTCCCGGAAGCGGCGCGATAACCGCTGCACTCAGCAAAAGCCTGGTCGCATCCACCCCTATTGCAGGAGGCCGAGACAGGGTGCGATATCCCGGTTCAGAGTTCGTCAACCGGCGCGTTGCTTGTCGCCAGAGGAGGCGGCGGGGTAGTTATGTCGGAGGGCTCGGAGGCGAAGCGATCGCGGAATTGGCGCAGGGCCTGGGGAGAAACCTGCTTTTTCAATATGCCAAGTGCGACCGCCACGCCATGCAAGATGGCCTCCGGGCGCGGGGGACAACCGGGAATGTAGAAATCAACCGGCAATATCTGGTCCACGCCGCCGATGATGTTATAGGTGTCGTGCCAGATACCACCTCCGACCGCACAAGACCCAATGGCGAACACCAGCTTGGGAGCCGGCACCGCGTCGTACAGCCGCTTGAGAGCCGGCACTATCTGGCGCGTGACCGGCCCGCAGCACAATAGTACGTCAGCATGCCGCGGGGAAGCCACCAACTTGATACCAAACCGTTCTGCGTCATAGTACGGGGTCAACACGTCAATGACCTCGATGTCACAGCCGTTGCATGCACCTGTGTTGCAGTGATAAACCCACAGCGACCGAGGGAACATTTTTTGACATAGCTTTTGCAGCATTTATCCCACTCCCGTCTAGTCCTGCACGGCCGACACGGGCCTCAGTGTGCAAACGCCTGCAGCACACCGCTTGCCGGCCGGGTATACATCCATAGAACCGCGGTGGCTTGGTCCAAGGCCGGCCATACCAGTAATGGTACTATCCCCAACAGGACGCACACCGCGACCA
Organism: Candidatus Zipacnadia bacterium; assembly: GCA_029819875.1. Lineage (GTDB taxonomy): Bacteria > Armatimonadota > Zipacnadia > Zipacnadales > Zipacnadaceae > JALGVG01. The sequence goes on along the minus strand of JALGVG010000139.1, from coordinate 64 downwards.
GAACCAGCATCGAGCCAATCATGGCACGCGGTGCTTCCCCTTGCGAGGTCGTTTGCCGCTCTTT
>JALGVG010000138.1 GCA_029819875.1 Candidatus Zipacnadia bacterium | reverse complement strand
GCTGTCGTGTCATGGGCTGCCCGCACTTGGGGCATTTTTGTTGATAGCACGGCACGCCACGCTGGTGTGGTACGACTGTGCCGCAACTAGGACAGACGCAATTGCCGCCCGGTCCAAGGGCAAAGCCGCCGCCACGTCCCATACCACCGCCACGGCCGCCGCCCATTCCGCGTCCCGTCCCCGGTCCGGCGCCTGTCGGTCCCGTTCCATCTCCTCTTGGCATTGGTTAATCGCCTCCTCCTGCCGTCACACCTACACTGGCTATTATGTAGTCATACATCCGCTGTAGTGGCTCCACCCACTCGGTGAAGGAGTGAGCCAAGGTCTCACCGCGCGAATATGCTTCCGCCACTTCCCGCTGCTGGGGAATGCGCATCAGTATCTGTACACCTTCGCGGTCGCAGTACTCTTCGACACCGCGGTCACCGATACCGTCACGGTTTATTACCACACCGTACGGCACGTTCATGCGCCGGCAGGTAGCCATTGCCTCCTTGAGATTTTCCAGTCCGAAAGGCGTCGGCTCGGTGACGAGAATGCAGTAGTCACTACCCTCGATCGTCTCCTGCATGGGACAGGCGGTGCCGGGGGGTGCGTCAAGAATGCTGATGAGGTCATCAGCAATATGCTTGCGCACGGCCTTGGTGACAGGCGTAGCGCGCTGGTCGCCCACATTCACGCGACCTTGAACGAACTGAATACCCTCCGGCGTCCGCCCCATAGCCACGCTGCCGACGTTGCGGTTGATCTCGGTGATGGCATCCACCGGGCAGACATAGGCGCAGGCCCCGCAGCCGCTGCAAAGCTCAGGGAAGGTAAGGACCGCTTGGTGAATGACGGCAATAGCGCTGAACTGGCAGGCCTCCGCGCACTTGCCGCAGCGGATGCACACCGACATGTCCACCTCCGGAACCTTGATGAAAACCGGCTCACTATCCGGCAGCTCGGGGTGCAGGAGGATGTCGGCATTAGGCTCCTCGACGTCGCAATCCAGCAACTGCACTTGTCCCGGCCACCGCCGGTTGAGGGCCACGGCCAGGCTGGTGGCAACGAGGGTCTTGCCCGTTCCACCTTTGCCGGCGGCCACGCTGATAGTTAGTGAATGATCCATTATTGGTTCACCTTGAATATATCCATAGCTGGCGAACGGCCGTGAAGGCAGCTAGTCGCCGGCCTTGTCCGTCAACTTCCGGATCTGCTCTTGCAACTGCTCCAGTTGCCTGCCCAGCGCCTCCGCCTGGGCCTTAAGCTGGTTGATATCCGTGGTGGGCGGAGTTGCAGGCGCCTGCGGTGCCTGTGCGCCCCATCCGCCGCCTGCCATGCCCATCCCCATGCCGCGACCCATTCCCATGCCGCGGCCCATACCTGCACCCATGCCGCCTCCACCGACGCCGAAGTGGGGCGGAACACTGGCCCCGGATACCTCCTGCACCTGACCGGCCTTGAAAGCCTCTATGGCCTGGCGAACAGTGCCACCGGTCCAGGTATACAACCTGATGCCTCCGGCGGTAAGCGCCTGATAAGCATTAGGGCCGTAGTTGCCGGCGATGACGGCACCGGCACCGGCGTTGGCCACTGCCTGGGCCGCGGCGACACCGGCACCGCTGCCGGCCATCGCCGCGGAATTCTGCAGCGCCTCAAACTGCATAGTATCGGTATCCACTACCACGAAGTATGCGCAGCGACCGAAGCGCGGATCTGCCGGCGCATCCAGATTGTCGCCTGCAGCAGCGACTGCTACCTTCATTGGTCATCATTCCTTCCAAGACTGGGTTTGGTTTGGCACCAAGCTGAATGCAGTATCAGCTAATCCGACTGTTCAAGTGCAGAGATCTGCTGCCGCACAGCGTCCAACTGCTGCGCCAGCATGTCCGCCTGCTGCTGGAGGAAGCGGAGCTGGGCCTGCGGATCGGGTTGCGGCGGCACGCCTACCGCCGGCCCCTGACCGTACACGCCGTACGGCCCGACCGGCTGACCGGCTTGCATCGCCTGCCATGCCGCCTGCATCTGCGGTGTCGGCCACTGGCCGCTCATCAGATACTCGGCGCATGGCCCCAACCCCGAAGCACTGCGCCCGACCCAGCCTGGGCTGTAGCCGAAACGCATCCATCCAGGCAATCCAGTCAGGTAATACATGTTGCGATGTCTCATCTCCATCTACCTCTTTCCCAGCCGGCATCCGCCGGCTTGTGATATTCAGGCAGTCAAGAACTGCCGGCTATATGTTTAAAGCTTATATCGCATTTAAATATCTATAAGCGTTTCGCTATTATAGACTCATTCATGCTCGCAAATGTTCGCACCAGCGGCCAGATCGCCGGCGATAATCTGGTTAACAACCTCTTCGACCGTACCTTCGATGCCGATTACCGGCTTGATATTGAACTCCTCGAACAGGGCGATAGCACGCGGCCCCATCCCGCCTGCCAGCACGCATTCCACGCCGGCCTCGCGTAGCATTTTGGGCAGCCTGCCCGGCTCGTGACCAGGATTGGCCAGCCTGCCAAGGCGAACAATGCGGCCGTCAGCGCTGATGTCCACAATCTCGTAGCCGGAACAGCGGCCGAAGTGGGCAGCCACGCTGTCGCCATCCACGGCTATGGCGAACTTCATCTCTCGGTACCCCCGTTATCGGCATTGTACTGATATATGTTATTTGCATATAACATTATCACACCTGCAAGTGGTTGTCAATGCTCCACGGAAAAAAGATGGCCGAGGGCAGGATAAGCACCCCGGGCATCGGAATATAGGCCGACGGTGGGCGCAGTGATGCAGCGGAACGCTACAGACTGGTAAGAGTGGTCAATAATGACAAGGTGCATAGACTTTCACACCCACATTTTCCCGGATCACGTGGCTGACAGGGCGGTGGAAAGCCTCAGACAAGTGTACCAGGCCGAGCCCGAAGGTCCACCAACGGTAGCAGGACTGACGGCCGCCATGGAGGAGGCGGGCGTGGAGCGGGCGGTGATTTGCCCGGTTGCTACACGGCCGGAGCAGGTCAAATCCATCAACCGCTGGGTCGTGGGGTTGGATCGCTCGCGCTTCATTCCCCTGGGAGCCATGCACCCGCAGTTCGACCAGCAGGAAGAGGAGCTGGCGTTTCTGCGTGACCACGGCGTGGTCGGAGTGAAGTTGCAGCCGCATTTCCAAGGCTTCAACCTTGACGACGCGGCCGCGTTGCGGATGATGGAGAGGCTGGAGGACATGGTGATAGTCATCCATGCCGGGCAGGAGATACGACCTATCCCACAGGTTCCTACCACCCCCCGGCGCCTGCGCCGGCTGCATGAGCGGTTCCCCACTCACCGGCTGGTTCTCGCTCACCTGGGTGGCTTCCGAATGTGGAACGAGGTTGAAGCGTACCTGGTGGGACAGCAGGTGTACATGGACCTGGCGTTCACGTTCGGCCACCTCGACGATGCGGCAATCAAGCGCCTCATCAGCCGGCACGGCGCCGGGCGCATTTTGTTTGCTTCCGACTACCCGTGGCAACGGCCTGCGGTGGCCCGGGCGGGCCTCGAGCGCCTGAACCTTCCGCCTCAGCAGGAGCAGATGATACTGTCGGGCAACGCCGTACAGTTGCTGGGCCTGTAAAGTCGCAGCGAGGTGTGCATGACGGCGGCCGGCAACGGATGTCCAGCGGCCGGGGATGGGAAGGAGGGAGCAGGCGGTGCCGGCGTGTCAAACCCAGTAAAAGAACATTCCCAACAGTAGTCAGGAGGTTAGCCAGATGGTCAGAATCGGCTTGGTATCTGCAGCAACCTACGGTTACATGGGCGCCCCGCGCACGCCGGGCTCCTTCCACGGCACGGCGTTCGCCACGACCTTTAATGGCTATGACGCGGCCAAGGCCACCGGGTACGAATGGACCTTCGCCGCCGCTGGCCGCACCATTGAGGGGGCGCGGGTGGTGAAGGTGTGGGACCCTCACAAGGAATGGGCCGAGCGCCTGGCAGAGGTGTGCAGCATCCCCCAGGTGTGCGATTCGCCCCAGGAGTGCACGGAGGACGTGGATGCGGTCATCGTGGTGGATGACGGCTCGGGGGAACATGCGCGCTACGGCATCGCCGCTCTCCGCAAGGGTCTGCCTACGTTTATTGACAAGCCCATCGCCATGACGGCGCGGCAGGCCAAGGAAATCGTGGACATTGCCCGGGAGCACGGTGCGCCGCTGATGTCGGCCAGTTCGTTGCGCTACGTGCCAGACATCGTGGCCCTGCGCGAGGAGGTCAACGAGCTGGGCGAAATTCACCTGGCCACCACCATCTGCGGCAATGAACTTGTCTATTACGGCATCCACGCCCTGGAGATGGCTTACGCGGTGCTGGGGCCGGGCGCGCAATCGTGCCTCAATGTCGGGCGGCCGGGGCGCAACATCGTCCGCGTGCGGTTCGCCGACGACCGTGACCTGGTGCTGATGGTGGCCGAGCCGCAGTACATGGTGGCCGGATACCAGATAAACCTGTACGGCACCACAGGGTGGCGGTCGGTACAGCCCGACCTCACTGATCTTTATATTTATCTCATGGAGCAGTTCCTGAAGATGGTACAGTCAGGTAGTTCGGAGGTTGTCCCACTCGACGAGATTGTCGAAGTCATCGCGGTCCTGGAGGCGGGCAAGCGCTCGCTGGCCGAGGGCCGGGAGGTGACAGTGGCCGAAGTACTGGCCTGAAGGTAGTGCTTCCGTATGGCGGTCAGCCTGGCGATCTGAGGCAAGGTTGCATAGTAAAGCCCCGGCAGTAATCCGTGGGTGATGGACACGTAGGCGCCGGCCGGCTAAGGAGGGCATGATATGAAATCATTGATGTGTACAGTTGTGCTTATGAGTGTGACAGTGGGGCTGGCGGTCGCCGCCAAGGTACCCGCCGGCGACGTGATATTCAAGGCCGAGATCGAAGACTACGGGGTGACAAACAGCCTTACCGCAGTGGCGCTGCCGGGGGCTGTGGGTGGGTATGCCATGCAGTTGGGCGACCAGTCCACCGGCGCCAGGGGCGGCGTGAAGCTGGCGCCGGGGCAGTACACGCTGCTGGTGAGAGCCTGGGCGCCGGCCGGCGACCAGGACGGGTTCTTCGTGGACATTGATGGCTGGTTGCAACGGCGGGTGGCCCCCATAGGAAGGTGGACGGCGATGGCTTATAACTTCGCAGTTGACAAGGAGAAAGTCGTGTCCATTGCGATAATGGGGCAGGAGGCAGGGCTGGTGGTGGACCAGATCGCCGTAGTGCGCGGAACGTACAAGACCGGCGACTTGAAGATGTCGGAGGTGCCGGCAGAGACGTCGGCGGGAGCACGAGTCGGGCTGGAGGAACTGCCGCGGCTGGTCTCTCCTTGTGCCTTGGCCGAACTGCCAACGGCACCCTTCGAGGAAGATGAACATACGCTGCTGCACGAAAGCTTCGACCGCCCGGTGGCGGGGGCAGTGGGCAGCCACTTGCAGGTGAAGGGAAAGTTCGGCCAGGCGCTGTACCTGCAGATGCCGGACGGACGCCTGGAGGTGGACGCTTCCGGCCTGGAGATCGGGCCGCAGGGCACCATCGAGTTCTGGGTGCGGCCGCGGCCCGCACAGCGGCTGTGGCACGACCAAGGCTGGCACTATTTCCTGCACTGCGAGCCGGCGGAGGGCGGTCACTTCCAACTCGACCTTGACCGCCATCCCGCCACGGGGTTGCTGCTGGCTGCCTCGTCGGGAGCGGACCCGTACCATCGAAACCCGCAGACGTGTGAACTATTGCGTGTTGTGACCACGAGCGGCGCGGACCTGCAGAAGTGGCACCATATTTTGGTTTCGTGGGACCTGACCGGCGAACGGCAGTACCTGTGGCTGTTGTTTGACGGCGCGGGCGAGCAGGTTTTCTTCCCGCGGCGCTTTGATCCGGGCAGGTTCAGCCGCATCGAAATTGGGAACACCCCCTCGGGCTGGGATGTACCATACCTGTGCATAGACGGGGCCGTTGACGAGCTGAGGATCACAAATGTTTCGGTGGCGGACCGGCTCAAGACCGCCGAGTGAGCCACGCAAGGAAGGTGACGCGCAGTGCGAAAGCTCATAATCATCTGCATAATTGTCGGGATATTTGCCGGAACGGCCTGGGCACTGGACCAGGAGCTGGTGACCGCCGCCGAACAGGGCATGGCAAAGGCGGTGACCTACTTGCGTACCGAGGTGGCCTACGGTGGTGGCTACCTGGGCAGCTACCTGGAAGACCTCAGTGACCAGTGGGGCGAGGGACATGCGACGCGGACGCAGAACTGGATCCAACCGCCCGGCACCCCCAGCGTGGGGTTCGCCTTTCTGCGGGCCTGGGAGGCGACAGGTGACCCGATGTACCTGGACGCGGCCAAGGAGGTGGCACACGCCCTGGTATATGGGCAGCTTGAGTGCGGCGGATGGGACTATATCGTGGATCATTCCCCCGACGGCGCCAGGCGCTGGTTCTATCGCCATAACAAGGACAGCGACGACGAGGGCCTCAAATCCGGCCGCAACCAGGCGACATTCGATGACAATGTGACGCAACACGCCACCAGGCTGCTGATGGCCGTGGATCAAGCGCTGGGCGGGCGGGATGCAGCTATCCATGATGCGGCGCTCTATGCGCTTGAGTTTTTTCTGAAGGCACAGCACGAAAGCGGCGGCTGGCCGCAGCGCTACCCGCCCTCCGGCCGCGGCTACGGCGATTTTATGACATTCAATGACAACACCATAGCTGACTGCGTGGAAGTGATGATGATCGCGTACCGCACCTA
>JALGVG010000010.1 GCA_029819875.1 Candidatus Zipacnadia bacterium | reverse complement strand
GGAGGCACAAGCCATTACGGGGCTGCAGAATGGTGCAGTGAACCACGTCTTTGCGCAGACGAATCAGGATTCGGCGCCGTCGGGGTCCGTGGACTTCTACGCGCAATTGGCGGCGGAAGGCCCCAGCGGCAGCGTGTACCTTGGCTGGATGGAGCTGGACGAGAGCGGGAACGTCGTGGACCTGGAGGACGAAGGAGGAGAGACGGACCGGCAGTGTTTCGGGCTGTGGTTCGCACGCGTGGCTGGAGAAGGGACTGTATCCGCCGTGCCGGCGGGTGCGGAGGTGGAGGTGGCGATTGATCATTCCCAGACGTGTCGGTTTCGCATACCGGGAGCCATTCATTTTGACGTAACAGACGAGGCATTTTCCTGGCGCATTACCGATGCCTACAGGGACGATGGTTTCACTGTTGTGGTGACAAACGAAGGCAGCGACCCGGCGGACCTTGAGTACAGTTGGCAACGCGAGGGCATTCGGCAGTGAAGCGGCAGCGAGGTATGGATGATGACGGCAATTGAGGAGTTGTTGCGGCAATTGTGCATCAGGCCCGGCGTGCTGCATTTCGTGGTCATATCGGGGGCGGGACTGCTGGGAGCAATAGCGAGCCTGGCGCTGGAGGGCCAACCTTTGGTTGTCCCTCGGTTTGAGGACGGGAAACTGCACCTGGGTTTCATCGGCAACCTGACGATTTGCATGGCGGTAGCACACATGGTGGACCAGAGTTTTCAGGCCTCGTTTCTGGCCTCGTTGTGCGGAACGACTACGCTGCGGGCGATAAAGCTGCGCATCGAGCAGGCATTTGAGGCAGAGATTAAGCGCATAAGAGGTGAGCGGGATGAATGAAGTCGGGCTCAGCATCATCGGGTGCCTGGACCTGTTGCTGGTGATGGCTGTGGTCATGGTGGCTGTGGAGTTGAGCCGTAAGCGCATCAACGGGGTCTGCCAAGTCACGTTGGCGAGCCTGGGAGTGTGGCGAGCGTGGAGTGTCGGCGGGCTGGTGGCCGGGGGGAGCGCGCCGTGCGGTGCCGGCACGTGGTTGGCGGACGTGATGTTCGGCTATTTTGTGCTTTACATGGCCGTCCACCTGGCGAACCTGGTGACAGAGGCGCGCAAGCGGGGCAGTGAATATGCACGGGAACACAATCGGCGGCTGCAAGCGGACAGGACAAGCATGCGACAGCGTGCCGTGATGAGGGCTGTAAGGAGGTAGACAGATGGAGCAATTCAGCGAGTACCTGGTCAATTTCGTCCTGCCGGGGTTGGGATCAGTGTTGATTATGGTGTTGTTAGGGTTGGCGAGGCATTACATTGAACTGCTCAAGGACACCCGGCTTCGGCAAGTGCTGCTGGAGCTGGTGAAGGCTGCGGAACAGATGTACGGCCCCGGGAAGGGAGCGGCAAAGCGGCGCTATGTGATCGAGCAAGCACAGCAGCGGGGCCTTGGGGCGGTGAGGCGGGAAGACATTGAGGCGGCGGTATACAACTTGCAGAAGGGAAGGATCGGCCGTGTATAGGAGTGCAGTGCTGGCATTGGCGATATTGTTGTTGGCGGCCGGCTGCTGCCGGGCGGACAACATTTTCACGGATTTCCTGGCGTCGGTTACGCCGGACGAGGCCGGGGCGGTGACCGTGGTGTGGCCGGTAAAGGACGTCAAGGCCGGTGTCTTGTTCTCGTGGGGGCCGGTGGTGCTGACTTCGCGGCCTCAGCAGTTTCACCTGCATTTTGACCTGTTGACGGTGGATGGGAAGTGGGGAGTAGGCGCAAGTATTGAGAGCAGCGACTTGATTGACTTGCTGCGCCTGGAGGAATGGTTCCCGCTGCCGTGGCATAGGCTACTGGACGAGACGCGCACGGGTGCATGCGGGTGGAAGGAAGAAGGGGCGGCGTTCGGCATTTATCTGCTCAGGCCGCTGGCACAATTCTAGGTGATAATGATGCCATCTGAAACGCAGGTATCAATTGATGATGCTATGCGCTACATAGACGAGGCGCTGGTATTGCGGCCAATCGACAGTGTTATCATACACCATACCTGGCGGCCGAAGGCGGCGGAGTACCGGGGCCTGTCCACCATCCGCGCGGTGCGCCAATATCATATGAACGTGCGGGGATGGTCGGATAACGGGTATCACATCATGATCGGCCCTCCGGGTGATGTCTTCTTATGCCGCCCGTTGCGGCGCGTGGGTGCACACTGCAAGGGGCACAATGCCCACTCGGTGGGCGTAGCGTACGTGGCTGACTTTGACACGGAAGACCCCGCCGGCTACGCGGGGCTGGAGGTGGGGCAACGGATTGTGGCCGCGCTGCTGCGACGTTTCGGGCTGGGCATTGAGGCGGTCCACTTTCACAGGGAGTACGCACCCAAGAGTTGTCCGGGAAGGAAAATGTCGCTGGATGCGTACAGGGCGGCAGTGGCCCGTATGCACGAGCATGAAGGCTACATCAAGGTGGTCATGTTGCCTGACGGCGAAGGGGTTGATTGCCGGGCGCGACTGGAGCACGGGGTGACGCGGGCGGATCTAAGGCCCCTTGCAGAGGCGTTGGGCTACGAAGTGGTCGAGCAGATAAAGAAGCAGAACAAGGTGTACCTGCGGCGCGTGAGGTAGTGGCATTGCCGGGCAACGAGGGCTGCTTGTGGCAATGGAGGGCTTCTGCTATAGTGGACAATGAGTTAGACGACAGCGCGGAGCCTTATGCTGATGCGGACACCGATGCAGCCGTCGCAGGCAGAACTGTTAGCCGACGAAGTGGCACTTCGGAGGATACCGGCTCCTGGTGCAACGGTTCGCGGCGTGCTGTTATACCCCAACACGTACAGGGTGGGGATGTCGAACCTGGCTGTGCACTACCTGTTGGGCGCGCTGAACTGCGAGGGCGTGGCGTGCGAGCGGGCGTTTGTTCCACGCCGCGACGAGCTGTTCGGGTTGCAGGCTGCTGGCCGTCCTCTGACATCCCTTGAAACAAACACTCCTCTTGGCGGCTTCGACTTTGTCGCTGTCACCTGTTCCTATGAACTTGACTACCTGAACATTCCCCTAGCGTTGCAGGTCGGCGGCATTCACCCGGTGGCGGAGGCCCGCGGGGAGGGCGATCCGCTGGTACTGATGGGGGGGCCGGCGGTGACGGCCAACCCCGAGCCGATGGCGACCTTTGCCGATGCCATTGTCATCGGCGAGCTGGAACCGGTGGAGGAACAGCTCCGCGGGATACTCAGGAAGCTGGGGGCAGGGGCCGGCAAGGGCGCTGTCCTCGAGGAACTTGCTACGTTGCCGGGAGTGTACGTGCCATCGCTGACTGCGGCCGGCAAAGGTGAGGTCCGGATCCGACGTCTGCGCGCCGACAACCTTGACGAGGTGGCGACTTCTTCGGTCATCCTCACGCCGCATACGGAATTCGGCGGGCGTTTCCTGATCGAGGTGGCACGAGGTTGCGGGCGGAGTTGTCATTTTTGCCTTGCGCGCCGCATTTACCACCCGGTGCGTCTGCGCCGCCCCGCCACGATTATCGCAGCTTTCGAGGGCATCAAGCAATACAGCCGGCGCATAGGGTTAATCAGCGCCGCGTTGAGCGATTATCCGTGGATTGACGAATTGTGCCGGGGGTTACGCAGTGCCGGGGCGCAGTTGTCGGTGGCAACGGTACGGGCTGAGTCTGTGACAAGAGAATTGGTACAGACGCTTGCAGCCAGCGGGCAGCGGAGCATAACCTATGCTCCCGAAGCAGGCTCTGAGCAGTTGCGCCGGGCAATCGGAAAACCAATGACGGACGAGCAATTGTCCGAGGCCGTGGCGTTGGCCGCCGAAGCCGGATTGAGGGGGATAAAGCTGTACTTCATGATAGGGTTGCCGGGGGAGAGTGCGGATGACATCGAGGCCATCGGGGCCTTGGTCCAGCGCCTGGAAGAGGATTTCCCCGCCCTGCACTTTACGGTGTCGGTTTCGCCGCTGGTGCCCAAGCCTCATACCAAGCTTGAGCTTTACGATATGCCGTCGGTCGCCGAGCTGAAACGGCGGAGCCGGCAGTTGTGGTCGCTGCTGCAGGGGCGGCGGGGTGTGAGGTTGCGACTGGGTTCGGCCCGTTGGGCGTTGGTGCAGGCAGCTTTCAGCCGCGGCGGGCGGGAGCTTGGCCAGGTAATATTGAACGCCTCGCTGGAGGGCGGAACAGTGCATGATGTGCAGGCGGCGATGAGTGCAGCGGGTTTGCGCCTGGATGCATACCGATCTGCGGTGCATTCAGCAGGGGGGCGACTGCCGTGGCAGATAGTGCAGGTGAATGATTGCCGTGCGTGTGAAGGTTTGGGGAGACGATGCCGTACTTTTACATAATCACGGCGCCGGACCGTGAACTGCAACTGGCGCAGGCGGAGCTTTCCGTCATGGCAGGCGGAAGCATCGAAGGGCGAGCAGGCTGGTCGAACGTCGCTGTTGACATCAGCCACGCAGCGTACGTTAACCTGTGCGTGCGCCAGATTGCCTGTGCCGGCAGCTTGGAGGAGCTATGCGCTGCGATTGCCTGCCAAGGCCTGAGGGCCGACGGTTTTGCAGTGCGGGTCGTCCGCCAGGCCTCCAATGTCAGTGAAACGACTCCAAGGCTCTGCAAGCAAGTGGCGGATGCAATAGTCGGCAGCCCCAACCTTGACGCTCCGCGGGTGGAATTTTGCTTGCTTATTCGTGGCACCGGGTTGTGGTTCGGCCGCATAGTGTCCCGGTCCCTGCGGACTTGGCAGTCGGCCCCTCGTCTTCCCCATCAATACTCCTGCGCCCTGGAGCCGCGGTTCGCCCGGGCCCTGGTCAACCTTGTTGCCGCTGCCGGCGATAAGCTCCTGGACATGTGCTGCGGCATCGGTACAGTGGTCCGGCAGGCCCTTATTGCCGGAGTTGATGCCTATGGATGGGAAGTGAACGAGAGGATCGCCCAGAAGGCGGCGGCAAACCTTGCCGCGATGGGGTATAATAACCGTATCATAGTGACTGATGCGCGCAAGAGTGCAGGGCGGTTTGATGCAGTGGTCGCAGACTTGCCCTACGGGCTTACTTCGTGTGTAGAGACGGGCTTCTACGGGCAGATGCTGGAGGCGGCAGGGAGGCTGGCGCCACGCGCGGTGGTGGTGGCGGGAAGAAACATCCAGCAGTTGGCGGAGAAACTGGGATACCGGGTGATCGTGTCGGCGCAGGTGCCCAAGACCAGGCTCACCCGGCATGTCTACTTGCTGGCCGCAGGATGACAAGGGCAGAGCCGCGATATGGTCATGTATTCACGGTCTGCCGGCAACATTGCCAACAGACCGATGTCTTACTTATTGAACCGCCGGCCAATTCCGGATGCTGAACACATGTGGAGGCGATAAAACTTGTTGCAGCCCAGGAAAGCTGTTTTCGTGAAGCTCTTGGTGGTGCTCATAGGCGCTTGCGTAGGGTGCAGTATCGGCTGGGCGGCGCCGAACTTGTTGCCCAACCCCGGATTCGAGCAAGGCGAGCGCGGAGCTGCGCCGGCCGATTGGTCCGGCCAAGGCATTACCGAGGACGTGACCGGCAGCGTGCGACTGTCAGCCAAGGCATACCGTGGTTCGTATTCCATGCAGGTGGAGTGCCGCGAATCGACGGGCATTTATGCTGCCTTTTGCCACCCCATAGCGGTGAGTGACACCGAGGGCGCCGAACTGGCTTTCACTTGCTACTACCGCACCGAAGGTGAGCCGCTGCCGGAGCTGACATTCGTGACCTTTGCCGAGGATTTCCTGGTTCGGGAATGGAAAACCCCGGCTCTTCAGACGGAAAGCTACTTGATGCCTGACACGCGCAAGTGGAGGCTGGGATCGTGGCGGTTCGAATATCTTCCCGGCACCCGCCAGGTGATAGTGTTGTTCCGCCTCAACGGCGAGGGGCGGCTGTACGTGGACGACGCCTGCTTGACGCGCTATCCGCCGGAGGTAAGTTGCAGCATCGAAAGCCCGGGGCTGGTGAGCGGCCTGCCGGCGCGCAGGCAATGCGTGTTGCGCCTGACAAACAACACCGATACGGCCCGGCAAGTGCGCGTCACCGTCACGCCGTTGACCGGCAAGCGGGTCTTCAAGTCGTTCAGCAAGCGCATCACCTTGGCGCGGAGAGCCAGTTCTGTGGTGAAGCTGGATTACACGCTGAACTACAACCAAAGCTGCGAGTTGCAAGTCACGGTGACTGACGACAAGTCCGATGCCGTTCTCGACTGCCGGCAGGCACATGTGCCCGGCCTGTTGGCTGCAACCATACGAGAGCCTGCCTTTCGTGGAAGTATTTTAAGTTCCCTGCCGGGCAATGACATCGTGGTGGCAGGCTATGTCAATGCGACCGAGGAGTTGCGGCAAGCGGTGAGCCTCAACGCGGAGTTGGTGGGAACGGGTATCAAGGCTTCGGTAGAGAACGGCCGCATCGAGCTTGCCGCGGACAGGAGCTTTACCATCACATTGCCCGGCGCCAACATATTGACGGGCAAGTACAAGGTGCGCCTGAGGGGGCAAGTCAAGCAGTTTGAAGACATCGTTGAGCTGCCCGTCTCCCGCATCCCCGCCGGCCCCAGCGAGGTGGGCACGGACAGCCAGGGGCGCCTGTGGGTGCAGGGACAGCCTGTTTTTCCCCGCGGCATCTTTGGGGCGATGCAACCGCCGGATCTCGCACCCATAGCCGCCGCCGGTTTCAACCTCGCGGTCGTGCCTAGTCGGCGGGCGAGTTCACTGCTGATGAAGCAAGCCCAGCAAGCAGGACTGGGGGTCTTGGTCTCAGGCAACAGCGTCGATTCCGAATTCTGGGGCCGGCAAGAAGAGCGGCTGGGTGACTTCACCTCCTTGGTCGGTTGGTACCAACCTGCCGAGAACGAGCGGCTTAGCAAGATTCCCCCTGCTATCGCGCGTGCCTTCTACGATAAGGTGACTGAGGCCAGCCCCTATCATCCGATGGTGACCGCCGTGCGTTCCGCCGCGGCGGTGTCGGCGTATGCCGACGCGGGCGACATCATGGCAGTGTGGATCAGCCCCCGGGCCGGCACCGATGACAGGCTGATCCCGTACATGGTGGACAGGGCAGTACAGGCGATGGCTCCCCGGCCGGTGTGGGTGGTAATCGACCTGTCGGGATTGTCATGGTATTCACCCGGGGGCAAGGCGGATAACTCGAGCGTGCACAGGCCGACGGCTGCGCACTTGCGCGCCATGACATACCTGGCGCTGATGCGGGGAGCCAAGGGGCTGCTTTACTACAGTTATTACCTGCCGTACTATCGCGGCCGGCCGGAGTTCTATATACGGCGCGACGCCCCGAAGCTGTGGGAGGAATTGAAACGGATCAACAGCGAGCTGAGGTGGCTGGCACCCGTGGTTACCGAGGGGCGCCGCACGGTGTTGCCGCCGTTGGCCGGCGGGATCGTGCAACTGACCCAGTTCGAGGTGGGAGGAGCCAGGTACCTGATGGCCGCCAACGTCAGCGACCAGGAAGTGGTGGCCACCTTCCCGACCCCCGGCCCTGCCTCGGCGCTGAATGTCTTGTTTGAGGACCGCACGCTTGCCCCGGCAGGCCCGGGCACCTTTGCTGATCACTTCGCGCCCCACGCCGTGCATGTCTACCTGGCGCAGTAGCGTCTCGGCAATACCCATAAGGCTGGAAGCTGCCGCGCAGGCTTTGATGTGAAGGCGGCCGCGCCGTCCCGCCGGGCGATGGTACGAAGGCCTACGACCCGTTTGCTGTTCAGCCGAGAGGGGTATCATTGTCCAGCCGCGGATGGCCGGCCGAGGAGTCGGCTGCATCCGCCGGGGCGGGCGGAGGATGAGCCGCCAGCCATTGCCGCGTGCTTTGTGCGCCCAGTATCGCCTCCAGCTTGACCACCAGTTGGCACACTCGGCCCCGTTGCCGGGCATTGTTTCGGTACACCCACCCCAGGGTTTGCAATACATTCCGCCCTGTGACATGTCCTTGCTTGCAGAGTCTCTCCAATGCCGTTGCTGCTTCGGAGGCCTGCTGTTCACCCGCCAATGCCCGGCTGTATTCCCATAGCGCTTCCTCGTAGCGGCCGTCCAGTTCGCAGAGGTGTGCAATTTGCAAGGCGGCCGAGGGCGTGTTCAGGCCCGGGGTAGTAGCCAGCAACTGCAACGCTTCCTTGTAGCGGCCCTCTGCGGCCAACGCCTGGGCGGTTATACTGACCACCTCGGGCCTGTGGGCCACCGCGGGGGGTAAGCGGTCGGCCAAGGCTATGACCTCCCCGTATTCGCCCTGGTGCATAAGTGCCGTCATGGCTCCCACCGCGTAACGATCCTGCGATGGGTGCGCGGCCAGCCGCTGCTGTTCCAGTTTGGCCACCTGCGGCAACTGGTTGAGAATCTTGTAGATGCCTACCCGCGCCACCTCGAACCGGCTGCTGCCCGGCTCGGCCTCCAGTAGCCGCCACAGCGCACTGCGGCCCCGGTCGCCCTCACTCCCGTATGCCTGGAGGCGGGCCAATGCTGCTACAAGCTCGCTTTCCCCCGGCTGCAGCGATACGTACCGGCCCGCCATCTTCCAGGCGGCGGTATCGCGGCCGGCCCTCAGCAGTGCCCGCGCCGCCCGGCGACAGCCGGCAATCGCAAGCTCCGGGTCGCCGGCCAAGGCGGAAAAATAGTCGGCGGCAGCAAGGTAGAGGCCGGCATGTTCGTACGCTGTCGCCGCTTCCCACGTAAAGACGGGTTCAGTGCGGTACAGGCGGGCGATACCTGCCAGTTCCCTGGCGGCCTCAGCCGCCCCGTGGTCCTGCTCGACTGCCTTCGCCAGGGCGCGACAGGCGCTTACCTGCACGCCTTGGCCGGCTTTTTCCTTGTGAAGGTCGAACAACGCAACAGTCAATACGTCGGCCGCTTCTTGAAGTTTCCCGCAGGCGGCGGCAGCTCCCACCAGGTCATCGTATGCCTCCACGTACGCCGGGTCCTGTGAGAGCGCGCTTTTCAGGAGCAGGTAGGCTGCCACGTGGTTACCGTGGGCCGCCGCGCACTGCGCCAGCAGGCGCTTGACCTGCGGCGTATCGTGTCCCGTACGGGCCAGCACGGACAACTCCTTGACAGCCTCGGCATAGCGCCGCGCCTTCACCCACGTGCGGGCGCGCGACAGGCGCACCGCCGGATCATCACCATAATCGGCGGCAAGCCTTGCGTATACGGCTTGCGAGGTCTCCTGCATCCCCTGCGACGCCAGGCGTTCGGCCAGGGTCAGTTGCGCCTGCATATCCTCCACGCTCCGCAGCCAGCGGCACTCCAACTGCACAAGCCCGGCCCGGCGCGCGATGTTGGCGATACGCATTGCCATCGCACCGGGCGTGCGGTAAGCAATCTCCTGGGCCTGGGCGAGGGCAGGGCCGTATTGCTTGTCGCGAACCAGCAAGTCAACCAGGTGTTGGCGCCGTGCAAGGTCTTGGGGGTTTTCGGCCACCAGCACGGAGACATAGTAAGCCGCCCTTTCATTGTCCCCGAGCGCCTCGGCGGCCCGCACTGCTCCGCGGACGGCCTGCATCATGCTCCGATCCTGCGACAATGCCTCCTCGTAGGCGCGCAATGCCTCCGCCCGCCGCCCCTGGCGATAGCGCAGGTCCCCCAGTGCAATCAGGTATGCAGCCTGGCGCACTCCGCTGCGGGCCAGCCCCTCCCATAACTTGGCGGCGCGTTCCAGTTGCCCGGATTGCTCGTAGCACCGGGCTAATTTCGCCTTGATAACAGCGTCGTCGGGGCGTTGCGCCAGTGCCTTGACGAGGTGCTCGATAGCTTGCGCGGCCTTGCCCTCGGCCAGGTATTCATCGGCCAGCTTCACGCGCCACTGTACGGCCTCAGCGGGCGGGAGGCGGGCGATCAACCGTTCCTGGGCCTTTTGCAGCTCGCTATGCAGCTCCAGGTGTTCGCATACCGAGATATATGCGGCGAGCAGGTCCTTGTCGTCGGGATGACGCTGCAGCAGAGGCTTGATAAGCCCATGGGCGGACAGGTAGCGCCCACTGCCCAGGTAGATGGCTATCAACTTGCGCTGGGCGGCTTCAAAGCCCTTGCGCAGTTGCAGGGCGGTAAGCAGTTGTATTTCTGCCTGCAGCGACCGACCTGTCATCAAGTAGGCCTTCGCCAGGCTGTAGCGCGCATCCGGGTCGGTGGGGCGCAGCAGCACCGCGCGCTGCAGCGGTTCAACCGCTCCGACGCCGTCGCCGGCTGCCAGCAGGCAGCGCCCCAGCAACAGTTGCCACTGGGCATCGCCCGGCTCGGCGGCCACGACCTGCCGCAACACCTTCGCAGCCGACGTGAACTGTTTTTGGGCCATGTAAACAAGCGCCAGGGTGCGCTGGGCGTCCCGGTCAGTGGGGTCCAGCCGCAAGGCCTGCACCAGCGCCTGCCGGGCCAGTCCGTACTGCCCCGTAACATAGTAGGCTACGCCGAGGTTGTAGTGGGCAGCCTCCCACTGGGGATATGTCTCGATGGCGCGCTTGAAGGCGTAGATTGCGCTCGCGTAGTCGCCGGCCTGGAAGCGGTCCACACCGTGGTCTGTCCAACTCCGCGCCTGCGCTTGCAACGAACGACCCGCCTGCCCGTTGCAGACGCCCGTTGCCACTATCAGTATTACCAGGCCGGCGCACAAGCGCTTCATGGCTTTGAATGGTGCTGCAGCAAAATACTACCGCCCGTAGACCTCGTCAGGATCTGCCAGCCTCTCGGCACACACCTGCCATTTCCCATCCACAAGCTCGCGGTGAAAGCAACTCCGGTAACAGAGGTGGCACATCGCCCCGTGCAACTGTACCCCTACCAGCAAAGCGTCGCCGTCACAGTCCACCCGTATCCACTTCACGTCCGCGGTATGGCCGGACTGCTCGCCCTTGACCCACAGTTTCTGCCGTGAGCGACTCCAGAACGTCAGGCGCTTGGTCTGCACCGTAAGCCGCAGCGCCTCCTCGTTCATGTAGCCGAGCATCAACACTTCGTTGGTCTCGGCGTCGCAAGCGATGGCGGGTATGAGCCCCTTGTCGTCGAACTTGAGGACTGAAGTATCTATCATCTTGCCTTCCGCCTGTCTGCGCAGCACTGTGCGGGCCTGTTTGCAGCGACGATCTTCACTACCGGCTGGGACCCGCACAGATCCTGTTACATTCTAACCGGCACTCCGCGGCTGGCCAGTTCCTTCTTTATTTCGCCGACCGTCGTCTCCTTGAAGTGAAAGATACTGGCCGCCAGCACGGCATCGCACTTGCCGTCGGTCAGCGCCTGGTACATGTGCTCCACGTTGCCCGCGCCGCCGGAGGCGATTACCGGGATGTTTACACTTTCCGAGATGCGGCGCAGCAGTTCGATGTCGTAGCCGGCCTTGGTCCCGTCGGCATCCATGCTGGTGACCAACAGCTCCCCGGCTCCCCGCTGCTCGGCCTCCACCGCCCACTCCAAGGCGTCCACCTCCGTCGGCCGCGTCCCGCCGTGGGTCCACACCCGCCATTGTATGTCGGCATCCGGTGCCGGCCCCAGGTGGCTGTCGTCGCGGTCCGGCCTCGGCACCCGCTTGGCGTCGATAGCCACCACTATGCACTGGCTGCCGAACCGTTCGGCCCCCTCGTTTATCAAGTCCGGGTTCAGGATGCCGGCCGTCATGATCGAGACCTTGTCCGCCCCTGCCTTCAGCGTCTGTCTGATGTCATCAATGGTGCGGATACCGCCGCCGACGGTTAAGGGAATGAACACCTGCTCGGCAGTACGCGCTACCACGTCCAGCATGGTGGCACGGTTGTCCACCGAGGCGGTGATGTCCAGGAACACCAGCTCGTCGGCTCCCTGGCGGTCGTACTCGGCCGCCTGTTCCACCGGGTCACCGGCATCCCGGAAATCGCGATAGCGGATGCCCTTGACCACCCGCCCCTCGGTCACGTCCAGGCAGGGAATTATGCGCTTGGCCAGCATACTATTCTGCTCTCCCTTGTTATCCGACTTTTGAAATGGCCTCGGCCAGGTCAATGTTGCCCTCGTACAAGGCGCGGCCCACGATCGCCCCGATAACGCCCAGGCTTTCCAGCTCCCTCAACCTTAGCAGGTCCTCAATCGTCGTCACCCCCCCGGAGGCCACTACCTCCATGGTCAGCGATTCGGCCATCTGCCGCAGTGCCGCAAGGTTCGGCCCTTGCAGCATACCATCTGTGGCAATGTCCGTAAAGATAATGCGCCGCACGCCCAGCGCTTGAACGCGGCGCGCCAACTGTACCGCCTCCACCCGGCTGCCTTCGGTCCAGCCCTGCACCGCTACCTTGCCGTCTCGCGCGTCAATGCCCACGATCACCCGCTCTTCGAAGCGCCGCACGCACTCGGCCACCACCTGCTCGCAGCGCAAGGCGGCCGTGCCGATAACGGCATAGCGCACCCCCAGCTCCAGCACCCGCCCGACGTCGTCAACCGTCCGCAGGCCGCCCCCCAACTCTACGGGCACGTCAACCGCCTCGACGATCCGCCGCACCGCCGCCAGGTTCGCCGGCCGCCCGGCCATGGCCCCGTCCAGGTCCACCACGTGGATGAGGCGGCTGCCGGCCTGCTGCCAGCGCACGGCGAAATCCACCGGCTCGCCGTACACCGTCTTTTGCGCCATGTCCCCCTGCCGCAGGCGGACCGCCTTCCCCTCGGAGATGTCTATGGCAGGTATCACGAGCATGAGTGCATCCGCCTACAACTCGCCGCTGAACCTGGCGAAGTTCTCCAGCAGCTTCAATCCCACCGCCTGGCTCTTCTCCGGGTGAAACTGGCAGGCAAACAGGTTGCCGCGCCATATCGAGGAAGCAAACCGGCAGCCGTACTCGGTGGTGGTGGCGATGATGCTTTCATCCTTGGGCACCACGTAGTAGGAATGCACGAAGTACACCCACGCCCCGTCCGCGATGCCCTCAAGGTGCGGCGCCGGCCGCTCGATGGTTATCTGGTTCCAGCCGATCTGGGGGACCTTCAGCCCGTGCTTGAAGCGCACGACACGCCCCTTGACGACACCCAGCCCGGCCAGCCCCCCCTCCTCCGAGCTTTCGAACAGCACCTGCAGTCCCAGGCAGATACCCAGGAACGGCTTGCCGGCGGCTATGGCCTGCTTGAGCGGCTCCACGAGGCCGTGGCCGTGCAGGTGCCGCATGCAGTCATCGAAGGCCCCCACTCCCGGCAGCACTATGGCCCCGGCTTCGGCCAGCACCGCCGGCTCGCTGCTTACTTGCACCCGGCAGCCGATGTGACGCAGGGCCTTGTCCACGCTGCCCAGGTTTCCCATTCCATAGTCAACTAGTGCAATCATTGCACATCAATACTGTAAGTAACGCGTTGCCGGAGAATTCATCTGTCACCTGCTGTGCAGGCATATCTTCCGGTTGCCCTCACAATGTGCCTTTCGTAGACTGTACTTCGCTGATGCGCGGGTCTATACGGCATGCTTCCTCCAGCGCCCGCGCGAACGACTTGAACGTTGACTCGAGGATGTGATGCGTATTGCGGCCGGCTTGCTGGTTGAGGTGCAGCACCATCCCGGCGTTCACAACCAGCGCGGCGAAGAACTCGGCCACCAGCTCAGTGTCGAAATCCCCCACCTTCGCGGTGGTGGGGACGACGTTGTACTCCAGGTGGCTGCGCCCGCAAAAGTCGAGCGCTGCAACCACCAACGCCTCGTCCATCGGGCAAGCCGCGTAGCCAAAGCGCGTCATCCCCTTCTTGTCTCCGGCGGCCTGGGCCAGGGCCTGGCCCAGGCAAATGCCGGTGTCCTCGACGGTATGGTGCGCATCTACCTCCAAGTCGCCGCGCGCTTCCACCTGCAAGTCAATCTTGGCGTGCTTTGCCAGGTGGCTGAGCATGTGATCGAAGAACTTCACTCCCGTGTCGATTTGGTAGGTGCCGCTGCCGTCGAGGTTGAGGGTGATCGAGATCCGCGTTTCCTTCGTCTCCCTGTGAACTTGTGCGGTGCGGTCTGCCATCTGTGCGTGCCTCCTACACTCGATGCGGAGCCTTCGCACCGGCCAAGGCCGGTATCATGGCCCGCTTGCTACAGCAGTCTCTCCCGCCTGATGGACACCGCCCGGGCATGGGCCTGGAGGCCCTCACCCTCCGCCAGGGTCTCCACGTCCGCGGCCAGGCGCTCAAAGCCACGCTCGCTGGCGTAGATGACGGAGCTGCGCTTGACAAAATCGTCCACCGTCAGCGGCGACGAGAAGCGCGCCGTCCCGTTGGTGGGCAGGATGTGGCTGGGACCGGCGGCATAGTCACCCAGCGGCACCGTTGCCAACGGCCCCAGGCAGATGCAGCCGGCATGTTGAATATCCTCCAGCAACGCCAGCGGATCGGCGGTCATGATTTGCAGGTGTTCAGGGGCGATCTCGTTGGCCAGCCTGGCGGCTTCCCGCAGGTTCGCCACTATTGCCACCAGACTGTAGTCAGCCAGCGATTCGCCGATAAGATCGGCGCGCGGCAGCCTCGCCATCTGCCGGCGGGCCGCTGCAACGGCCTCGCCGGCCAACTGCTCGCTGTCGGTGACCAGCACCACCTTGTTGTCGCCGGTGTGTTCGGCTTGCGACAGCAGGTCCGCCGCCACAACTTGAGGGTCCGCGGTGTCGTCCGCGATGATGACCGACTCGCTGGGCCCGGGAAGGGACTCGATGCCCACGATCCCGAACACCAGCCGCTTGGCCATGATGACCCACGGGCTGCCGGGCCCGACGATCTTGTCCACGCGCGCCACGCTCCGGGTGCCGTACGCGAGGGCTGCAATCGCCTGGGCGCCTCCCATCCGGTAGATCTCGTCAACCCGGCATTCGTCGGCGGCCACCAGCATGATGGGGTCCAGCGACCCATCCTTGCGCGGGGGAATCGCCACCGCAATGCGCCCCACTCCCGCCACCCGCGCTGGCATCACCCCCATGTACAGCGTCGAGGGCAGCGGAGCATGCTTGGCCGGCACGTACACGCCCACCGATTCAAGCGCAGTGATGCGCTGGCCCATCAGCAGCCCGTCAAAGCTTTCCAGCCACGACCGCGGGACGGTGCGGCGATGGAATTCCTCCACGTTGGCGCGGGCGCGACGCAATGCTCCCACCCATTGCGAAGGCACCTCCGCGTACGCCGCCTCGATCTCCTCGGGCGTGACCCGCAACTGCTCGGCCGTCAATGTGGGGCAATCGAACTGCCGCTCGTATTCTATCAGCGCCTCGTCCCCGCGGTCCCGCACCGCTTCGACGATCTTGCGCACGTCCTGCTCGATGTGGGCGGGGAAATCGGCCACCGTATGTTGGCGCAGCGCCGCCAGGGCTACGGCAATGTCATCTCGTGCATCAATCAGCCTGATGAACTCAGCCACGCTGCCGCTCTCCTTTGTCGGGTCTCGTTATGGTTGTTGCAGGGGCGGCTCTTCCTGCCATACCGCAACAACCCCGGGCAACCGGCGCACCACCACCGGAAAATCGCTGTCCGCGTCAACCTTGTAGTTGGGCCCCAGCCGCACCTTGCGTACCTGTCCGTTGTTGGGAAAGTGCAGCACAAGCTGCTGGGTGCCGGGATGCTGAGCGATGGCTTCCTTGAGGGCGGCCAGTGCTCCATTGCTCAGCGCCGTCGCCGCGTCCAGCTCCACGTGGACGGTAGGCCCCGGCCGCGGTGGCGGGGCATTGGTCCGCTCCTCCCACCGCCTGCGGCCCTCCTCCGCCCGCTTGCGCTTGCGCGCCGAGACGGCCGGTGCGTGCTGCAAGGGCACCGCGGACTCGCATATGAACTTGACATCACCGTCGCCCTCCCTCGCCCCGCTGCGTGCGCCGCGCCGATCCACCTTCCCGTGCATCACTACTATCATGCCCTCGACGAGCGCCGCACTGCACTCCTGGTAACAGCGTGGAAAGACGGTCACCTCCACCTGCTCCGCCACCCCTTCGAGGCTGCAGAACATCATCGGCTCCCCGTTGCGGCTGACGTGGCGCTTGCAGTTCCTGATGATGCCGGCAATGGCCAGGGGTGTGCCGTGCTCAAAATGATTAAGCTCTTCAAC
Organism: Candidatus Zipacnadia bacterium; assembly: GCA_029819875.1. Taxonomy (GTDB): domain Bacteria; phylum Armatimonadota; class Zipacnadia; order Zipacnadales; family Zipacnadaceae; genus JALGVG01. Next base: position 11,783 of record JALGVG010000010.1, on the reverse strand, counting down.
CGCCGCGGTGGTGCAGCGTTCCACCTGCTCGGAGTTCTTCAGCAACGGATGGCTGGACACGTACAGGCCCAGCAGCTCTTTTTCCAGTTGCATCGCCTCTTCGGAGGGCATCGGCGGTACGCTCGGCAGCGGCACCGCTGCCGGCGACTGGGCTTGCTTCGCCTCGCCGCCGAACAGTGAGGTCTGGCCTACCGCCTCGTCCTGCCGACTCTTAAGGCCGGCCGCGTAGGCGTTGTCGAGGGCCGCAAGCAGGGCATTGCGCTCCCCCATCTCGTCAAGCGCCCCGGCCTGTATAAGCAGCTTGACGGCCGCCTTCGATACCTGCGGGCCCGCCACGCGGCGGCAGAAGTCATACAGGTCAGTGTAAGGGCCGCCGGCCTCGCGCTCCTCCACAATGGCCCTGGCGGCACTGTGACCGAAATTCTTTATGGCGGCCAGGCCGAACAGGATGGCGCCGCCGTCCACGCTGAATTCCGCCCTGCTGCGATTGACCGACGGCGGCAGCACCTCCAAGCCCATCCTCCGGCACTCGGCCACGTACTTGCCCACCTCCTCGGCATTGTCCATCACGGTCGTCAGGTGCGCCGCCATGAACTCGGCGGGGAAGTTGGCCTTCAGGTAGGCCGTCCAGTATGCAACCAGCGCGTAAGCGGCGCTGTGTGACTTGTTGAAGCCGTAACTGGAGAATGTCTCCATGCGCCTGAAGACTTCCTCGGCGGTGGCCCGGTCGATCCCCCGCTCCACGCAGCCGCTGAGGAACAGGGGCTTGAGCTGCTGCATCTTCGCCTCTTGCTTCTTGGCCATCGCCCGCATGATTACCTCGGCTTGCGGCATGCTGAAGCCGGCCAGTTCCACCGAGATTTGCATGACCTGCTCCTGGTATACGATCACCCCGTAGGTAGGCTCCAGGATCGGCCGCAACTTCGGATGCACATACTTGATGGGAGCGCCGTGCCGCCCCTCGCAGAAAGTGTCGGCAAACTGCATCGGCCCGGGGCGGTACAGTGCCACCATGGCGATGACGTGTTCGAAGCGATCCGGCTGCAATTTGCGCAGCAGGCTGCGCATCCCCTCGCTTTCCAGTTGGAAGACGGCGGCCGTATCCCCCGCCGCCAGCAGTTGGTAGGTCTTCGCATCGTCCAGGGGCAGCGACAGCACGTCAATGTTAACGCCGCGCGTGCGCTGGACGGCATCAACTGTTTGCTGGACCACCGTCAGGGTCTTCAGGCCCAAAAAGTCCATCTTCACCAGGCCCACATCAACCACCGGGTCCATGGCATACTGCGTGGTGATGGTACCGTCCTTTTCCCCGCGCAGCGGCACGTAATCGGTCAGCGGCCCGTCGGAAATCACCACCGCCGCAGCATGGACCGAGGCATGCCTCGCCAGGCCCTCCAGCCGGCTGGCAATGTCGAGAACCTCCCGTATCTGCGGGTCATTGTCGGCCATCTCCGCCAGCTCGGGAACGGTTTGCAGGCTCTGGGAGATGCTGGCCCCTGGATCCAGCATCTTGGCCACGCGGTCCACGGTCGCCAGCGGTACACCCAGCACCCGGCCGACGTCGCGCACCGCGGCCCGTGCCCCCAGCGTGTTGAAGGTGATGACCTGGGCGACACGGTCATGCCCGTACTTGCTCTTGACGTACTCGATGATTTCCTCGCGGCGGTCATCGGGGAAGTCGAGGTCAATATCCGGCGGGCTGACGCGCTCGGGGTTGAGCATGCGCTCGAAGATCAGCCCGTACTTGAGAGGATCGATCTCGCTGATGCCCAGAAGATAGGCGACGATGCTGCCGGTCGCCGACCCTCGCCCCGGCCCCACCAGGATACCGCGCCGCTTGGCCTCCGCAATGAAATCGGCCACGATAAGAAAATAACCGCAGTAGTTGCAGCGCTCGATTACGTCCAGCTCGTAGTTGAGGCGCTCGATGACATCGGGCCGCGGCTGGCCGTAACGGCGCGGGATATTCTGTTCGCACAGGTGGCGCAGGTAGCTGGGCAGGTCATAGCCCTCGGGGACCGAAAACTTGGGCAGCCGCAGCTTGCCCAGTTCCAGTTCCACGTTGCAGCGTTCGGCGATGACAGAGGTGTTCTCCAGCGCCTGGGGGTACTGCCCGAAAAGCTGCTCCATCTCCTCGGCGCTCTTTAGGTAGAACTGGTCGCTGCCGAACCGCAGCCTGTCGGCATCATCCCGCACCGAGGTCGTCTGGATGCACAACAGCACGTCGTGGGGGCCGGCGTCCTCCCGCATCGTGTAATGCACGTCGTTGGTCGCCACCAGCGGGATGCCCAACTGTTGACTGAGAGCGACCTTGCCCTCCACTATCTCCGCCTGGTCGGGCAGGCCGTGGTCCATCAGCTCGAGGTAGAAGTTCTCGGGGCCGAAAAGCTCGCGCAGCTCCACGGCCCGCCGCTTGGCCGTCTCAAAGTCGCCATCCCGCAACGCGCTGCCCACGGCACCCTTCTTGCAGGCGCTGAGGGCGATAAGGCCCTCGTGATACTCAGCCAGCAGCTCGTAGTCAACCCGCGGCTTGTAGTAAAAACCCTCCAGGTGGGCGGCGGAGACAAGACGCATCAGGTTCTGGTAGCCGGCAAAATTCTCAGCCAGCAGGGTGAGGTGGCTGATCTGGCGGTCCGCCATGCTGTCCCTGTCAAAGCGCGTCCGCGCCGCAACGTACACCTCGCAACCGATAAGCGGCTTGATGCCGGCTTGCCGGCAGGCCTTGTAAAAGTCTATCACCCCGTACATCACGCCGTGGTCGGTGATGGCCAAGGCCGGCATTTCCAGCTCCGCCGCGCGCTTGAGCAGTTCGTTGATGCGGCAGGCGCCATCGAGAAGGCTGTATTCAGTATGTACATGCAAGTGTACGAAGCTGCGACTCATGGTACACAGGGCACCCTCTTGCCAAAACCTGCAGGCGGCTGGTCACTGGCGATCCTGTACGCGGCATGCAAAAAACCCTCCGCCTTGCGCCACCGGTTTTCGGCGCAACAGGCCGTCGGAACTTCCGGTCGCCGGAGGGCGGCTGGAGGCCTCAATCCGGCTACTGCCAACTCCGGGGGCCGGCCTGGGCAGGGGCTTGGGCCGGTGGTTGTTCGCCCCCCGTTGGGGGTTGCTGTGCTCCCGCCGCCGGACCCTGGGGGACTGGAGCCTGGGGAACCGCACCGGCTTGCTCGCCTGCCCCGCCGCCGACAGGTGCTGCCTGCTCGGTTGCAGGCGGCGATTCAACCGGCGCCGCTGCGACCGGCCTGACCTCTGCCTCTAACTTGCGCAACTCGCTGTCAAGCTGTTCCAACTCCGCTTGCACCACTCGCCAAGCTCCCCGCATGCACGCCTCCTCGGCACCGCGAACCGAGGCCCGGCAGCTCGCCATCAGTGCCACGCTTGGATGTCCGGCAGCCTGCTGGATGATCTTTCGTATCTGTGGCAGAACGCTGTCTAACCGCCCGTTGTCGGCGTCTTCCTTGGCCCGTTTGAGTTCGGCGTCCACGTTCGGCACCAGGGTGGCGAAAGGGGAGTTCTGACAGGTCTTGCGCGCACTAAACAAGAGGGAAGAGACCAGGTTGATAGCCTCCTGGCCCGAGTAGCGCTGGCTGTTTACCAGTGCACGTTCCAGGTAGCGCATCACCTGCACCGCCGGCAGGTCGCTCTCCACGGCTCGCAACGCCGGCCCTAAACGATGCAACAATGACAAAAGCTTATCCCGGCTCTGGTCGTTGGCCGCATCCTGGGCACTGCGCAGCAGGGTGCGCGCCACGTCCACGTCCTGTTCCAGCGGCGGCGGCCCCACCTCGCCTTGGTGCAGGGCCGCGGCCAGCGATTCGATGCCCTCGCCGGTGCGCTTTTGATAGTCCAGTATCTCTTGCAGAATCCTGTCGCGCTCGCTGGGAACCTCGCTCGGCTGAGGCGCGACCGCTGTGGGAGTCGTACTTGGTAGGGCAGGTGCCGGCCCTTGTGACAACTTGCAGGATCCCAATGTTACAACAACGGCAACACAGAGGCAAACAGGTAACGATAACCTCACCGTGGGCGGCCCCCTCTCGATGGTCACCGGCCCCTCATGCGCCGACCGACAGCGCTCATGAAGGGTCTGCAACTGACAGTCGGATTATACGATATCGCCTGCGAAAAGGCAAGCTGAGGGGCGCCGGGCCCAGAGCGGGTAACAGGCAATGCCACTACCGGCTTGGGGGGGAACCGACAATACTGCGATGCGTATGCGCGGGCGCGCAATTTGCCGCAAACCCCCTCAGCACCGCACGCCGGGGCACTTGCCCGGGTCGTGTCTTCTTTTGCGTGCCCACCCGAAGGCCTATTGGCCGCACACGCTGCCCAGCCAGTCGCTGATGCGGCGCACATTCGGCCTGGTATATATCCGCAGGTTGGACCGTGCACCGTATGTCGCCCATATACTGCGCGACCACGGTAGGAGGCTTTGCACCTGGGAACGAGTAAGCGCTGTGCCGTCGGCGGCAACCGGGCCCATGATCATTACCGGGCGGGGAGCCAGCAACCCGATGAAATGGTCTACATCACCGGCCGCCACGATATCGGGTACATACCACACATAGGTGCCCAGGCCGCCGATGCGCTGTCGTTCGCGGTAAAAGTAGGGTTTGCCGTACCCTGCAGGGCTGTAGTAGCTGGCCAACGGTCGCAGCAACACCAGCGGTGACAGGCGGCCGTCCTGGGCGCCGGCAATGAGAGCGGCAAAACTGGTCTCATCGCGCGCCACGCACGCCACCTTCTCGGCAGCCAGCCAATCCCGGCCTTGTAGCCACCTGGCAACCGCCAGCACCTCCTGCGCCCACCAGCCTGCCAGCGACTGCCCCAGCTTGAGGGCGGCCATGCATGTCTGCTGGTCACGAGAGCCGGCATAGCCCATCCGCTCGTAGCTTGCAGGCACCTCCCCGCGCCCCAGCAGGTCCATGCTCGCTACCGCCCAGCCCTCGGCGAGCAATCGTTCGGTCAAACTCCACTGCGCCGCCGCCTGCTTGCCGTCGGGGTGCAATATCAATACTACCGGCGGGCGCTCTATGCCGGTCGGCGTTTCCACTACAAACGGGATTTGCAGGCCCGTCTTCAGCTCAAGAACCGCCTGCGTGACCATCCCCTGCCGGCCCGGCCGCTTGCCCACCACGTGGACGCTTCCCAGCGCCGGCCCCCAGCATCCCAAGACCTGCGCCAGCTTGCGCCTGGTGACTGCGCACACCGCTTCCGCCTCCGGCCGGTCGGCCGGCGCCTGCGGCATGGCGGCCAGCTTTTGCTTGATGGTGGCTACCGCCAGTTGCGTGGGTGTCAAGGCGTCGGCGGGCCTGCCCTTCTGCCACACCACCAGGGCGGTCTTCAGCGGCTCCTTGGGCTTTGCCGGCAAGCTGCTATCGGCCACCGGCTGCTGCGTGGGTCGCAGCCAGCGGTGAAACCAGCGGCTGACGCGTTCCTGCACCGCCGGCGTGTAGCCGTGAATGCTGTCAACGATCTCCATGTCTATGCGGCCGCCTGCGCCTGCCAGCCGGTAAACCGCCTCGGCGTGTGCCTGCATCTGGCGTAATTGCTCGGCGCTGAACTCGGTCACCTCGGGGGCGAGGTGGATGCGCAGCCACGCCCCCGGGCAGCCGCAGGCCACCAGTGCCTGCTCTTCGGCGAACTGGAACAGCCCGGGCACGGTGTCGCACCAGCAGTGCGCCTTCCAGAATTCCCGGGGTTGGGCGATCCACAGCGCGGCCGAGGCCGGCGCGTATGCCGCCGCGCGGCCGTCTGCCGCGGCCATGAACAGCGTGTGGCTGGCCCCGCCGGACACTCCCGTCACACCGATCCGCTCCGCGTCCACTTCCGGCCGCGAGCGCAGGTAGTTGAAGGCGTGAATGTGGTTGTAAATGACCAGCCCGCTCAACGGAAGGCCGGCCGCCAACAGGCCCGCCACGGACATGCCGCCGTGGTACTCGTTCTTGGCCGGGTCATGCCCCGTCTCTCCGGCCCCGTACGGCTCCACCGCCAGCACCACGTATCCTTGCTCCACGTAGCGGCGGGCGACAGCAAAGTATGACCACAGCCGATCGCCGTGCCCGAACAGCAGCAGGATCCCCGGCGCGGGATGCTTCAAGCCGCGGGGGATGTACAGGTTGGCGACGCAGTACACGTGCGGCGCGGTGCGTACCTGCACCCGCTCAATGGTGCAGATGTCCAGTTCGATCTTGCCGCACACTTGCGCCTTCACCCGAGCATCCGCAGGGCCGGGGAAGGCCAGCGCCTGCCGCAATTGGCCGCGCACCCACGACTGCCACGCAGCCACCTCGTCGGCATGCTGCGGCCACCTGTGCGCCGCCACTTCCGCGTCGGCAAGAGCCTGCAGATGTTGCTGCAGCGCCTCTGGATGCGGCTTTGCGAATACCTGCCAGGCGGCTCGTTCCTGTTGGGGTGTCATCTTAACATTTGCCTCAGCCAGTTGGATGGATGGCAATAGCTGTTTGTGGCCCTCAAACGCGCCTTCGGCGTCCACAGTGCGTATCACGAGGGCGGCGCAGACTGCCGCCCACAGTGCTATTATACTCAGTTTCGCAATTGGGTGGTAGGATAGTTTCCGCGCCATGTTACTGGCCCTACTCTGTTATGGCTCCTACGGCACTGCATGACCCCTTCGCGCCTGCACCATGCAACACCTTCTACCCCTCGGCAGGTCATTTCGCCGCCGCGAACGAATTGACCACCGATAGCCAATGTCTGAATTGTACCCCGTGTATGTTGTCACCGCCACATACAACGAGGCCGATAACCTGCCGACACTGGTGCATCGGCTCTTTGAACTGCGGCTGCCGTTGCACTTGATTGTAGTGGACGACGCCTCTCCCGATGGAACCGGCGAGCTGGCTGAGCAGTTGGCTGCCCGATATCCCGGGAAAGTGACCGTCGTCCACCGCCCGGGCAAGCTCGGCTACGCCTCGGCGCACCGCCAGGCGTTGAGCATGGCATTGAACCACGGCGCGGCGACCGTCATAACGATGGACGCCGACTTGTCGCACGACCCGGGGCGGATTCCGGCCTTGATGCAGGCACTGGAACACTGCGACGTGGTTGTCGGCTCGCGCTACGTGCCCGGAGGGCGCATAGAGGGTTGGGGATGGTTCCGTCACTTCCTCAGCCGCGTCGGCGGGCGCTTTGTCACGCGCCTGCTCACCGGCCTGCGCGCCGGCGATTGCACCAGCGGCTTTCGTGCCTATCGCGCTCCCCTCCTGCGCAAGGTGCGGTTTGACCAGACACAGTCGGAGGGCTACGGCTTTTTGGTTGAGATGTTGTTTCGCTGCCAGCGGGCCGGCGCCCGCATTTGCGAGGTGCCCATTGTCTTCGTTGACCGCCGGGCCGGCCGCTCCAAGCTCTCCAAGCGCATAATACTCGAGTCGGCCTTGCTCTGCTTCAAGCTCTTGGGGCAACGCTTGTGCACTCGCCCCCACAGGGGAAAACGATGATCGAGGTTGCAGATAAGCCGGACAATCGTGGCACGCTGCTGCGCTTCATCAGTTGGCGCCGCGAGGCGATGCTGATAATCCTGCTGGCCGTGGCGGTGCGACTGATAAACTTCACCGCCCCCTACACCGACTCGCACTGGATCAAGCAGCTTCAGATTGCCCCCATCGCCAAGAACTGGTACCTGAAGGGCAACTACAACATCCTGTGGCCGGAAACGGACTACAGCGCCGATCGCCCCGCCTACATCGAAATTGAGTTTCAGCTTGTGACCTGGCTTACAGCGCTGTTGTATAACCTGTTCGGGATACACGAATGGGTGGGGCGCCTGGTGACGATCAGCTTCTCCACCGGTTCGCTGGTACTCATGCTGTTGCTGCTGCGCCTGCACCTGGGCAAGGAGCCGGCCACCTACGGCCTGCTCTATTTCGCCTTCGCCCCCTCCAACTGGTTTTTCAGCCGCGTGTTGATGAGCGAGCCGCTCATGCTCTTTTTCAGCATCGCCCTGCTGTACAGCTTTTCCCTGTGGCTGCAGTCAGGCTCCAGGTTGCATTACGCGATGGCGGTACTCAGCGGCGCTCTTGCCTTCCTCGTGAAGTTGCCCACCATCATCCTGGTCGTCCCGTTGCTGTTCCTGGCCTACCGCAAGTACGGGTGGGGGCTGTTCCGACGCTGGGCGCTGTGGCTGTTGGCCATAGCGGCACTGCTGCCGGCGGCCCTGTACTACTGGCATGCCAAGGTTCACATCGGTGCCCACTATTTCACGGTGGGGGTGGGCTTTGGGGGCGGGATGTGGTTTTCCCTGCGCCAGTTCCTGGACCCCTCCAACTACTCGTTGATGATGCAAAGGCTGCTCAAGGATCACCTCACCGCCCTGGGAGTGGTGCTGTTGCCGCTGGGCTTGCTGGCCACGGGGTGTGTGTGGAAGTGGCCGGCCGCCGGCACCGGCGCCGATGACCGCCGGGTGGACTGGAACGTCTTCCACGCCTGGCTGGGAGCGGTGGTGCTGTACTTTATCGTGGTATGGGGCGGCAACATCAGGCAAACGTACTACCAGTTGCCGCTGCTTCCCCCCGCCGCCGGGCTTATCGGTGTGGGCTGGTTCCGCCTCAGCCGCCTCGGCGGCGTCTCGCGGTGGCTGACGCCCACCCTGCTGGCCATCTTCCTGGTGCTGTGTGTATGGGGTGTGCAGCCGTTCTTTGAACAGTACACGGCAATTCACCAGGCTGCAGCCCAGCTTGATGCTCTCGACCCTGCCAAGGCACCCGTCATCATCTTCCCGCCCGGCTATGGCTGCCTGTATTATTTCAACCGCCCCGGGTGGGTAGGCCGCGAGGGGATGGGCAAGCCGCCCTCGCAGGTGGCGGCGGTGGATGTCCCCGGCCCGTTGTACATCAACGACCGCATCAAGCGCGGCGCCCGCTGGGCGGTATATTTCATCGTCACGGGCCAGGAGCAACGCCCTGACCTGAGGAAGTATCTGCAGCAGAACTTCGCCACCGTGTGCGAGACGGCCGCCTTTGAGATTTTTGACCTCCAAAAGCCCCTCGCCGCCGGCGCGGAAGGCAACAGCACCAAAGCCGGCGGCTGACGGCGGCAAACAGCCGCCGCCCCTTGCACAGGCAACAAGCAAAGCGGGTAGCGTGCCAGCAAAAACGAGCCGGCCGCCTGCAGCAGGCGACCGGCTTGTTAGTTGACGGTGGCGGACTCTGCGACTACCAGAACCTGGCCTCGTATTCCAGCCGCCCCTCCATCGTCTCGTCCGCGTGCGGCTGGCTGACGGGCGGCGTGGCGCGGTGCACCGACAAGGTCAGGCGTCCGGTATCCGTCCATTGCTTGCTGTATTCCACGCTGAATATCGAGCTGGGCGGTGCCTTCTTCGGGTTCGGGCGCGGCACGAAATCTCCCGACATGTACGCCAGTTTTATCTGCCCACCCTGCTCCGGCTTTCCGCCGGCCAGTTGCAGCTTCAGATACTGGGCCACCTGCTCGGGCGATCGCGGCTGCAGGTAGTCGCAGTAGCGGTAGTATATCGTCATGTCCAGGTCCCCGAACAGCGGCCGCTGCAGCCCCAGGTCGTACAGCTTGGCAGGGCGTATCTTCTTGCCCTCTATGGGGTTTTCCCCGAAGCCGAAGGAGAAGTTGCCGCCCAGCGCGGGCATGGCAATCCGCAGACCCCGGTACAGCGCTGCCCGCTTCTGGCTGTCAGAGTACTCCAGCTTCAGGCTCAGGCCCGATGGCTCCTGGTGCTCAAGGGCCAGCGAAACCGTCGGCTCCTGCAAAGGCACCCACTTCTTGGGGTCATACTCGACATACTGGGCGCTGAGCCCCACGCTCTTGGGATTGCCCAGGCTTGCCTGGATGCTGGCCGCCGGAGCAATCTCCGCACCCGGCCTGCTCCATGTCGTCAGGCCGGCCTTCAACTCCAGCCCGCTGTCGCCGCCCCGCGCCTTTCTCAGGAATATGTGCCGGCGGATGGTCGCCGCCATGTTTTCAGGGGACGTGGCTTCCATGTGAGCACCGAAGTTCAGCAACTTCGACAGCGTGTATTCGGTGTAGATCTTGGTCACTTCGGTGCGCGTGCCGCTGGCATCGGCTATCCGATAATTGGCTCTCAAGCTCAGCGGATCCCAGATGTGGGCTGCCAACGCCACGTTCGTTGTCGTGTTGACCTTGCCCGATGACCACTCGTGGCGCAGTTGGTTGGCCGAAATGGTCGCCTTCGGCGTAAAGAGCATGAACTCCGGGCTCTTGATGAACGTCACCGTCTCCCGCACTGCGGAGCCCTCGTTGAAGGTATCAATGTATTTCTGTTCCAAGCTGAGGGTTTCCCCGCTCATGCGGGTAGACACGTTGATGATATCCTGCGTCTGGTACATGCCACCTTGGCGCGTTCTGATTAACTTGTAGCTGGTGTTGCCGGGGCTGCCGAAGAACGAAACAGGCATCGCGATGGTCAGGGTGCGCGCCTCGCGTGTCGGGCCGGTGCCGTGCTGGGTGGTGAACAATACCCACTCAAGGGAGGTGCCCTTGTGCACGTTGTCCAGCGGTGTGAAGAACTTGCTCGTCCGCTCGCGCACCACGTCGGCGTTCTTGCGCTTGGCCGTGTCAACAATCTCGAACTTGGCGCCTTTTTGCAGCTCCTCCAGCGGCAGCAGGAAGTGGGTGGTGCGGTTCTCGATGTCGCCCTTGCCGGGCTTCATCTTCCGCGTGTTCACGTAATCCAGGCTCGCCCCGCGCTTCAGCCCGGTAAGGGGCAGAACTATCCGTGTCGTCCTGTCCAGGTTCCACGCCCCGTCCTTACCGCCGAAGTTGAGGTGGCGCTCGAACTTCGCCTGGTCGCCGAACAGCGGCAACGGCATGACTATGTCCAGGCCGGCCTTGCGTGTGAGGTGGTTGCCCTGGGTCTGGTAAAACTTGCTGTAGGCAAACGTCCATTGGTTGCCGAACGCCGGCATGGCAAGATTGCCCGCCACGTCGCGGCCCTGCAACCCTGCGGCCTGGTTGTGGTGCCAGGTGGTCAACTGTCCCGAAAACTTGGCACCGCGATAGGGCAACGGGCTGCTGAACTTGGTGGTCTTTACCTCCGCCCGCGCCGCGTCCTTGATGTTGGTGGTGATGTGATGCTCGAAGGCCGCCGCGCCACCGAACAACTGCAGCGGTGCCACCAGGTCGGTCTTCGTGGTTTCCTCGTGGGTGATGCCCTTGTTTTGAGAAGTCGTAGCGAACGCTATCGTGCCGCTGCGGCCGGCCATCGGCACCGCTAAGCTGCCGCTCATCTCCTTGCGGTGCAGGCCGAACGGGTCATCAGAATCCTGCTGCTTGAAAGCCATCCCCAGGTTGAAGCCGCGGCCCAGGCCGGTGTTGAGACCCATCATCTGCGTGGTCAGTCTCTCGTACTGGCCGCGCGCCACTCGGCTGTAAGTTTCCTCCCTCTGCATGCTGAGGGTGCCGGCTGTTTCCCCGCTGCCGAACCCCTGCGTGAGGGCCATTATGCGTGTCTCCCGCGCAAACAGCAGCGAGGAAGCAAGGTCGCGCCGCTGCTGCTGCTCGCGGGCCAACAGCAACGCAGTGCGAGGACCCAATGCCATGTTGAGCTCATCGCGCAGCTTCAGCGCAGTGCCTATGCCCAACGGGGCCCCCTTCAAGTTCACCGTGTTCTGTTCGAACACGCGCTTGATGACCGCGCCGGGCAGGGCGCTGAATTCCAGGTTGTAGTTGTCTGGATTGGCAATCTGCTGGCCCTGCACCCACCCGGCCCCGTCGGTGGCAATAAGTTCCAGCGCCGTCTTGGTCGGCACCAGGCTCTCAGGCTGCTGCTG
>JALGVG010000137.1 GCA_029819875.1 Candidatus Zipacnadia bacterium | reverse complement strand
GCCGAGACGATAATGGAGTTCCACTCCCCGGCCATCATCGAGCCGCCACAGTCCGCTGTGGGCAACTTGCGCGACAACCCCGTCGACCGCGAAGCCCTGGAAGTGGCCCTGGCCGCCGGCGGCGCTGACTTCACCATAAACTGCACTCTCGATGAACAGCGGCGCATAACCGGCATTTTTGCCGGCGACCTGCAGCAGGCCCAGCTTGCGGGGATGCAGCATGCCGAGCGCCAGGCCAAGGTGGTTGTCCCCGCTCCCGTGGACATCTGCGTGACAACCAATGCCGGCTATCCCCTTGACCTGACCTTCTACCAGGGCATCAAGGGCATCCATGCCGCTGTGCCCATCACCAGGCCCGGGGGGACCATCATCATCGCCCAGGAATGCGCCGAAGGCATCGGCGGGCCGGAGTTCACGGCCCTGATGCTGAATACCGACGACATCCATGCCTACATGCAGCGGGCCTTCGCCGGCTTGGAGCGCTGCATAGACCAATGGGCGTTGCACCTGCTCGAAAAGCCCCTGCGCGACCGCCGTATCATGAATTACTGCACCGGCATACCGTTCAGCAGGCAAAAACAACTCTTCGTCGAACCTATCCACAGCGTCGAAGAGGGGATATCCCGCGCCCTTGGCGAATACGGGCCCGATGCTACCATCGCCGTGATCCCCGAGGGACCTTACGTCATCGCCTGCCTGGCCGACAGTCCCCTGGGGCGGATGAATGTGCGTCAGATGGTTGGTGGCCCGTGATGTAGCAGGCCGGGGGCGCTTGCTCGGCGCTGTGCAGGTTGTGTGCATGCAATAATTTTTGTTTCGAGGTGCTCAATATGTCTGATGAAAAACTGAAAATCGGTGTAATGACACGACTGCATGACGACATTGACGGCCACATGCGCCAGATTGCGGAAATGGGGTTGCAGTGCGTACAGATACAGTGGCCCGCGTTCGCCTCCTTGGAGCGCGCCCGCGAACTGAAGGCCGCCGTTGATCGCTACGGGTTGACCATCGCCACGTTGTGGGCCGGCTTGCCCGGGCCGGCCGTCTGGAACTTCGTAGACGGCCCCGTAACAATCGGCCTGGTGCCGCCTGAGTACCGCTTCGAGCGCGTCAAGGCCCTGCAACACGCTGCACAGATCGCCAGTGCCATCGGTGTGCCCTCCATCACCACGCACTGCGGGTTCATCCCTTCCAACCCTCGTGATCCGCTCTACATCGGCACCGTCATAGCCATCCGCCAGGTCGCCCAGGCTTGCCAGGCGGCCGGTGTTGAATTCTGGTTCGAAACCGGCCAGGAAACTCCTGTCACCTTGCTGCGGACCATCGAGGATGTCGGGACCGACAACCTGGGTATCAACCTCGATCCGGCCAACCTGCTGATGTACGGCAATGGCAATCCCATTGATGCCCTGGATGTTTTCGGCAAGTATGTCAAAGGCACCCATTGCAAGGACGGCGAGTATCCCACCGATGGCCGCGAACTGGGCAAGGAGAAGCCGTTGGGCGAAGGCCGCGTCAATTTCCCTGTCCTCATCCCCAAGCTCAAGTCGCTGGGCTTCCGCGGCGATCTTGTCATCGAGCGCGAGATCAGCGGTCCTCAGCAGATAGAGGACATCAAACGTGCCATGGCCATCCTCGAGCCCCTGCGGTAAGCGACCGTCTTCGGGGCTGGGGATATTTGCGGCCGGCACAGCCTGCCAACAAAGTCGGGAGGAGCAGATGTGAATACCTACCGCTGCGCCATCATTGGAGTGGGTGCGCGGGGCACGCACCAGGCCGAAATGCTTCAGCGCATACCCGAGATGACCCTCGTGGCGTTGTGTGACATCAATGCCGAGCGCCTGAAGGCCGCCGGCGAGCGCTTCGGCGTCACCGCCCTTTACACCGACATTGACGCCATGCTCGCCGAACAACGCCCGGATATCGTCCACGTCATGACGCTGCCGGGCGTGCGGGTAGAGCCGGTTGTCAAGTGCGCTTACGCCGGTGTAAAGGCCCTGACCGTCGAAAAGCCCATGGCGCTTCGACCCTCCGAGGCCGAGGCCATGGCTGCGGCCGCCGCCGAGACCGGCTGCCTGATAGCGGTCAATCACCAGCGCCGCTACATGCCCCATTACCAGCAGTTCCGCCAGGTGCTGGCTGACGGCTGCATCGGCGAGGTCAAGTTCGTGCGCGTCACCAGCTTCTCGAACACCCTCCTGGAAATGGGCGGACACATGATGGATGGGCTGCTGATGTTCCTGCAAGAAGCCGACCCGGTCGAAGTGTGGGCCACGTCGGCGGGCGCAGAGGGCTTCCACAGCCCCATCCAACACGATGCGCCTCGCCGGACCCTGGCCCGCATCCTCTTCCCCGGCCCCATCGAGGTGCTGTGGATTCACAGCCAGGATACGGTCAGCACACTGGGCGAAAGCACCATCTACATGCACCTGGAATATAACTTCTGGGGCACTGAAGGTTACGCCTGGCATACCCAGAACGAGGGTTGGGGCTACCAGCGCACCGGCATGGCCCGGCCGGTCGGGGGACCGACCTCGTGGGCCAATGACCATGAACAGGCCCAGGTCGAGTTCACGCGGGCCGTGGCACGCTGGCTGGATGACCCTGCCGTGGTGCACGAGAACAACCTGGAGCGTTCGCTGCGGGGCTTTAACACGCTCATGGGCATGTACAAGTCATCGCTGACCGGCCGGCCCTGGCGCTACGGCACGCCGGTTACCGACCAGGACGTAAGCGACCTGCAGGCGCTCCTGGAGCGCCGCGAGCGGTCCACCAACTGATTTGCGCCCTCACCCCACGCAGGCAGCAGAACACGTGGCAGCCGGCTCTGTGGCCCCCGGAAGCATCGGCCGGGAGCCGGCCCTTACTTCTCAGGAATAGTTGCAGGAACAAGGTAGCCGGTGGCGAATAAATAATTGCGCTTATCGCACACCGGAGGTGGTAGCCATGTCCACTACCAACGATGTTCCGCACGAGACCCGCCGCCCCTGGACGTTGGAACCGTGGTTACTCACCCCTGACAGCACCAAACCGCCCAAGTCCCCCTTGCGCTATTCCGTAATCGCCATCTCCCGCACCTACGGCAGTCGCGGTCACATCGTAGGCAATCTTGTCGCTAATGCCCTGGACTATGACTTCTATGATCGCGAATTACTGGAGCACATCGCCTTGGACGCCGAGACCGAGGTCGAGTACCTGCAGTTGCACGATGAAAAAAGCCGCGACGCCATCGGCAGTACCGTCATTGAGTGGCTGGGCGGCAGCCCGGGGGCGCGCTCGAAGTATATCCGTTCACTATTGCGCATCTTCAAGAAGATATGTGAAGAGGGCCGCGCGGTGATAGTCGGTCGCGGGGCGGACTTTGCCATCAAGGAAAGCTTCAAGGTGCGCATCGTCGCCCCCATCGAGGTGCGCATCAAGCGCGTTGCCAAGCTTGAGGGGGTCAGCGAACGCAAGGCGCTTCAGAGCATCCGGCGGGTCGACAGCGAGCGCCGCAACTTCGTCCGCTCCATGTTCGGCGAGGATCCCGACGACCCGGAGCTGTACCACATGGTGCTCAATACCGGCAAGCTGTCGTTCGATGAGGCCGCCTCCCTCATCGTCGCCGCCGTCCGCCCTGCTTCGGAACAAGAAGCCGTTCGCTGATGTCCCGGTGCCCGCAGCGGCTCTTGCCGACACACTCACAAGCGCCCGGACCTGAGGATGGAGTACAGCAGCCAACTGGCCAGGAACACTCCAACCCCGCCGACGGTGTAGACGACCGAGTTGCCGCCCGCTATGTGCACCCCGCTGGCCAGGATCCAGGCCGAGGCCAGGATGAACGAGGCCACAAGCAGGCTCACCGCCAGGCGGTTGACCATCGCATCGAGCATCCGCAGCGGTCGGTCAGGATGCTCGTACTCGATCTTCACCCGCAGGCCGCCGACCTCCATCCGCGTCAGTATCTGGCTCATCTGCCGCGGTAACATCGCCACGTAGCGCTGCAGTTCCCGACCCATGCGCACTAGGCGCTGCATGACTTCTGCCGGGTGTGCCATCCGGCGCATCAAGCTGCGGGCCGTCTCCGCCGCAGCCTGGCGAAAATCAAAGCCGGGGTCAAGCTGCAGGCACACTCCCTCGGTCACCACCATCGCCTTCACCAGCAGCGGAAAGGTCGGGGCTATGCGTATCTGGTGATGCTGAATCAATTCCATCATATCGTCCAGCATCTTGCTCACCCCCACCTCCGAGGAGGCATGCAAGGTGCCATACCGCGCTAGCGTTGTTTGAACATCCAGCAACAGTTGTTGCAGGTCGGTTTCCTCGGTGATGGCCCCCAGTTGTACGATCTCCTCGCATACCGCCCGCGCATCCTCGTCGAATATCGCCAGCAGTATCTGCACCAGGCTCTCGCGCACCTGGCGCCCGATGTACACCACGTTGGCGCAGTCAAGCAGCACTATCTTTTCATCGCCGGCAACCAGGATGTTGCCCGCGTGAGGGTCGGCGTGGAAGAACCCCTCCCCGAAAATCTGTGCCAGCATCAGGTCGGCAAGCGTCCGCGCCGCCTGCGCCCGGTTTATCCCCGCCTCCTGCAGCGCCTGCTCATCGGTCACCCGGATGCCCTCCATCCACTGCAGCGTCAGAACCCGCTCGCTGCTGAGCTCCCAGTGCACGCGCGGCACCAGGGCACGTTCATCCTTCGCCACGCTCTCGCGCAAGTAGTCGGTATTGTGCCCTTCCACCACGTAGTTAAGCTCCAGCCGCAGGCTGTGCGCCAGCTCCTCGGCCAGGTCACCGATCCTGTTGCGCGCACACCACGGGCTGTAGCGTTCGGCGCGCCGCGCAGCCCACACCATTATCTGCAGGTCTATCTCCACCGTCTCCTTGACGCCCGGCCGCTGCACCTTCACCGCCACCTGCCGGCCGTCCGGCAGCACTGCATGGTGCACCTGGCCGATGGAGGCGGCCGCCCGCGGCTCGGGCTCGAACTGCGCGAACAACTCCTGCAGCTCGGCACCCAGCTCTGCCTCGATAACCTCCTTGGCCTCCTCGAACGGAAACGGCGGGACATTGTCTTGCAACTGCCGCAGCTCCTCCACGAATTCCAGCGGTAGCAGGTCCGAGCGGCTGGCCAACAGCTGGCCCAGCTTGATGGCCGTCGGCCCGATTTCCTGCATTGCCAAGCGCAGTCGCACCGGCAGTTCCAGGCCGGTCGTTCCGGCATCCACCTCCGCCGGCCGCTTAGGAAGGATACGGTCCAGCCCGATTGCGTGCAACACCGATGCGAACCCGAACCGCGTGAAAATACGGGCGATGTGGGTCGCTCGCTGTATCCAACTGACTTTCGGTAGATTCATCCTCCCACCAATCTTCCGCATGACCGGCTGGACTTTGCTTCCCTCAACAGCTTCAAGCATTCTGACTGCATGGTACCATAAAACCGGCAATTTCGGAAATGTCGTCCCGCCAATCGGCCGACTGCCTTGCGGCCTCCATCGTCGTAGCTTGCGGGGCTACAAGCCGCCGCCCTGTGCCCAGGCTACCGGTCGCCGGCACGCCGCGGCACCGTTGTCACGCTCAAGCGCCGCAACTCGATATTCTGCCCGGCCGGTACCGTGCAGGTGGCCGTCAGCACTATCTGTTCAATCCCGTAGATGCGAGACAGGTCGCCGATGTACGCCTTATCATACAGGCGGGCAAACAGCGCCCTTTCCGTCGCCGCGTCGTCAATACTGACTGAAAACAGGCACTGGTCCGGCGGAGAAAGCTCCCAGTCAAGCCCCCACCACTGCTCGCCAGCGGGCAGCCGAAGCCGTGCGCCCTCCAGGGTGTACGTCTGCGCCGGCGCCAGTACGATGCGTGACACCCATACCTTGCCGGGGTTGGGATGGATATACAGTCGCACCCAGGTCAGGCGCGGCTCGTCAACCGCACCAATGGGCAGCCACAGCGTTCTCGCCTTGTCCTCCGGGTAGACGACCCAGTTGATATAGCGAAAGATCTGGCGGCCATCGCCCTCCGTGTAGCCGGGGAAGCTGTACCCGAGGTTGATCCGTGCCCCCTCCGCCTGCCCCTCGTAGCGCACCGTTACCCCGAACATGTACTCAGTGCCCACCGGTTGGGTGAACGAATAGTCAAGTGTCAGCGCCTTGGGCCGCGGTGTGCGCGAGTTGAGGTCGAACAGCAAGCCGTTGTGCGCGCGGTCGAGCTTGGGAAGCATGCAGTCAACCCCCGGCAGCAGGCCGTCGGTGCGCCAGCCGTTACCGCGTCGCGGGGGATTGTTGACATCCCACACCAGCGGCTCGCCCGGCGGCCCAGCGAACGTCTTGTGCTGCCACACCACGTGCGCCCGCTGCGGCCCTCCGGCCGGATGCCTGCCGCGCCTGCGTTGCTTGAGCACCTCGTTTGCCTGCTTCAGTCTGGGCCAATAGAGGCTGGGCTTTTCCCGCACCATGAACTCACTGCCGCCCTTGGGATCAATCCGCGCGCGGGCGTCATCCGTCAGCAGCGTGCCGCCCCAATACAGCCAGAAGCCGTCGCCCTTCTCGACAAGTCGCGCCATCTCCAGGCCCATCCGTCGCGGCCAGTACGTCCCCACCGACAGGCCGCCGAGGTACAGGCACGGTATCCCCAGCCGCCGCAGGTGCTCGATATGGTCCTTGCTGTTGTAGTTTGAACTCCACGTCCAGCCGGCCTGCACATTGTACCCCGTGTAATATTCGCTGGCGCTGTACACCAGGAACGGCAACCGGGACCCGTGCCGCAAGCTCCCGCAGCAGCTTCACCAGTTCGCGCTTTTGGTGCATCTCGTAGGCCCACAGCAGGCCGCGGGCGGAAAGCCAAGGGTAACGCTCGGCCGGCTTCAACGCGGTCGTCGGCCGCTCGTTGCGCGGCAGTGCGTTGATAAAGGAATTGAAGCAATGATCGCAATAGCAAAGCTCTTGGCGCTGGGTGTGATAGCCGGGGTAGATATCTCCTGCGCAGTAGGTCTCCCCCTCCAGCTTCACTCCTCCCTCGCAGCCCTCCTCGGCCAGGATGCGGACGATGGCAAGCATCTGCGGCAACTGGAAGCCGAACCAATCCTTGCGTTCCAACGGGCAGGGAGCGATGGAACCCTCCACGCCCAGGTGGTTGACGAACCGGCGGTAATGCTTGCCCTTCAGCAACCTCACCTCGCCATCCGCCAACTGGTTGATGTAGGGCATGTACAAGATGCCTTCTTCGGCACAGGCTCGCGCCTGGGCGCGAATCAGCGCCAGCTTTTCGGCCGGGATGTCGGACTCGCGGATGATGAACGGGTCGTCAGGCCCGGCGCTGCTTGTGGCCTTGCTCAACAGCCACGTCGCAGTGGTCGCGGAATTGAAGCCGTGGTCAGCCAGCTTGTGGATGGCGCTCCCGTCTTCCAACGGGATCCAGATGTTGCGGCTACCGTGAAGCTTTACATCCTGCAACGCAGGCCCGGCCGCCGCCTGGACCGTCACTGCCGCCAGCGCCGCCAAGACGAGAATTATCATGGCCTTCATCGCCATCGTCCTCCTTTTCGTCCACTTGCTGTCCGGCTACTCGTACGTTCCCAGCTCCCGGCATATCTCGACCGCCCGCCCGTAGGAGGCCAGCGATATCGTCGGCGGGACGGAGTGATCGGAGTGGAACACGTACCCGCCGCCGGGCTTGGCCGCCAGGACCTTGCTGCGCACCTCGTGCTCCAGCGCTTCGCCGCCTTCGGCCAGCACATCCGAGGCAATGTTACCGAAGAAGGCAATCTGGTCGCCATACAGGGGCTTAAGCTCACGCACGTCGTTGCCGCAGCGCGCCTCCAACGGCTGGATAACTTCAAAACCCGCCTCGATTAGTAGCGGAATGAACTGGCGGACGTCTCCGTCGCAGTGGAATATCAGGATTATGTCATTTTGCCGGCAGAAGCGTGTAATCTGCTTGTGATAGGGCATAAACAGGCTGCGATATGTAGCGGGCGAAAACAGCATCCCGTTCTTGTAGCACAGGTCGGCCCAGTACCACAGGCCATCGGGGGGCGTTCCGGCCTCCACCAGCTTTTGCAACAGACGCAGGTTGAGCTCCATCTGGTACCGCACCATCTCCTCCACCCAGTCCGGATCAGTAGCCATCAGCATCAGCGCCTGCTCGTGGCCGAGGGTGCGCAGCACCCACCAGATCGGTTCAGCAGGGCTGCAGATGCTGAAAATCTCGTCCTGCCGCGCCTGGCGCAGCGTCTCATAAACGTCGGGCTGGATCCGTCCCTCGTCGCTTGTCAAGCGCTCCTTGAGACGATCCCAGTCCGCGCGCTCCTTGATCGTGAAGTCTATCTCCACGGGAGTGGCGTAGTGTTCTTTCCACGCCTTGAGGGTGACGCCGTCGGCGTCCCTAGTGATCGTGAAATCCTGGGTTTCCTCAAGCTTCTGGGGTTCCAATTGCAGCGAACAATCCACTCCCACCGCCACGATCGGGTCCATTTCGAAGTATTCCTGGGGCTCCACGTCATCCGGCAGGCCCTCTCGCCTCCAGCGTTGGAGTGTTTCCGGCCAAATGGCCCATTCCCACATGGGGATGCGGTCCGGTTGCTGCCTGCGAAGCGTCGTGCGATAGCGCTCTCTGTTAGTCATTGTGCCAGTACTGGTGTCACGACATCCTGTTATGGTACCCTTGATATATTTCCTCTGTGACTCGCTCGGCGACAGCAGTGCCCTTGCCGGCTGCCTGCTGGAAACCCGGGCTTCCATTCCCCTTCAATTTGCAGGATAATGGCCGCCACGGCCATCTTCATTTCGTTTGGTTGTTCCTTCCCTTTGCGGTTTTCTCCTCTTTCACCCGGTCAAGTGCGTCTAGGTCAATACCGGGTAGTGACCCTTATTTCTACTTGACATGAACAACCTTCAGCGAATATAATTCGCCCAAAAGTTAGGTATGCCTATCTAATTTAGATGCCCCTAACTTCACTGTGAGTACCAACATGCACCACAGCGCCAGAAAGCCAGAAAGGATGATTACTAGATGCAACATCCAATCGCCCGGCTCCTTGGCATCAGTATCCTCGCCTCTTTCTTGCTGACCTTGGCAGCCGCATCCTACGCTGAAGAAATCTTAGGTTGTCCGTATGGGCTTGACAAGGGTGAATTATGGTTACGCTTTTCCTACAATAACGTTGAGCACGAACGCCGCTGGAATTCCAAGACCCACCAGATGGAGGACCTTCCTGCTGCCTGGCACTCCAGGAAGATCAACACCAGTTACCGACTCGGCTACGGTCTGACGGACGACATTGATATCGGTGTCAGCCTCAACTACGGTGACCGCCGGGCGCGTCTCGGCTCGCGTGAAATCAGCGATTCTGCTCTCGAGGATATCTGGCTGGCAGCCAAGTACAAATTCACCGAGCAGACGAACTGCTCCGGCTATTGGCAAGAGAAGCATCTGGCCGTCGCAGCCGCGTTCAAGCTTCCACAGTCGTCGGATACGGAAGTCACCGAAGGGCTCGGCAACGGCGCTGATGCCATGCGCATCGGCCTGCTGTGGCACCTTTGCGGCAAGCATGACGACATGTGTGGCCACCTCACCTACACATTTGTAGGCAAGGCCCCGGTCATATCCGGCTACCGAAAGTCCGGCTGGGACTTGCCTGATCGCCTCACTTACAAACTTTTCCGTGAACAGACCCTCACCAACAAGTTGGCCCTTGCGATGGGGCCATCCGGCTGGGTTGATATGGATGAGGCCAAAGGCAAGAGCGGCTCTAGCGGCTACCGCGCCTATTCCCACAACCTGGTCGTCAAGCTCCAATACCATCCCAATGGCGTTGACATCGAACATCAAAGGCTTGTGGTGGGCATTTCGAAACCCTACAGCGTGAAAAACAACATGGCACCGCACTATGTGTGGAGCTTCGGAGGCATGTGGACCTGGTAAACCTTGCACTTTTTCATATTATCCCTTGGCAGCCGCGGCGGCCACTTGTAGCCTCCTGGCATTTTCGGGGCATGCCGTTGGTGGGTTAACTCGGGGCTCGCGGGGCAAAAAATGGCGCAGTCCCACCACTTTCCAGGGGTGACCCTAGGGTCACTGGCGCTGTGCCCTTTTCATTCGCCCTGCTCCACGATAACCAGCCAGTTGTTGTAAGTGGTGACAATGGTCAACGGAAAAGTGCCCGCTCCCCGTCCGTAACCCTCGCCCCAGGTATTGGGGCTGTTCTGGACGGTTACTATCGGCAGCGACAAGGGGCCCTTGTCCGGAAAGATGGAGAAGATATCCAGGTCCAGGATGCTGCCCGATGAAGAGCCGGTGTAATAGCGGACCCGCCACGGCTGCCGAACGGTGATGGGCGCCGTCGTGAACGTGCCGCTGCCCTGGAAGCGGGCCACCTCCCGCCACGTGGTGGGCCGGGTAGGCGGGGGTTGAACCTGCTGGCCGCGCGCGAAGCTGTCGCCGCCGGGCAATGCTTCACCTGTTACCTGCCGGCCGGTTGCCAGGTTGTTTCCCGGATACTGCAACGGCTCGCGGGTGGCTTGCTGGCGCTGGGGCAGCAAGGGTTGCCGGGTCGTGGCAGGCGGCTGGGTTTGAGGGGGAATTGCGGGGTAGACGCCGCCCTGTGGAGCCACCGAGGGCTGGACCGGCTGCAGCGGCACCTGGGCCACTGTCCCTGCCCTGCCCCCTGTCAGCGGGCCGCGCACCAACGCCCACAGTAATCCCCCCAGCAGCAGGATGACAACCAGTCCGATGGCGAGCACCGCCCACAGCAGCGTATCGGAGCGTCGCTGCAAGGGGATGGTCGGCGGCGGCTTGACTGTCTTGACGCTTTCGCCGGCCGGCGGTGCAGGGGATTCGCCGTCCTGCTTCACGGCCGGATAGGCCTTGTCCTGCTGCTGTGCCATGCGTTTGCAGCGCGGGCATTCTTCATCGAAGTCACTCATCACGTAGCCGCACTTGGGACAAATCACGCTAACCGCCCCCTCGCTCACTGTGCGTCGGTAGCACCATCGCTGGATGCCGCCTGCGTCAGCTTACGCCTGCCTGCAAGATCATGTCGCCCTTGTTTACGCCCGCCTCCTGCGCCACGAAGTCACACTTGGCCAGAAGCAGGAAATAAATAGGCCCTGTCGCCGCACTGTAGGCCTCGTAGTTGGCCTGGCCTTTGAGCACTATAAGGTCAGCCTCAGTCCATGCCGCACCGAAGGCGCTGATGTCGGCCGCCGGTGGCACGGTGATTATCTCGGCCAGTTCATCAATGCCCGCCTCGAGGGCATCCGAGCGCATTGCATCATTGATAAACGGTTCGCTCTTGACGGCTACCGTAATCTCCCTCTCTCCCAGTTGGCTGAGAAGCACCCGGTCGAACACGATCTCGCCGGCATTGTCTGCAAGGTACAACACCCGGCGGGCGCGGTTGACCGCCTCGCGAAACTGTGCAAAGTGGTCTATGGCAAAGGAGCTTTGCAGCACGCGTTGCAGCGTCGCCTCCACGTCAAAGCTGTTGGACACTCCCAGGTCCATGATATTGCCGGCCATTGCAATCTTGACAGCGGTACGCAGCGAGTCGTCGGCCTCGGCGACCACCTGCTGCAGCCGGGGATAAAGCTCCAATGCCTGCCGGTCATGCAAGCGCTTGATTTCCGCATACGGGTCGGGGCAGTCGAGGGCCTCGCGCACCGCCCGGTGCACGTGCTTAGCCACCGTCAGCGGCGTTCCTTCCCACGAGGTGCGGCTGATTGCCTGCAATGCCGCCTGCAATGCTCGTCTCTGAAGCTGCTCGTTGTCGGTGACCAGCCGGGCGGTATCCAGCGCTTGCCGTAGTATGCAGGGAATACACTCCAGATATAACTTCATTGTGGGGTTTATCTCCTCTTGCGTCTGATGCGGCGGGCGGCTGTCAGCGCAGCACCCGTGCCAGGCCGTTGAGCCAGGCGTCCTGTATCCGGCCTACCGGCACTTCAAACTGCAGG
>JALGVG010000136.1 GCA_029819875.1 Candidatus Zipacnadia bacterium | reverse complement strand
TGTGGGGGATGCTTCCGATGCAGACGCGTAGCTTCCACCGCGTTGCACCTTGCCGGAAGCGTGTTCTGGGCGGGAACAGTCGCTGTTGAACATCAATAAGCACCTTGACACTACCATCTGGGCGCCCTGCGGGTGCAATGAACAGGGCACTTGTTCATTCCCCTGATTCTTCGGCCGACCACCGCCACACTTAAGCCACCGCGGGGAGTTGACGCCCTCCAACCGTCGTGCTAACCTGCCGGTATGCGATTTGTATCCTGGAATCGATTAGCGGTTATCGCCGCCTTCGCCATCGCGATGGGGTACCTGGAGGCGGTTGTGGTAGTCTATATCCGCCGCATCTTGGGCATCGTCCCCACCCCCGAGCAGCTCGACGCCCACATCATCGCCCAGGTCCCCGACTGGCTGTTGGGTGTGGAACGCACGCGCGAGGCCGCCACCATTATCATGCTGGTGGCGTTTGCGGTTCTCGTCGGGCGTAGTTTCTGGCAGAGGCTGGCTGTCTTTGCCATCGCCTTCGGCCTGTGGGACATCTTTTACTACGTCAGCCTCAAGGCGCTCATAGATTGGCCCGCCTCCCTTGCCACCACTGATTGCTTGTTCCTCATCCCTCGGCCTTGGTACGGACCGGTGTGGCTGCCGATAGCCATTTCCTGTGGGCTGGTTGCTCTTGGGGTGTTGATAGTGCGCAAGGTGCCGACTGCCGGCCGCTAACCGGTTGCCGGCCGGCTGCCGCCTCGGCCGGCACCGGCCCGCCGGCGTTGTGCATTGTCCCTACAAGTAGCCGAGCTTGCGCAAGCGTTCCTTGACTTCTTCCAATTCGGCCCCCGAGTAGCTCTCCTCCACGGCACCGTGCGATGAGACAATATCACGCAGCACATACACCACGAAATCGGTTACCGAATTGTAGCCGCTGCCCTTGATGATAGCCGCGATCTTGTTGTAAAGCGGCCGCGGGATCTTGATAGTCACCTTGTCAGGGGCCAATGACTTTGGCATTGAATGCCTCCACAGTTTATTGCGTTCTATATAGCGGTGCTTGCCGGCCTCCGCACAAAATGTAACCCATGCGCCCCCTACCGTCAACTGGCCGCCTGCGGACGGCCCCTCCGAATACAGGAAAGTCCCTATGTGACCGCGAACTATCGTGCGCTACAGTTGACAAGCATTACGGACAATTCCGGCCAATCAAACAATGAGAAAGGGTTGTCTGCACATGTCTGCCAAGCGTTGTTTGATGGTAGGGGCAGGCGGATTTGCCCGCGCCTGGTTGCAGGATTTCCTCGCACCCTTTTACGGTGATAGGCTGCAGGTCGTTGCCCTCGTTGATGTCAACGAACAGGTCCTGGCTCGGTCCGCTGACCTGCTGGGCCTGCCCGCCGAGCGCCGCTTCCGCGACATCGAAACCGCGTTTGCATCCGTGGACGCCGATTTCTGTATAATCGTCATTCCCCCCGCTGTCCACGAACTTGCGGTGCAAGCAGCGGTGGCCCGCGGCATGCCGATCCTCAGCGAAAAGCCTATCGCCGATACCTGGGAGGCCTGCACGCGCATCTACCGCAGCGTCAAGGCCGCGGGTGTGAAGATGGCGGTCATCCAAAACTACCGCTACAGCCCGCCCATACTGGCGCTCAAGCAGGTGCTCGACAGCGGCCGGCTGGGCCGTATCAACTACGTAATGGGCCGGTTTGCCGGCGACTATTCGCAGCGCGGCTCGTGGGCCGATTGGCGCCATGAAATCGCCCACGCCTTGCTGATTGAGGGCGCGGTTCACCACTTCGACCAGCTTCGCAACCTTTCAGGTTCCGACTGCCACTGCATCGCCGGCTGGGAGTGGAATCCCCCGTGGAGCAGTTTCGACGGTGAATGTTGCGCCCAGTATGTCATGAAGATGGCAAGCGGGGTTATCTGCCATTACGAGGGCTCGCTGATGGCCAAGGGCAAGCAGAACAACTGGCACAGCGAGTACTACCGCGTCGAATGCGAAAATGGCGCGGTGGAGGTGGACAACGACCACGTGGTGCGCATCTACGAGCACGAGTTCGGCCGCGGCCTGCGCGTGGAGGAGCTGCCCCCCGCCCAGGTTGAGTACGACAACCACAAGTGGATAATCAATGAATTCCTCAACTGGCTGGACGGCGGCCCTGCCCCCACCACTGAGCTGGACGACAATATCAAGAGCGCAGCCTTGATGTTCGCAGCCCTCGACGCCTCCTCCACCAACCAGGTCGTTGACGTGGCGGCCAAGGTGGCGGCAACGATCGGATAGCCCCCCTCAACAGGCCGCCTCCTGTGCCGCTGTCGGGCCTTGGGAAGGAGATTCGGCGGCAGACAGGCAATAGACTGATCGTGACAATCTGAAAAGGATGGGGTGAGCAACAAATGCGACGCCTTCTCATTGCCCTGGCGCTGTTGCTGCCGGTCTCCTCTGTCTCCCCCTTCGGCCTGCCCGAGATACCAAAGATCCCCGGCTCCGGCGGCTTGGAAGTGCCTGTCAAGATCCCCGGGCTGAACAAGATCCTCAAAAGCAAGCCGGCCCTCACCACCAGCTTCGCCGATGCGATAACCGGTATTCCCTTCCTGGATGACTTCACCCCGCCGGCATTGGCGCCGATGGCCGAAATGCCCCGCGGCAGGCAGTTTGCCCTGTTATTGGCCCCCGGAGGATACGAAGCGGTCATGGAAAGCTACTGCCTGCATGCCGGCACTCACGGGCCGGGGCATGGCGAAGGCTACCTGTGGGCACCGCTGAAAGGGGCCCTTGCACCTGTCATAACGCGCATTCTGCAGGGCGCTGTCGCTCACCCCGAAATCGAGCAGGAAACCATCCAGCTTCTTATATGGGGCATCCTCGCCCGCACCAAGATCAACGATATGTCCGACGAGATACAACGGGCAGCCAGGCTTCTGCTTACCCCCCGCCAGATAAGGCAACTCAACGGTGGTGCACTAGGCCAGGTCCCCCCGGAACTGATGGACCGGGTATTCGCTGACCTGCCGCCGGCCGTCCGCCAGGTATTGGAGGCCGAGGCGCGCATCAGGGGCATGTTTGCCCAGGGCACCTCCGACTTTGACGCCATCGAAGGCGTGGCCGTCTTGCCCGGCGACCCCGAGCCGGGCCCGGGCGAAGAAACACCGCGTGGTCGCTGGTCCTACAAGCCCGGCGGCTTCCTGGTGCGCTACTTCCCATCCGGCTACAGCCGCACCCGCACCCAGGTCTTCATCCCGCCTCCCACCGTGGTGGAAACCGACCAACTGGGCCGCATCACCGCCATCGCTGACGATTCGGGCCGGCGCATTGCAACGACCTACGATGACAGCATCGAACCGGCCGTCATTGCCGGCGACGACGGCGTGAGGGGCTATGCCTTCGCCTCCCTTACCATCACCGCACCTCACGCCCAGGGCAGCCAGGCCCCCAGGCAGGTCACCTTCGAGGGGCTGGGCTGGACGCTGACGGGCACGCCCTCCGGGCAGGGCCGGCCCGGGCAGTCACCCGGGCGCTTTGCCGATCTTGCGCAGCGCTACCAGTGGGCTGTCGAACACCGCCGGCAATTGGCGAACCTCATTGAAGCCGTGCGAACAGTGGGCGAAGATCCGCTGTCGGAAGACAAGGTGCAAGAGCTTTTCCCCCGCATGATGGACTTGGCCAACTACACGCAAGCGCTCAGGCAGACCCTTGCCGACGTCACCGACGCCGACGCGCAGTGGGCGCGCGCTCAGGTCGCCCTCGTCCAGCAAGCGTGGATGGTGGGGTTGGTAACCATCGGCGACGGCGCCGCTGACATGGCGGACGCCGAGCAAGCGCAGGTGGTCTCCCTTGACGTGGGCAACCGCCCTGGAGCAATTCTGCTTGCTTCCGCCTCCCTGCCGCCCGACTTGTTCGCTCAACACGAGATGAGGCCGCTCAAGCGGCCGCGCTTTTCCGACCCTTGGGGGCTGCAGAAATTCAGGCACCGCCCGCGCTACCGCCCCCTCAGGCCGTTCAGGCCCGGCAGCGGCGGCAGCGGCGACAGCGCGACGCCCGCCGAGCAGCGTCAGCGCCTCGGCCAGTCCGGCCGTCCTGCCGGCAACCAGCCCAGCAAGGGGGTACTCAACAGAACCAAGAAGGCCGTCGGTTGGATCAGCAACGGCGCGACAGTGGTCCAGGCGGTGGCTGACCCCGCCGGCACCTTGGCCGGCCAGGTGGGGTTCGGCATCCACGGCCAGGTGCAGTCCTCTTATTTCGACTGGCTGTTCAGCAGCGCCGAGACCATCTCCCAGCAGCTAGGCGGCGACCCGCCCCGCACCGACTTCACCGTCCTCGAACAGCCCCGCCTTCCCTCCCCGCAGGAGCTGGGCGTGTTCGAGGGCCTCCCTGCCGCCCGCGCCGCGGCCCTGGCGGCCCTGCGCGACTCCCTCGCCGACCTGGTTGCCCGGATGCGCGCCGCTCGCATCTCCCTCGACCGCCTCGGCGGAGCCGTAGAGGCCGAAGACGAGGAGTGGATACAACGCCAGGGCCTGGCCGTAATCAGCTACAAGCATTCCATCGGCCTGGCCATGATTACAGTGGCCGATAACCTCGACGCCCTCCTCGACGAACTGGCGGAGGAAGGCATAAATGACATTACCATAACTGCCGAGGCCTACGCCGCCTACCAGCAGCGATTGCAGGCCGAAGGCTTCACCGCCCAGGAACTTCAGGCCGCCCATGCCGCCGGGCTTGGCGACGACGAGATAGACGCCTACCTCAAGCAGCGGCTGGCGCTGGACCCCGAGCAGATGGCGGGCAGCTTGATAGAGAGGGGCCGGGCGGCGGCCTCCGCCCTCCGTGAACTTGGGTCGATGTGGGTGAGCATCCCGCATATCCCCTTCACCCTCACCGAGCAGCCCTAGCCCCCGGCGGCACCCATCACGTGACAAGTTGGTTTGACAAGGCCGATCAAATGTTCTATTATTTATGTATTCCACCCCAAGGAGAAGGAGCGATGGACACGGATACTATCATCATAATACCCGACTATGATCCCGAGGACCCGAAACCTTATCCGGGCGGCATTAAGCCGGGACACTATACGATCAACGAATTCGTGCAGTTGCTGCGAGATCACAGCCACGACCCCGCCGCCGTCCACTTCTTGGCAGATATGTTAGAGGTGTGAATCCGGGCGTGCTTGTCGCAAAAGCGCTGGCAAGCGGCGTGGCCTGTGGTGCTGCTTGCGCTGGTATTGTGACTGTGATAAGATGAGTGCAAACCTCCGTCTCCACCTTGGTACACGGAGGGAAAGGGAGGTTTTTGCCGCAATGTCGAGCACTGTCCCGCCGCCTAAGGCCGGCGCGCAACCAGTGCAAGTGACCGGACCCGGCTACAAGCTTATTTGTGCCGACTGCCTCGATGTGCTGGCGCAAATGGAGCCTGAGTCGGTTGATATGATATTCGCGGACCCTCCCTATAACCTGTCCAACGACGGCTTCACCTGCCATGCCGGCCGCGCCGTAAGCGTTAACAAGGGAGAATGGGATAGGAGCAAGGGCCTCGAGAAAGACTTCGAGTTCAATCTCGAATGGATAAGAGCCTGCCGGCGTATTCTTAAGCCTCACGGCACGATATGGATCTCCGGCACCTACCACAGCATCTACTCGTGTGGTTTCGCCCTCCAACTGGCCGGTTTTCACATCCTCAACGACATCTGCTGGTACAAGCCCAACGCCAGCCCCAACCTCTCTTGCCGGTACTTCACGGCCAGCCACGAGACGCTGATATGGGCCAGAAAATCAAAGAGGGCGAAACATACTTTCAACTATGAGCTGATGAAGAACGGAACGTTTGCCAGGGATATTCTCAAGGTGCCCGGCAAACAGATGCGTAGTGTGTGGGCTATTGCAACGCCCCGCAAGGACGAAAAGCGCTACGGAAAGCATCCCACCCAAAAACCGGAAGACTTGTTGGAGCGCGTCATACTAGCCAGCACAAACGAAGGAGACCTGGTTCTCGATCCATTTATGGGAAGCGGAACTACCGGCGTTGTGGCCGTCAGATACGGAAGGAAATTCATAGGAATCGAGACGGAAGAACAATACCTTGAGATAGCCAGCAAGCGCATCGCCGACGAACTCGCCTCCAAGCAAGTCCCACTGTTCAAGGACAGCGTTCATGGAAAGACATGAGGCAATATCGCGCTTGAAAAAGCTCCAGGGTCACGATCTTGTCGCCCTTGCCGCGCAACTCGGCGTGACCATATGGAAAGAAGGCAAGCTTAACAAGGGTTGGGCCGGCCACGTCATTGAGCGATACCTTGGACTTCCACTCAATTCCGCCCAATCCCCCAATTTCGGCTCCTGGGAACTGAAGATAGTCCCCCTCAAGCGCCTCAAGAACGGCAAGATCGTCCCCAAAGAAACCATGGCTATCACGATGATCGACCCCGTGAACGTCTTGCAGAAACCCTTTGAGGAAAGTCATCTGCTGGCAAAACTGCAAAAGATAGTCGTCTGCGCAAGAATGTTCGAATCGAAGGCGGAAGAATCGTCAATCCTTGTCAGCGTCGGCACGTTTAACCTGGACAATCCCGCTATCTACAAGCAGGTTAAGGCCGATTACGAGGATGTCAGGCAAGTCATTCGCACACGCGGCTTTGAGGCTCTCACCGGCAGGATGGGCGTACTAGTCCAGCCTCGGACAAAGGGCCCCGGTCACGGCAGTACCAGTCGCGCCTTCTACGCCAGGAAGCAGTTTGTTGCCATGATCCTGGGATTGTCTAACAACGGCTAAGTCCTTGCCGCGGCTTTTCGGGCGGTTGCATCGCCGATGAAGGTTCAACAGGCTGTGAGAACTTCAGAAGTCCGCTGAAAGGAGAGGCAAAGTAATGCGTCCGACTCTAC
>JALGVG010000135.1 GCA_029819875.1 Candidatus Zipacnadia bacterium | reverse complement strand
ATGCCGGGTAGTTGGGCATGGGACCCGAATACCGAAACAACGGTGGGGCAGTCGCAGACCTTCGTGGAGGTTATCGTTCGGGCCTTGATGTTCTTTGTGGTGGGCATCGCGTCCTCGTGGACCTCCACCCAACTGCGGCGGCGTATCGCCGAGGGCCGCACCCTGTACCAGGTGGCCCAGAATATCACCTCCACGCTGCGCATTCAGCGGGTATTGGAGCTGATTGCCAAGCACGCGGTCGAGGTGATGGATGCCAAGGCTTGCAGTATCCGGCTGTTGGATCATGAAACCGGGGAGCTGAAGCTGGCGGCCACGCGGGGGCTGGACGAGAAGTACTGGCAAAAAGGGCCTGTGTCCGTTGCCGGCAGCGAGCTTGACCGCCAGGTACTAACAGGTGAAGCCCTGCAAATCCGCAACGTGTGTGCCGATCCGCGATTCCAGTACCAGGAGGCGGCCAAGGAGGCCGGGCTTTCGTCGGTGCTGTGCGTTCCCTTGGCCACCCAGCAGCGCATTCACGGGGTGATGCGTATCTACTCCAAGCGGCCGCGCCGCTTCAAGCAGCAGGAAACAGACCTGCTGACGGCATTCGCCAACCAGGCAGCGGTGGCTATCGAGAACGCCGGCTTATACGAGGACCTGCGGATCAGCTACTACGACACGGTGCGTGCCCTGACCCGGGCGATCGAGGCCAAGGACATGGAAGTGTACAGCCACTCGGAGCGGGTGGCGGACCTGGCCGACGAGATGGCCCAGGAACTGGGGATGAACGGCGAGCAACGCGAGTTGCTGCGCTTCGGGGCCACTCTGCACGACATCGGCAAGATCGGGGTATCGGAACAAGGGATGTCCGCGCGTTCTGATGGGGATGCCGACCACGTTTTTTATACGATGCACCCTCTGATCGGGCGTACGATCCTGGCACCGGTGCAGTTCCTGCAGCCGATCCTGCCGGCGGTGGTTCACCACCACGAGAACTGGGACGGCACAGGATTTCCGGAGGGCCTGGCCGGTAAGGATATTCCCTTGGAGGCGCGCATCATCGCCATTTGTGATGCATACGACCGGCTCACGAACCCGGAGGACAACTTCAGCCGCCGCCTGTCGCCACAGGAAGCAATGGCGCAGATAGTGTCCAATGCCGGCACGCGCTTTGACCCCGACCTGGTGGTAGTGTTCAGGCGCTGCCGCCTGCGAACATTCCAAGAACAAGCATCGAAAAACGAAGGCGAAGGCACGATCGCCCAAGCGAAGGAAGGATGAGAGTGCGCGGGGCATGGGTGGTGGCAATTGCACTGGTCAGTTGCCTGGCCGGTTGCGTGAGCCATGCAACGGGCATTGATACCCCGGCGGTTGCACAGGTCCGGCAACTGTATTCGCAACTGCGCGCTTCGAACTGGTACAAGGTGGAGATAGCGGGCGGCACGGTAGGCTATGCCTCCATCGAGTCGCATCCCTTCGTAGAAGACGGCCGGCCCAAGCTGAAGGTCGTTGAGCGCGTGGTGTTACGCATAACGATGCTGGGCAACAACCTGGCAGCCCGCAGCGAGGTTGTCACCACCTACGGCCCTGACCTGCGCCCTGAATCGTACGTCTTGTCCGAGGACCAGCTCGGCCGCCAACGCAGGATGCAGGCGACCGTGCGGGGAAACACGGTCGAGGTGGTAACCCGGGCCGGCGGGCAGAGCATACGCAAGACGTACACAACCGGGCCGGATTTTGGATCCGAACTGCAATTGAACATCGACGCGCTCACCGGCAAGCTGCAAGTGGGCGATGTATATCGGATCGAAGTGTTTTCCCCCGATATCGGAGAGCTGGACACGCACACGATAACCGTGGAGGAGCAAGCCCCGTTTCGGGTAGGCGACCGCTCGGTAAATGCTTTCAAGCTTCGCTCTCACAGCGAGAGGCTGAACCTTGATGTCATCTCGTGGATTGACGAGCGAGGGGAGATGCTGCGCACCGAGGTGCCCGGGGTAATGGGCCTGGTGATGACGAAGGTTCCGGCGGCGCAGGCGCTGGCCGAGTTCTCGCCCTTGAAGTTGTCGCCTAGCATCCCGGCGGGTACAAGCATAGCGAATCCCCAGGGCCTGTCGTACGTGAGGCTGCGTGCGCAGGGCGAGGCCCAGCCAGCCGTGGAGTTGATCCCCTGTTCGCCGCGGCAGAAGGTGGCCGCCGAGGGCGAGGCCGCGGTAGTGGAGATAATGCGGGCCGAGCAGCCGGCCGATCCACCGCCGCTGCCCATCAAGGGACCTGACCTCGCCAAGTACCTGGCAAGCAACGAGATGGTGCAGTGCGATGACCAGAGGTTAGTTGCCCTGGCCCGCAGGATAGTCGCCGGCGAAACGAACTCCTGGCGAGCCGCCAAGCTCATAGTGCAATGGGTGTATGACAACCTCAAGAAGGTGCAGAGCGACCCGCGGCCGGTCTCGGCGCTGGAGATCCTTGACCAGCGGTCAGGAGACTGCACCGAACACGCGATTTTGGCAGTGGCCCTGGCGCGTGCCGTCGGTATTCCCTCGCGGATGGTAACGGGGGTGGCGTGGACGGGCGATAGTTTCTACTACCATGCGTGGGTGGAGATGTACTGCGGGCAGTGGGTGGAGATGGACCCGACGTGGGGGGAGATGACGGCCGATGCCGGGCACCTGCGCCTGGGCGACACCGGCCTGGACAAGATTTCCTTCATCCAGATGGCACTGGCGACGGGCCGCACGATCGGGGGGCTGAGCCTGCAGGTGCAGCAATACCGCTGAAGGCCGAAAGACGGCAGGCCTCGTTCACAGCGGCAAGTGCTCCTGGTTGCCCTCGATCCGTGGGGCCGGCTTGTCGACTTTGAGGTGGTCGTAAGCACGCTGGGTGACGATGCGGCCGCGCGAGGTACGGATGACAAACCCGATCTTCAGCAGGTACGGCTCCACGACATCTTCAAGCGTGTCCTGATCCTCGTCAAGCGTTGCAGCAATAGCATTAAGCCCCACCGGTCCACCGTTGTAGTAGTCAATGATGGTGCGCAGGTACTTGCGGTCAAGCGTGTCGAGGCCGCGGTCGTCTACCTGCATGGCCGCCAGTGCCTCGCGGGCCATGTCGCGGTCAATGGAGCCATCCCCCATTATCTGGGCATAGTCGCGGACACGGCGCAGCAGGCGGGTGGCGATGCGGGCGGTGCCGCGGGCGCGGGCAGCCAGCTCCCGGGCACCACCGTCATCGAGCTTGATGTTCAGCACCTTGGCCGCGCGCGCCACTATCCGCGTCAACTGCTCGGGAGTGTAGAAATCGAGGTGCTGAAAGATGCCGAAGCGTTCGCGCAAGGGTGCGGTTAACATGCCCGCGCGCGTAGTAGCACCGATGAGCGTAAAGGGCTTCAGCTCCAGGGTGATGGTCTTGGCATAGGGGCCACGGTCGACCACGAAATCAATGCGGAAATCTTCCATGGCCGGGTACAAGTACTCTTCTACGACCCGCGGCAAGCGATGTATCTCGTCGATGAAGAAGATGTCGCCGTGGTCGAGGTTGGTCAGGATGCCGACAAGGTCGCTGGGGCGCTCCAGGGCAGGCCCCGAGGTTTTGCGGATGACAGCTTCCATTTCATGGGCAATAATGTGGGCCAGGGTGGTTTTGCCCAGGCCGGGCGGGCCGTCAAAGAGGATATGCTCCAGCACATCACCGCGCTGCTTGGCAGCCTGGATGGCGATGCGTAGCTGTTCGATGAGCGGTCCCTGGCCCACATCGAACTCGTCCAAGGTCTGAGGGCGCAAGAACGGGCTGTCATCACGGTCAAAGGAACTGTCCCCAGGCCCGACTATTCTGTCCCTGTTCGCCATACTCAACAGTATACCATCATGCTTATCCGGTGGCAATCTCGATGGCCTTGTGCAGCTTCTCGGCCGTTTGGGCGTTGACGTCAGGGTCGCCGCCGGTGTAAGCAAGCATCAGCCGCGACATTATCTCTTCCGCATTGGGGCACAGCCCTTCGTAGTACATGGCGTCCCGCGCCCGCAACGGGCAACTGAGGGGACAACCGCGCCCAAAGGCAATGGGCTGACGGATGACGTCGTGCAGGTAGGGCGGCTTTTGGATGTAACGCCACATAAAGTTGACGCCTTGTTCGCCGGCGATGCGCTGGAATTCATCGTAGCTGAGGCCCTTGTCATCGCCTTCGTAGGTAGCAGCCCACAGGTGGTAGGTATTGACGCGCCCCTCGGGTACGAACTGAGGGACAATGAGGTCCGTGTCCGCCACCGCGTCGTTGAAGTGCTGGGCCGACTTGACGCAGATGTCAATGTAGCCGGGCGTCTTCTTCAGTTGCACGCGGGCGATGGCGGCGGTGACGGCGGTCATCCGGTAGTTGAGGGCGATGCGCTTGGGCATAGTGCCGAAGGTAATCATCTCGTTGAGGCGCTCGCCGATTTCAGGATCCTTGTACAGCACCATGCCGCCGTCGCCGGTGGAAAGCTGCTTGCTCTCCTGGAAAGAGAATACCCCTATGTCGCCGATGGTGCCGGCATACTTGCCGTTGTAGGTGGCATATATGGCGTGGGCACAATCTTCGATGACCACCAGGTTGTGCTCGCGGGCAATCTGCAGGATTTCATCCATGTCGGCTATCAAGCCCCATAGCTGGGTTACGATCACCGCCTTGGTGCGCTCGGAGATGCGCTCGCGCAGGGAGGCAGGATCCATGGTATGGGTGTCGCGGCGCACGTCGGCGAAGACGGGAATGGCGTTGTTGAACAGCACCGCTACCGCGCCGAAGCCGACAAGGGAGTCCACGACCACCTCGTCGCCGGCGCCGGCACCTGCGGCAGCCACGGCGGAGTGCAATCCGGCCATGGCGTTGCAGACCCCCATTGCATAGGGCGATCCGAACTCCTCGCAGAAGGCCTGCTGGAGGGCTTCAAGTGCGGGGGAATCACCAATGGTTCCCACCTTGCCACTGTCAAGAACTTCCTTGACCGCGGCGAGGTCTTCGTCATCGAAGTAGTGCCATTTCGACATTCTTGTTTTCCTCCTTGTTGTTCATAAGTCTTATTAGGGGGGCGGGGCGACGACTTACCGCCTACCCCAAGGGCGGTTCAACCGATCACGGGTCATCAATTCGGGTCGGCCTTGAGGTAGACGCGCCCCGCAGGCCTGGCCGTGCCTGACGGCCGGCCGCGGGAGGGCCGAAGACGAAGCGAGACGCGATTGCCGGACAGTCGTATCCAGCGCGACGAGAACAGGTCATAAAGATGGCCGCTGGTGGGCTGCTGCAAAGTGTAGTCAAAGCTGACAGCATGAGGCTGTTTCATCAAGACGACCAGGCCGCGCTCGTACTCGCGGACGACGACGCCGGCAAGTTCCCGGTAACCGGTCCCCAGCGGTTCACCGAGATCGGCAAAATACAGGGGGCCGCGATATTCGATGCCGCCATGTAAGCCGCTGCAGTAGCTGGGGCGTCCCCACAAGGCCGCAGCGCAATAAGAGTAATACACGGCCTCGCGGTCCAGTCTCGGGACCAGCTCCCCGTCCCGCGAACGGTGGTACAGCGGCTGCATGTAATCCAGGTACACAAAACCTTTGCGGGGTGGGGTGGTGGTCAAGTGGTGCTCGATATTGCCGTAAATGCCCTCTATCCCCCACTTGCCGGGCCAAGGCCGAAAGTAAGTTTCGCGGATTTCTTCATCGTCCACCTGTGTCATAGGGCCCCAGGCCCAACTGGTGCCGCTGCTCTCGGTCATGTCGTAGTCAACATCCGGCAGTACCGGCTCGGTGGCGCGATAGACCTGGTTGGTGAAGATTAGTATGTCGGGGTCCTTGGCGCGCAAGCGCCGGAGGAAGCCGGCGACCGCGCGATCGTAAGGCACATCGGGATGCAGCTTATCCCACAGCTCGGCCACCGGCTCGGGCAGGGCATAGCTGGCAGCATAGTCAAAGAAGATGCCGTCGTAACCGGTGCGGGCACGGAAGCAGGCCAGGTGCTCGCACAGGTATTCGACCAGCTCATCGTTAGTCAGGTCGAAGTAATAGGCCGGCGGCCCCATGTTGCTGGGGAGCGTTTCAGGCGACAGTAACCAGTCCAGGTGGTCAGTGGCTATCTCCGTTCGCCAGGTGCCGTCCTGGAGCGTCGCGCCCACCTTGTGCTTGTAAAACCCGTTGGTCCAGAAGTAGATGAACAGCTTGCAGCCCCGGCGCTGGAGGGCCTGACGGGTGGCGGGAGATGCCAGCCCCTGACCGTTGGTTACCAGCAGGTCGAATTTCGATACCCACTCGAACTCGGACGCGTACTTGTCAGGTTGAGCAAGCACGCGCGCCCAAAAAAACACCAGGGGACCGCGGCGGGTGGGAAAGCCGTCGGGCAAGGACTCGGCCCAGGAGCAGGTGCACAGGGACAGCCATACGATCATCGCCGCCAGACCCCAAGCCAACAGGGAAATCCCCTTCTCGTTCACCAAGGTACCACCTCGTGTCAGCGCCCTGAATAACGTGTGCCTGCAAGTTACCTAGTTCGTTCTTGACCGGCCGCCCCCCTGCAGATTACAAGATTTTTTTACGCACGCATTTGGGATCATTCACCAGGCAGCCGCAACGAGTACTTGCCGTGCCGAAGGCCGGCGCGGATGTCAATGCCGATGCGAGCGTAATCCTCCAGGAACGGCATGGCGCCGGTCAGGGTAAAGTAATGGAACTCGGCTGCGGCCTGGTGCGTTACCCGAACGTTCTCGGCCACCACCGGCAGAAAAAGCTCGCGCGACGACAACCGCGTCGGCATAGTGGCCACCTTACGGTATCAGGTCATCGGCCGCATTCCGAAATCGCGCCATCCGCTGTCCAGCCGGATCCTGGGCATCTCGAACTCGAAGTACCAGCGGATGCTTATCGGCTCATGTTCCGGCTCCACGT
>JALGVG010000134.1 GCA_029819875.1 Candidatus Zipacnadia bacterium | reverse complement strand
GGCCAGCTCGCAGCTTCCGACCAGCCTGCGCCACGTGACGGCAAGCTCCTGCACCTCCTCGGGCGAGACGAACGGCCCCGGCTCATCCACTCGCGTGCAGCAGCCGCAGGAGGGGTCAATGATGTTGAGGCAGAGGCGCGACTCGCCGCGGATGTGGACAAAGCTTGACGTGACACCCAGATGCTGCATGTCATTTTCCACGAAGCGGCCGGTGGCACCGCCCACGAAGCCTGTCACGGTCACCGTGTGCCCTAACCGGCGCAGGGCGCGCGCAACGTTGATACCCTTGCCGCCGGCCACGCGCCGCGCATGATGGGGATGGTAAAAGCCCCCGGCCGCAAAGCCATCCACCTTGCAGGTGAAATCCATCCCGGCATTTGCGCATAATACCAATATCATCGCCGGCCCGCAAGATTGTCGCAGCAAGCGAAGGAGACGACAAACCCGTGATTTGCGCAATCACGGGCATGTCGGCATCACGAATAGAGCATACTTGCCCCGTCGGCAGGCTACTGCGTCAGCAGTTCCTTGATACGGCGCAGCGCTTCCTGGATATTCTCCACGGAATTGGCATACGACAGCCGCAGGTACCCGTCGCCGTACTCGCCGAAGGCGGTGCCGGACAGGACGGCGACGTTTGCTTCTTCAAGGATCTTGGTGGCCAGTTCGCGGCTGCTGTAGCCGGTCTGGGTGATATTGGGGAAGACATAGAACGCTCCCCGGGGCCGCAGGCAACTGATGCCCGGAATGTCATTAAGGCCGTCCACGATAACGTCGCGGCGCCGCTTGAACTCGGCCACCATGGCGCGGGTTGCGTCCTTCGGTCCCTGCAGGGCGGCAATTCCCGCCCGCTGGATAAAGGAGGCGACACACGAGGTGCAGTTGGTCTGCAGCTTGGCGATGGCAGCAGCCAGCTCGGCGGGCATCACGCCATACCCCAGCCGCCAGCCGGTCATGGCAAACGACTTGGAGAAGCAGTCAAGCAAAATCGTCCGCTCGGCCATGCCCTCGAGGGCGAGGATGGAATAGTGTTCCCCTTCGTACAGTATCTGCTCATAGGGCTCGTCAGACATAACCCAGATGTCATTATCGATGGCAAGCTTGGCGATGGCCTCCAGGTCCTCGCGGCTCAGCACGCCACCGGTGGGATTCTGTGGAGAATTGATGATAATCATCTTTGTCTTGGGAGTGACGAGTGAGGCCAGCTCTTGCACATCGAAGCGGAACTCGTTGGCTTCGCGCAGCGGTGCGGGCACGGCCTTGCCGCCCACGAAGTTTATCATCGACTCGTAGATGGGAAAGCCTGGATTGGGATATATGACCTCGTCTCCGGGGTCCACGAGGGCGGTAATCCCCCAGTAGATGATGGGCTTGGCGCCGGGCACCACCACGACGTTTTCCGCGCTTACTGAGCAGCCGCGGCTCTTGGAGATGTGTTCGGCAATTGCCGCGCGAAACTCGGGGTCGCCGGCACTAGGGCCGTAGTGCGTCCATCCTTCCTTCATCGCCTGGTAAGCAGCCTCGATAATGTGCCGCGGCGTGTCGAAGTCCGGCTCGCCAATCTCCAGGTGGATAATATTGCGGCCTTCTGCTTCCAACTGCTTGGCGCGGGCCAAGACTTCGAAAGCGGTCTCCGTACCCAAGTTGCTCATGCGCTTTGCGAGTATCATCACAACGCTCTCCTCAACTAGTATTGTTGGACTGCAATGACATCCGTGGTGGTGCGAATTGTAGACCACCTATGTACAGCCGTAATCAGCACGGCTCAGTAGCTACTTCACTGTTAACCGATTTGTGCCTTTCGCCGCCAGTTTCCCCGCGGTAGCACATCCTGCGTCAGGCTGCCCGTGCCGGCAAAATGCAATCATGCGACAGCCGGTGGCGAGATCGGTTACTGTATCTGCCGCAGTACGTCGAGCTGATCAAGCACACGGCCGGTCCCTATTGCCACGGAGGAGATGGGATCGTCGGCCACCCGCACCGGGATGTTGGTCTCAAGTTCCAGGACGCGGTCCATCCCCGAGAGAAGGGCACCGCCGCCGGTGAGCGTGATGCCACGCTCTATGATGTCGGCGGCCAATTCCGGCGGTGTGAGCTCCAATATGGCCTTGACGGCTTCGACAATGCGCCTGACGCTTTCGGCAAGCGCCTCGCGAACTTCTATCGAGCTGACCTGCATGGTCTTGGGCAATCCGGTGACGGCGTCGCGGCCGCGCACATCGATCTCCAGCTCTTGCTCCAGCTCCATTGCCGACCCGATCTGTATCTTGACGCTTTCGGCGGTACGTTCGCCCACGTCAAGGTTATACACGCGCCTTAAATGCCGCATGATGGCTTCGTCCATGTGGTTGCCGCCGATGCGCAGCGAATCGCTGACCACGATGCCGCCCAGGGAAATGACGGCGATGTCGGTGGTGCCTCCGCCGATGTCTACGACCATGTTCCCACCGGGCGCGGCGATGGGCAGCCCGGTACCGATGGCGGCAGCCATGGGTTCTTCAACGGCAACAACATGACGAGCCCCGGCGGCACGACAGGCATCAAGGGCGGCGCGCTTTTCCACGCTGGTGGCACCCGAGGGGATGCAAATGACCACCAGGGGCTTGAAGAACAGCGCCCGCCTGCCGCATGCCTTGCGGATGAGGTAAGCGAGCATCTCCCGCGTGACCGCGTAGTCGGCGATAACGCCGTCGTGCATCGGTCGCAGTGCCACGATGTTGCCCGGCGTGCGTCCCAGCATCGCCTGCGCTTCGCGCCCCGTCGCAAGCACCCGCTTGGTACGCCTTTCGATCGCCACCACGGAGGGTTCGCGCAGCACGATGCCGCGACCCCGGGCGAAGACGACGATATTGGCCGTACCCAGGTCGATTCCCAGGCGGTCGCCTATGCCAAACATAACTGTTCACTACTTGAGTTGTTCGAGTCCGTCACGCGTCGGATTTGGGCACCAAGGCCGGCAAGTTTGAGTTCGAAGCTCTCGTAGCCGCGATCCAAGAACGCGGCCCCGTTCACTTCCGTGCATCCCTCTGCAGCCAGGCCCGCGAGCACGAGGGCGGCGGCTGCGCGGATGTCTGTCGCCTCCACCGGGCAGGCCGTGAGCCGGGGGACACCGCGGAAGATAGCGGCATGATGCCCGACCATCTTGATGTCCGCGCCCATGCGGCGCAGCTCATCAGCATAGTTGAAGCGTGCGTCAAAGATCGTTTCCTCGATGCAACTGGTGCCCCGCGCCAGCGAGCACATCACACCATGGCAGGGCTGCAGGTCGGTAGGAAAGCCCGGATAAGGCGCGGTCACCACATCCACCGGAAGGGGACGCTGACTGCAGCACACCCGCACGTAGTCATTGCCCAATGCCACCTCGACACCGGCTCGGCGCACCACGTCGAGGACCGACTCCATGACCTGGGGCTGGACTTTTTGCACGGTGATGTCGCCGCCGGCCACGATGGTCGCGTACAGGAAGGTGCCCGCCTCCATGCGGTCGGGAATGGCCGTGAAGCGGACATCGTTCAGGCGCTTGACCCCGCGGATGACCACGGTGGTGGTGCCGATGCCGGAGATGTCGGCGCCGGCACGGGCCAAGAATTGCTGGCAGGAGATGACCTCCGGCTCCCGGGAGGCGTTTTCCAGTTGCGTGGTGCCTTCGGCCAGTACCGCGGCCAGCATGATGTTTATTGTCGCTCCCACGCTGCGGTGGCGGGGGTCAAGCATGATGCGCGCTCCGCGCAGGCGCCGGGCACGGGCATGCATCTCCCCGAAGGCGAGATTCACCTCGGCATTC
Organism: Candidatus Zipacnadia bacterium; assembly: GCA_029819875.1. GTDB lineage: Bacteria > Armatimonadota > Zipacnadia > Zipacnadales > Zipacnadaceae > JALGVG01. The sequence goes on along the minus strand of JALGVG010000134.1, from coordinate 3,535 downwards.
AGCGCACGGAAGCCTTCAAAGTGCTCGTTGACCGGGCGGCTGCCGATAACGCAACCGCCGGGAAGGGGGACATGGGCTTCGCCAAAGCGGGCCAACAAGGGGCCGGCCACATAAAACGAACCCCGCATCTTGTTTACGAGGTTGTAGGGGGCGTGGACCGAGTTGACGTCGGTGGCATCAATATGCAGCGTGTGAGGAGCAACAAACGAACACTTCGCGCCCAGGGCACGCAGCATCTCCATCATCGTGCGCACATCCATTATGTCGGGCACGTTCTCGATGATGGTCTGTCCTTGGATCAGCAGTGACGCCGCCATCAGCGGCAGGGTGCCGTTCTTCGATCCGCTTACGGGCACCTCGCCGCGCAGTTGCGTGCCACCAACGACCGTAATCTTTTCCACAAACCGTCACCCCTCGGTGCCCGGACCGGTTCAGCCGCCCAGGGCACGAAGGGTATCGTCGCCCAGGGGTCCACACCGCAGTCTCCCGCTCCCAACCGGCATGAAGCCATTGTCCAGACAGGGATGTTGAGACAGCTCCAGTATAGCCGATTCTGCGGGGGTGAGCAAGTAGGTTGCACCACAGCGGCGCAGGCGACTGGATGGCGAGCGGCCTCAACTTTGCAAGCGCCTGGCGACTTTAAGGCGGTTCAGCGCCCTCAACAAGGCAAACCGGGCGCGCTCCCCGTCAATGTCGGAGCGTTCCCGGGCCTGCTGCAGTCGCTGTTGCGCCCTGGCGGCAGCCTCCTCGGCTCGCTCGATGCTGATTTCAGTAGCGGCTTCGGCGCTGCGCACCAGCAGCGTGAGGCAGTTGTCTTTCACATGGCTGATACCGCCGCTGACGGCGAAGAAAAGCACCTCGTCGCCCTCGCCGACGACTTTCACCTCGCCGATGTCAACCTGGGCGATCATCGGCGTGTGGTGGGCCATGACCCCGAAATACCCGTCATGGCCCGGCACCCGCACGTACACCGCTTCGCCCTGGTAATCCACGCCGTCTTGCCCGATGATCTGTACGCGGAACGGCCGAGCCATCACCAACTATCCCGCCTTTGCCTTCTCGATTACGTCGTCAATAGTCGCCACCATGCGGAAGGCGTCTTCCGGATACTGGTCACATTCCCCGGCCAGAATCTTCTCGAAGCCGTCGAGGGTCTGCTCTATGGAAACGTAAGCACCCGGCAGGCCGGTGAACACCTCGGCAACGAAGAATTGCTGGGTGAGGAACTGCTGGAGCCTGCGTGCTCGCGCCACCGTGACCTTGTCCTCATCGGACAGTTCATCAATGCCCAGAATCGCAATAATGTCGCGCAGGTCCTTGTAGCGCTGCAGCACTTCCTGCACCCCGCGGGCAATCCGGTAATGGCGCTCTCCCACAACCCGCGGATCCAGCAACTTGGAGGTGGAATCCAGGGGATTGACGGCCGGATAGATGGCCTGCTCGAACAGCTCGCGAGAGAGAGTGACCGTCGCGTCAAGGTGAGCGAAAGTCGTAGCCGGGGCAGGGTCGGTGTAGTCGTCGGCCGGTACGTAGACGGCCTGCACCGAGGTGATAGAGCCCTCGGTGGTGGAGGTGATGCGTTCCTGCAGGGCTCCCATCTCCGTGGCCAGCGTGGGTTGATAACCGACCGCGGAGGGCATGCGCCCCAGCAGAGCCGAGACCTCAGAGCCGGCCTGCGTGAAGCGGAAGATATTGTCTATGAACAACAGCACGTTCTGGCCCCGCTTATCCCGGAAGTACTCGGCCATGGTGAGAGCCGACAGCCCCACGCGCAGTCGGGCCCCGGGAGGTTCGTTCATCTGGCCGAAAACCAGGGCGGTGCTGTCCAGCACCCCGTATTCTTGCATGTCAATGTAGAATTCATTGCCTTCGCGGGTACGTTCCCCGACGCCGGCGAAGATAGACACTCCCTGGTGCTCGCGTGCGACATTGCGCACCAATTCGGCTATAAGGACCGTCTTGCCCACGCCGGCCCCACCGAACAGCCCTATCTTGCCCCCTTCGGGAAAGGGGCAAAGCAGGTCAATGACCTTGATGCCGGTTTCAAACTGCCGGGGCGCCACGCGCTGGTCCTCGAAGGGCGGAGGCGAGCGGTGAATCGGCCACCGCTCGGTATCCGGCGGCAGCGACCCCTTGCCGTCAATGGGGCGGCCCAGCAGGTCGAACATCCGCCCCAGCACCACATCGCCCACAGGTACTGTTATGGGACGGCCGGTGTCGATGACGTCCATGCCGCGGACCAGCCCATCGGTGCTGTCCATCGCTATGGTGCGGACGGTGTCGTCACCCAGGTGCTGGGCTACCTCCACCGTAAGGTCAATGCCGCGTTCCGGGCACTTGATCTGCAGGGCTGTCAGCAGTTCGGGCAGCGCGTCAGTCGGGAACCTGACGTCAACAACCGGACCTCTGACCTGTACAACTTTACCTGTCGCCATTTGCCAACACTCGCTGTCGTTAGGTAGATACGAGGGTAGGTAACCTGATTATTGCATGCCTCCGGCCAAGGCCTGCGCCCCGCCGACGATATCCAATATCTCGTTGGTGATATTCTGCTGGCGGGCACGGTTGAGGTTGCGGGTAAGCTGGGCAATCATGTCTTGGGCGTTGTCCGTGGCCGTGGACATGGCTATCATGCGGGCGGCCTGCTCGGAGGCCTCGGCCTCCAGAAGAATCTGGCAAATCTCCGATTCGACGGCCTGAGGCAACAGTTGACTGAGCAACACAGGCGCAGGCGGTTGGAAGATGTAATCGACCGGCCGCCTCGCCTCGTCCCGGCGCCTGACAATGGGCAGCAGTTGGCGGCTTGTCGGCACATGCCGCGCCATGGCTGCGAACCGGGTGTAGACGACGTGCAGGGCTGCCACCTGACCGCTTTCGTAGAGGCTGCGGCAGGTGCGGGCCACGGTCAGGGCCCGGAACATGGCATCCGGCCCCGTAGCCGGTTCGAAGCTGGCCACGACATTCAAACCCTGCTTTTGGGCGTATCTTAGGGCCTTGCTGCCGACTGTCAATACCTGCACCGGTGCCGCCTGCTGCTGCAAAAAAGCGGTGGCTTCGCGCAGCAGGTTGGCATTGTAACTTCCACACAGGCCCTTGTCGCCGGCCACAAGCAACAAGCCCAATGGACGGCCGTCCTTGCCCCGGTCCTCGTCATCGGCCGGCGAGGCGAGGTATGGATGAATGATGTCATCTCCGGCCGCAGCGGCCACTTCCGCCAGCAAATCGCTCAGCCACGTGGCGTACGCCCTGCCGGCCAGCACCCGCGCCTGGGCGCGCTGCAGCTTGGCCGCCGCCACCATTTTCATAGCCCTGGTAATCTGGCTGATGTTGGTGGTGGCACGAATTTTGCGTCGAATGGCGCGCAAGTTCTGTGACATTTCAACCTTCCAGCTCTTCCCACAAATCTATGCGACAAACCGCCCCGCCTCCGGGCGCAAGGTACCGGCAAGCGGAGGTGGGGTTATGCACTATCCTGAGCACTGCCGGACCGGGTGGCTTTGAATTCCTCTATGGCCTCGCCGAGCCTTGCTTCCAG
>JALGVG010000133.1 GCA_029819875.1 Candidatus Zipacnadia bacterium | reverse complement strand
TGCCAGGCATCATCCCTGGTCCCGGCGGAGCGCCCATACCGGGGCCGCCGGGCATCATTCCCGGCCCCGGAGGAGCGCCCAGCCCCGGGCCACCGGGCATCATTCCTGGCCCTGGGGGACCGCTCATCCCTGGGCCACCGGGCATCATCCCCGGTCCCGGCGGTCCGCTCATGCCGGGTGCTCCGGGCATCATCCCCGGCCCTGGTGGACCGCCCGCCATCGCTCCTGGGCCCAACATGCGGGGAGGGCGAGCCTTCTTGCCACATCCCACCACCGCCATTGCAAGTATCACAACGATGAGGATACCAACCACGTAGCCTGGTCGTGAATACCGTCGCATGGGCACTGCCTCCTATGCGCCCCAGTCTATCAGACTGCGCCGTCTATTGCTTCAACCGATTACTGCCCCTCGTGCCTCATCACTCGCACCGCCCCGTACAGTTGGTGCGATTGTAACACAAAGCCGATACACAATCAACCCCGGCTTCGCTCCACTTACCAATCCCTTGCCACGCTTTTGGCATCTTTCAACTGCTGGAGGCGCTCAACGACTGCCTCAATAGCCTGCCGAGGTGTCGAGGCGCCCGCCGTCACTCCCACCCGGCTGACACCATCGAGCCACCCCGGGTCAATCTCGCCGGCGGTCTCGATGTGATAAGTTGGCGTGCCGGTACTTGCACAAATTTGCGCCAGTCGGGTAGTGTTTGCACTATGATACCCACCGATAACGATCATCAAGTCAACCTCGCGTGTCAACCCCAACGACGCCTTCTGGCGACTGACCGTCGCTTCGCAAATGGTATTGGCTATTCGCAGCTCCTGTACATCGGGCAAAATCACCTCTACCAATGCCTGCAAGTTCGACAGTCGCTGCGTGGTCTGGCATACCACGGCCACCCGCGGCCTCAGCGCCAAGTTCTTTATGTCCTTTGGGCCCTCGACGATGGTCGCCTGGCCACGTGCATAGCTGACGATGCCGCGCGCCTCAGGGTGATTCGGTTCGCCGAGCACCAGTACCTGGTAGCCCTCCTCGGCAAAGTGGGCCGCCTCTTCTTGTACCCGCTTGACGAATGGGCAGGTGGCGTCAATGAGACGAATGTTGTGCGCTTCCGCCAGCTCATACACCTCCGGGCCGGTCCCGTGCGCGCGTATCATCACCGTCGCACCTGATGGCACGTCGTTCAGCGACTCCACCACGTGCAACCCGCGTGCCTCGAACTCCTCGACCACCTGCCGGTTATGGATCAACGGCCCCAGCGAGTAAACCTTGCTGTCCCCCTTGCTGGTCGCCTCCTCGGCCAGCTTCAATGCCCGGCGTACCCCGAAACAAAAACCGGAATGTTCGGCAACTAGAATCTCCATGGCGTTAGGATTGTCTCTTGACCAGCAGCTCCGGCAGCGCCAGCCAGAAGTCTTGCTCGGCGGGCAGTTGTGCCGCCATCTGCGAGGCCTCCTGCTGAAGTTGACGGATCCGCCGCCGCGTCTCCTCCAAGCCGTATACGCCCGGATACGTCTGCTTGCCGGCCGTGGCGTCGGCACCGGTTGGCTTGCCCAGCTTCGCTGCATCTCCGGTCGCATCCAGCATGTCGTCGGTGCTTTGAAACAGCAGCCCCACCGTGCGCGCATACTGCCCAATCGCCTCTATCTGGTCTTCAGCAGCGCCGGCCAGTATTGCCCCGGCACGGGCGGCGGCGACGAACAACGCCGCCGTCTTGTTCAGGTGGATGAACTGCAGCAGTTGCTCATCCGGGGGTAGCTGCTCGCCGCGCACGTCCGCCGCTTCGCCGGCGATGACCGCCTGCACGCCGGCGCTGAATTCGGCAATGACTCGCAGCACCAGCTCCGCCGGCGATACCCGTGCCTGGTCGGCGAGGGCCGCGTAGGAAGCCACGATGAGCGCATCTCCTGCCAACACCGCGGTGGCTTCATCAAACTGAACATGGCATGAAGCCCGCCCCCGCCGCAGCGGGCTGTCATCTATGCACGGCAAGTCGTCGTGGATGAGGGTCGCGGTATGAAGTAGTTCATACGCGCAGGCCGTGGGAAGTACCTCTTCTCCGCAGAGGCCGAATGTCTGGGCCGCGCGCATCACCACCAGTGGCCGAATCCGTTTCCCCGCCCCCAGCATGTACAGCATTGCCTGCGGGATGTGGCCGCCGGGGCCCTCCGCCGGGGGAATGTATTTCTTGAGGGCGGCGTCTACAATGGCTGCGTTCTCGGCCAGTATCGCTTGCAGCGTCATGGGGTCGCCTCGCCGGTGCCCACCAACACCAGCCCCGGCCTCGCTTCGCGGACAATTTCCACACTCAACTTGTCAGTCCTCACCAGTTCGCCGTTCTCGTACACGTAGCGTTCATGTATCCGTTTCACACCCGGCTCGCCCGTCCGGACGCGCCTCCTGGTCCCCTTCGGCAGTACTTGACTTTCCCGCTCCTCGTCCTTCACCTTGTACGGCACGTCCCTTGTCCCCTCCGTGACCACTACGACCGTGATCTTGGGCGCGGCCGCGCGCAGCACCTTAACTGCGGTGCCCACGTCCGTCAGTATCTGTTCCGGCGGCACTTCTACGTCCGCCAGCTCGATCTTCTGCCGGGTCTTGACCTGCGTGACGGTGTTGTCATCCTTGACCTTCTCGACATAGCTGTGCAGGAACTTGTCCCGTGCCGCCTCCGCCAACTCCCGGGTCGCCAGCACCACCAGGTCCTTGCGGTTCGCTCGCAGGGCCGTCCCTGCCACCAGCACGGTCAATCGCGGCCGCAGCTTTCTCACCGCCTCCTCCACGCTCAACACCGGCTGGCCCTCCACCCGGCACGTTTCGTCCGCCCAGTCCTGCTTGAACGCCGCATTGCCGGGCAGATCACCTTTGGCCTCCTTCAGCAGCCGCTCCCTCACCTTCTCTGCAGCCCGCTTGTCACGCACCAGCACCGCCAGCTTGCCGCCGATGAAAATCCCCCGTGCACTGCCTCCGCGCCGCGCGGTTACCACCGCCACCGACAAGACAAAAATGACGAGCAGGCATAGCAAAAGGCCGGCCCGCTGCGCCCGGATTATGGCCTCCAGGCGCTCGACGCGAAAATCGCGTTCTGGATACCTTCGTGGTCGCATGATCTGCCGCCCGTTGCGAATTGCTCTTATCCACCCTCCTTGGTCTTTGCCGCCGGTGCGGCAGCCATCATCTTTTTCTCTAACACTTCCTGTGCCTGCTTGATCATGTATTCATGAAACTTTTCCGGAGACGGTGGTTGCTCCATGTTCGGTTCCTCCAACTGCACATCCGGCTTGATGCCCCGCACACCGTTGGCGTCCTCCGCCCCGATATCTCGTTTGTGCGGCGTCAAGTAGACGGCCGTCGTAAGCACCAGCGCCGAGCCGTCATCGAGCTCCACCACCGTCTGCACCTTCGATTTACCGAAACTGTGATAACCAACCAGGGTAGCACGCCCCAGGTCCTGCAGGCAGCCGGCCACTATTTCCGAGGCGCTGGCCGACCCGCCGTCTATTATGACCACCACGGGAAGATCCGGCGGGACCAGCGGAGAATTTTGCGCCTCGTATGGCTCAGGCTCCTTTCCGCGCTCCTGGATGTATACCACCGGCTGGTTGGACACGAACGCGCCGGCCACTGAAATAGCCATCGGCAGCAATCCTCCGCTGTTGGCCGACAAGTCGAAAATCAGCCCCTTCATCCCTTGATCCTTGAGCGTCTCGATGGCCTCCTGCAGCTTGGCATAAGCCTGCTTGTTGAACGTGCGCAGCCAGATATACCCGATCTTGCCCTTGCGCATCTCGTATTGAACCACGGGTATATCAACCCGCGCCCGGGTTATGGTCATCTCAATGGGCTTGTCTACCCCCTTGCGCTGTATCGTGAGGGTCACTGTCGTGCCGGCCGGCCCTTTTATCATTTCCACCACGTCAGACAACCACATGCCGGTCACTGGGTGCCCGTCCACCTTGGTGATGATATCACCGGCGCGCAAGTCTTTCTTGGCAGCCGGCCCTTCGGGAATCACCGACACGACGACCACGCTGCCCGGCCCCGGCCCCTTGGCAAACGCCCGCAGGCGGGCAACGGCATCCTCGACACTAATTTTGCCCTTGGCGATCTGCTCGACCAGTTGACGCAGTGCCTCCTCATCCTGGGGCACCTGGGGATGCTCCGCCCCCTCGACCTCCTTTTGCGTCAATATCGCGCCGATGCCTTGAATTTGGCCCTCGGTACTGGATCGAAACTCCTTGTACTCCTCGGGAGTCATGAACCGGCTGTAGGGGTCCTTCAGTGCCGCCAGCATCCCGCGGACCGCGCCGTAGGTGAGTATCTTGTCATCCTTGATCGGCTTTACGTAGTTGCGCAGAATCTTCTCCCGCACATCCCAAAACAAGGCAAGCGGCTGCAAGTCCGTGGCAGCCGGACTGCCCGGCGCATGTTCCACCTGCAGCACTTCCGGCGTCAACTGGGCGATACGCCCGGTCAAGCTCACCATCCCATACGGCCGCAAACTCCACGGCACGGCCATGCCCGCTACGAATGCCGCCATCATCATGACGGCAACAAATAGCAGGAACCACACGTATAAGTTCAAGTTCTTTTTCACGCTACTATCTCACCTTCTACCTGGCCCTTTAACCTCGGGAGTTTTCAAGCAACCTGCAAAGCCGGTTGCATGCTTGCTCTACGGGCTGTTATATCGCCTTCCATCCCCTCGCGGGCGCCACCGGCCGGTCGCCTGCAGGAAATCACACTATCTTCAAATAGCGCCGCACCGCCAGCATCGCTCCTATCGCACCGAAAACGATCCCCGCCAAGATGGTGCCGGCCGCAAACAGCGCCACCATCTCGGGGCTGTAAACGAAGTCGATAAACGCCAGATTCTCCGCCGTGTAACGGCATACGTGGTAATATCCCACCAGCACCAACACCGCGGCCAGTGCCGCACCGGCCATGCCTTGCAGCATTCCCTCGATCAGGAACGGCACGCGAATAAACCAGTTGGTGGCACCGACCAGTTGCATGATGCGGATCTCGCGCCGCCGGGCGTATATGGTCAACCCGATCGTCGCGCCCACGATCAACAGCGTTGCACTGCCCAGCAATATGGTCAGCACCGCCGCTGCAATCTTCACGCCACGTGCCACCACCAGCAACTTCTTGGTGACCTGGCCCCCGTAGCGCACGCCGTCCTTGTCCTTGCTTACTCCCTTGATCTTCTTGATATCCTCCGCCAGCGCCGGTATGTCATCGGGATTGTTCGGCCACACGATGAACATGTCCGGCAGCGGATTGCCTACCAGCTTTAGGGCCTCCTTGTCGTAGCCCATCCGCTCTGCGAGCCTGTTGAGCGCTTCATCCCGCGACAGGAACTCCGTGCGTTTCACCCTCAGGTCCCGGTTTATCGCTGCCTCCACGTCCGCGGGAATAGCATCGCTGGTCAGTTCCACCGTAATGACAGCGCTTTCGGTTTGCTTGCGCGCCATGTGCTCGAGGTTCCAGGCCAGCAGCACGAAGGCGCTCAACACGGCAAACGCCACCGCAATGTTGCAAATGGCGGCCAGGGCCATCAGGCCGTTGCGCTTTAACGATTGCCAGCCCTGCTGGAGAAGAAACTCGACGGTGTCAAGCTCTATCGTGGTACCCCCCACCCTCCTTGGCATCGCGAACTACCGCCCCGTGCAGCAATGTAACGACCCGCCGCTGCATCTTGTCCACTATCATCTTGTCATGGGTCGCCATCACCACCGTCGTCCCCGTCTCCGCGATATTGGCCAGCAATTCCGTCAGCTCCAGGGATATCTCGGGGTCAAGGTTGCCCGTCGGTTCGTCGGCCAGCAGCGCCATCGGGGAGTTCACCAACGCCCTGGCGATGCACACGCGTTGCTTTTCGCCCCCCGAGAGGTTGTCAGGGTACGAGTTTGCCTTGTCGGCAAGCCCCACCAGCTCCAGCGCAATGGGGACCTTGCGGTGCTTTTCGCGACGCGACGCGCCTACCACGTCCAGGGCGAACCGCACGTTCTCCCACACCGTTTGATTCGGCAACAGTCGAAAGTCTTGGAATACCACCCCGACCTTGCGCCGCAACAATGGCACCCGCCACGCTGGCAGCTTGGCCACATCCTGCCCGTCTACCAGCACCTTCCCCTCTGTAGGTACCATCTCCCGGTAAATCAGTTGCAGCAACGTCGTCTTGCCACTGCCGGAGGGGCCGGTGATAAATACAAATTCACCACGTTCGATGCTCAGGTCAACCTTATCAAGCGCCGTGGTGCCATCGGGGTAAACTACAGAAACCCCTTGCAGATGTATCATTCCGCCATGACCTCATCCACTACTGTAATGTAAGCTGTAATCGCCGCTCCAACCTCCTGACAGCAGTATACCAAATTATACCCTCTCAAAGCAACCGATTCGCCCCGCTACGGCTCAGTTGGGCGCTCGCTGTGGCCTGAGAGGCCTTAGCCTCGGCCCAGTATGCCGTGCGATGGTATGGTCACCCTGCCGCGCTGCGAAGGCCATAGCTCTTGACATCGCGAATATGTTAGTATAATCGTTGCATTGTGCATATTGCTTTGAATACAGGGTTTCGTGGCATGCGCATCCTCCGAGGCAAGCTGTTTGGAACCGACGGGCTGAGGGGCACCGCCAACGCCGACCTGACGCCGGAACTGGCCATGGCGGTCGGCCGGGCCTTCGGCACCTGGCTTATGGCGCACCATCACGCTCCCTCAGTGTTGATGGGGCGTGACACCCGCCTTTCAGGCACGATGTTGGCGGCCGCCACCGCCGCCGGTATATGCAGCGCAGGTGTTCACGTCACCGATTGCGGCGTGATAACCACCCCCGGGTTGTGCCTGCTCACCCGCAACTGCCAGGCTGCCGGCGCGGTTATGATCTCATCCTCCCACAACCCGCCGTCCTCCAATGGT
>JALGVG010000132.1 GCA_029819875.1 Candidatus Zipacnadia bacterium | reverse complement strand
AAGTACCTGAACGGTTGCCATGTGGTGCTGCACGACATCAATGCCGAGGCTTTGGAGCTGCTTTATCGCCTGGCAATCGAGTATAAGAACGCCATCGGCTCTGATACGACTTTTGAACGGACTACCGACCAGGATCAGGCCTTCGAGGGTGCCGACTACGTGGTGGTCACCATCTCCACCGGCGGGCTGCAAACCATGCAAGTGGACCTGGAAGTACCCGAAAAGTACGGCATTTTCCAGACGGTAGGCGACACCGTGGGACCGGGCGGCTTATCGCGCGCCCTGCGTAATGTGCCGGTGTTCTTGCAGATGGCCCGCAACATGGAGAGATTGTGTCCCCGGGCATGGATGCTCAACTGCTCCAATCCCCTGTGCGCCCTGACGCGGGTCGTCAACAAGGAAACTGGCATTCGGGCTCTGGGCTTATGCCACGGGGTGCTGGGCGTGGCGCGCACCTATGCCGATTTCTTCGGGGTATCACTTGGTGATTGCAGTTACGTCAATACCGGCATTGACCATTGCTCGTGGTTTACACAATTCATTGTCAAGGGCCGCAGCGCAATGGAGCTGCTCGTTGAACAGGGGTTGGATGAATGGCTGGCCAAGCCACCTGAACAGGCCAAGGAAGACCCCGTGTTCGGCAAGCTTTACCGCCTGCGCTGTGGACTGAAGCTGGGCCGCCAGTTGGGCGCCTTGCCCGCCATCGGCGACCGCCACCTGGTCGAGTTTCTGCCCGATTTCCTCAATGGGCTGCAGAGCGTGGAATACTGGGGCCTGGAACGCACCACCATTGCCGATCGTGCCCGCCACTACGAGCAGGCGCGCACGCATATCGAGGCGATGCTTTCCGGCGAACAGGAGCTGCAAGTCAGCGAGCCGGTGGACGTGGTGGGCGAGCGGTTGGGTGATGACGTGGCAGGCTGGATTGTCGCCCTCGAAGGAGGCGCCGTCATTGAGGACAACCTCAATGCTCCAAATATCGGCCAGGTGCCGCAGTTGCCGCCCGGTGCCATTGTCGAGACGCGCGGCATATTGGATGCAACCGGCTACCACCCGCTCACCAGCCCACTGCCCCCGCAGCTTGGCGCGATAGTATATCCAACGGTGCTGCGCCAGGAACTGACCGTGGAGGCGGCGGTAGAAGGCGACTTTGACAAGGCCTTGGCGGCCCTCGTTACCGACCCTCTTGTAAACAACATGGACACGGCGCGTCCCATGTTGGAGGAAATGATTGCCGCCACCGCCGACTGGCTGCCGCAGTTCAAGGCCCGGGCATGACACGAATGCAGCCGGCGGGCCGCAGCCGTTGTGTTCCCGGGGCTGCTACAAGCTCTGTCTGTACCTGAGGAATTTTTCCTCGCAGCCCCAGGCCTGCAGCATCTCGACGTGCCTTGCCACCAACTGCCGGGCCACGTCCTGGTGCTGTTCGATGACGTTGACGTTCATGTTGGGATCATCCGGCAGGTAGTAAAGCTCCGGCGCAGGTACTGCCCGCTCCGCTGCCTGGCGGTCGAGGGTATCCACGGCGCGGGTGGTGAACTGCGCCGGCGGCGCCTGGGGTGTGCCGTAGTAAATCATTGCCCATTCGTCAGTCGTTATCGTCGTCGGGATACCGGCGTTGAACTCGTGGGCCAGGCAGGGGCTGGTGATTGCCATATCGCGGTTTTTTTCCACCCGCCCCTCGATCAGCGGCAGCAGCGACATGCCGTTTGTACTGCCAGGGTCAGGCGCCCCGAGGAACTCCAGTATGGTGGGGAACAAGTCCGGCGGCTGGGCAAACGCACTGATCCGCTGTCCCTCGGTCTGGCCCGGCAGCCGGATCATCAACGGGATTGCCGCCACCTCCGTGTAAAGCGGGCAGTAGCTGAAACCCTCGGCGGTGATGTGGCTCTTGCCTGTACGGTTGTGCTCCCCGTGATAGAAGCCGTGGTCCGTGGTGAAAATGACCATTGTCTTCTCGGCCAGCCCCAGCTCCTCAATCCGCTGCAGCAAGTACCCCACCCACTTGTCCACCAGGCTGACCTCGCCGGCGTACAGTGCCCGCATGTGCCGCAGTTCCGCCTCGCTGAGATAGTCGGCAAAATCATAGCGGGGGTAGATGACTTCCTCGCCCTCGTAACCGGGATCATACAGGTCCACGTACCATTGCGGAGGGTCCCACGGCTCGTGAGGGTCGAAGGTGTCCACGTACAGGAAGAACTGCTGGTCGCGGTTTTCCTCCAGCCACCTGGCGGCGGTGCGCATGGTGCGAGCCACGAAGTAGTCTTCCTCTCCCCGCCGCGCAGAGACGTTGCGTAGGTATTGCTTTACAGTGCGCTCCGGCTCTCGCAGCTTGTCGGGGCTGCAGGGCAGCTTCGGGTCAGCCGGGCTGGTCCTCCAGCGGTCGTTCTCCTGGCCGCGAATCCATTCCCACCCCGAAAAGCCGCGGTCGAAGTGAAAGCCGCTTTGCAGGATGTGCGGCGTGTCGGCCACCATCATCGTGGTCCACCCCGCCTCGGCCAATACCTGCCCGATGACGACGGCGTCGCGGGGCAGCGGCGACCAGGCGAAGTATGGAAAGGTGAAGCGGCCGCTCATCACGTCAAACCGGTTGGGAACCGTCGGGAAGCTGGCGGCGTAGGCGCGGTCGAACACCGTCGCCTGCCGGGCGAAGGCATCCAGATTGGGCGTATGTATCCAAGGGTTGCCGTACGCCCCCAGGTGGTCCTTGCGGAAGGTATCCGAGATGATGAGGATAACGTTCATGGTGCCCCTCCTTCGGCAGTTCTGCCGGGCTCCGCTGTGCGAGGACTAATCGCGATCGCAAACCTCTCCGGCGCCGGCCCGTGGAATTGTCTATTCGCGGCTTACCTGCGTGTCCCTTGGTAACAGGTTCCGCTTGCTGTACGTGGTCTGGTACTGCCGCCGGGCTCTCGTCCCGGTGATGAACTCGCGTGCCAGTGCTACGTCCTCGCTTACCTCCTCGGGGCTTGCCATCCCGATGCACACCATGTCAACAGGCTTGATGTTGTCGTAGACGAACTGCAGGCCCGTCGGTGGCAGGACGCGCTGGGCCGCCAGGGGCTTGATGCAGATAATCGGTGTCTGCACCTCGTTGATAACTCGCGCCATCCAGTCGGTCTCCACGGTGCACAAGAAGCCGATTACGTTGAACGGCACGATGAACGCCTCCACGTCGTATCCGCCGTCGTACACCGCCTTGACGGTTTCAATGTGGTGACAACTCAACGCCGGAATCATCCCCAGGTCACGTATCAGCTTGCTGACCTCCTCGTAGCCGGGCAGCTTGTGCTCGGCCACCAGGCAGTGATTATCCGTCCAGTTCTGGTGCGGCATGCAGATCTCCACGCCTTGCTTCGCACACTGGCGGATGTTCGCCTTCAATTCCTCCAGGTCATCACCCCCCGGCGTGGCGATCCAGTGAATGTGGCGGCCGGTCTGCTCCTCGTGAAGGTCCAGTATCCGACGTGCCCGGTCCGTGTTACCACTGACGAACGCGTTCAGGCCTTCGGCGGAGGCTGTTGCCATCACCTCGACAATCCGCTCGTCGGTGAAGTAGCGCTTCAGCCACGCGTCCTTGGCTGCACTGTAATGCGAAAAGCCAAAGAAGGGATTGGAACCGATAATCAGGCGCGAGATCGCGATACCGCCGATGCTGCTCATGGGGAACTCTGTCATTGGCTCGCCTCGTTTCTGTGCCGGTTTTGCAATGTCTGCTCATCGTGGGCCTACGCCCGGTGTCCTTTTCCCGGCTGCGATTGCTCTACGGCTTCTTGCCGCCCCACACGGCTTGTGCCCAAGCCTCGATGTTGTCGTAGCCCGTCGACCACGGCGTGTACATTACACCGAGGATGCCTGCTATATCCTTGGTCTTCTCCAGCCACTGCGGCGTGTAGAAATCTGCCGGGCTGGTGTCGTAGTATCCGGCCAGTATCTGCCGGTGGCCGCGATCCGCAAACCACTTGTTGTTATCTGGAGAGGGCTTCGAATACCAGTTCACTATGATGACATCCTTGTCCAGGCCCTCCCAGGAGCCCTTCCACGACCCATTGACCAGGTAGTAGGGCTCTCGGCCGGCATTGTGATATGGGTCGAACATGTCAGACCACACCAGTATCTCCGCCTGCGGTGCGACATCGCGGATTATCCTTATGCACTTGGATACATTGTCCGCCAACAATTCACCCGGCGTCATGTGGCGCTGCTGGCAGGGCGGGTCCCAGTTGGCGCAACGAATCTCGTCGTGGTTCATCATGTACGCATCCGGCTGCATCAATTCGCTTACCCGCTGAATCTGGTCCCTGAGAATCTCGTATACCTTCGGCTCCGAGAAGCAGCACATGACCTGTCCGTTGCCGATAACCGGTGCCGCGTAGAAACTGACCAGCAGCCTCTGCCCCTCGCGAATGCGCGAATTGGGGGTGATGATAATGGCCGGCGGGGTGTGGTATGTTTCAAATCGCCCCAGCCGTGGGTCTTCGACACGCTCAAAGTCTACGCCCTCCTCGTAGACTGTTCCGTCCTCCGCTCTTATCACCAGCGGCGTTCCCGCCCGCCGCACGATGTTGACGGGACCGCATTCTTCGATGCGCACGTCATCCCACCATATCTTCCCCGTTGTTCCTTGCCATACGCCTATGTAGATATTCGCCCACTCATTGTCCAGGCTGTTGAATACGGCATGGTATTGCTGCCAGTCCTGGGTGCGCTTGGGCGTGACCGAGGCGAATGCGAGGGAACGCCGTTTCTCACCGGCCAGTACCGCGATCTGGATATTGTTGGTGGCCGCGAAGTCCTCGGTGCGGATCCAGGCCGATATGTGATAATAATTGAAAGGACGCAATGACACGCGCTTGCAGAAGCGACAGTGCCCGTACTTGGGGTCCACCTCCCCGATGCGCTCCATGCGCACCGAGTACTTCCCGCTATGAACCACCTGGTCGTCGGGTATCGTGCTCTGGCCGGGGTAATCATACCAGTCCCACCCACCGAACCGGCCGTTCTCCACCTTCTCGAAATCGCCTCCGGGCAGTTCCAAGCGCGGGTCATGCACAGGCCGCGCCTGCCCTCCCGTGACCACGTACGGCATGTCCCGCACCGGCATCCCTTCGGCCAGGTTGGGGTCATGCACCAGGATGCCGCCAGAATACCCAATGCTCATGCAGCCCACCACAAGCTCCATACCCAGTTCCCGCACTTTGTCACGCAGCCGCCGGGCGTTGTTGAAATAGTGGTCGCCCATCCGGTCTAAGATATTGAACTTCCAGTCATCCACTACCACGCCGTTATAGCCGACGGCTGCCGCCCGCTCAAGAATCTTCAGACTTTCTTCGAGTCTTTCATCCACCAGCATGTTGATGTGCAAGAGCAGCCACCGCCGGCTAAGGTGGTCATCAGCCTGCCGGGCGCTGCAGCTCAAGCAACACGCAAGCAACAACACCAGTCCCGTAATCAACCGCTTCATTGCCCAATCACCCCTTTATTGCCAACCATACTCTGAATATGCCGGTCATCGGCCGCCCATTCTACGGCCGCCCTATCACGCACCCGGGATTGTCGCAGGTCAGCGCCTCGAACAACCCGGGCTTGCGCAGCCGATTGATCAGCCTGCGACAAGATGACAGCACCGGTACTCTGTCATGCGCGTTGTGCGCATCACTGGCAATCAGCGTGGCAGTGCCCTGGCGGATCAACTTCAAGGCCAGCCTGCGCACGTGTGGCCCCTCGCGGCCCAGTAGGCTAGTGACGTTGACTTGCAGCAATATCCCGCGCTCTGCGAGCTGTTCGAGAACCTTCGGCTGCTGAAGGCCCAGGTTGCTGCGCTCGGGGTGAGCGATGACGGGAGTGTATCCGGCCAGTTGCAGTTCAAAGAAAACCTGTTCGGCGAACACGGGCGTGCCCACGAACGGTAGTTCGATGAGAAGGTGCCTGCTACCTTCCCCCAGCGTTGGTAGCTTTCCCATCGAGGCGTAGCGGGGCAATTCCGCTGACAGCACGATCTCTGCCCCCGGCAGTACCTGCAGGGGGATGCCTGCTTCCTGGAGTGCTTGTGCTAGCTGTGCAACGCGTTCGCCGATAAAGCCAGGGGGGAACGGGTGTTCAACCGCCATGTGGGGGGTACAAACGACGCTTGTTATCCCGTCTTCAACTGCTAGGCGAGCCATTCGCAGGGAAGTTTCCAGGTCCGGGGAGCCGTCGTCAACACCGGGCAATATATGAGTGTGTATATCTATCATAGGACAACCAGCAACTATTCACCGTTCAACTGTCCAGCACCTCGCGTACCTTCTTGACGAGACTACTGGGAGCGTAAGGTTTCTGCAACAACAGGAAACCTTCCTCCAGTACCCCGTGGTGAGCGATAACATTATCCGTGTAGCCCGAGGTATACAGCACCTTCATCTCCGGGTGCACCGCGCTCAGCTCCTCGGCTATCTGCCGGCCGTTTTTGCCGCGCATGATGACGTCGGTGAACAGCAAGTCAATCGTGTCCTCACGCATGGCAATCTCCATTGCCTGCCCGGCGTCGGCTGCCTCCAGCACCCGGTAACTGTTTGCCTGCAACGCCTTGCATGCGGCATCGCGTACCACCGGGTCATCCTCGATCACCAGCACCGTCTCTCCCCTCCCCTGGGGCACCCCGGATGCAGAACTGACCTGCTGCAAACCTTCCTTCTCCTCGTCGGCCTGTGCGCGCGGCAGGTAGACCTTCAGTGTCGTGCCCTGGCCCGGCTCGCTGTACGCCCACAGGTGTCCCCCGCTTTGCTTGACGATGCCGTACACCGTCGCCAGTCCCAGTCCTGTCCCTCGCCCCCGCTCCTTGGTGGTAAAATACGGCTCAAAGATATGGGCCAGCACCTCTTCATCCATTCCTACGCCCGTGTCAGTCATTGCCAGCATGACGTAGTCGCCGGGTTCTGCACCCACATGCGTGGCCGTCCGTCTCGATGATGAGCTTTCCACCGTCCGGCATCGCGTCCCGCGCGTTGGTAGCCAGGTTCATGATGACCTGCTCTATCTGGGTGGGGTCTGCCTTTACACTCCACAGCCGGGGGTTGCAAAAGGTGACTACCTCGATGTCCTCCCCCAAGGCAGGCTCCAGAATCCTCACCACCGATTCCACCGTCTCGTTGAGGTTGACGATGCGCGGTTCCAGGGTCTGGCGGCGGCTGAAGGCCAGCAGTTGCCGCGTCAACTCCGCAGCGTTCTCCGCTGCATCCTTCAGAATC
>JALGVG010000009.1 GCA_029819875.1 Candidatus Zipacnadia bacterium | reverse complement strand
AACCATGGGCGTTTTGCTTCTCTGTGTATTGTCGGCGCTGAGCGGCGCGTCGGCCGGACAATCCAGCGGGGCGCGTTTCCGGTCTCCTTACCCTCCCAGTCCCGTTATTGCCGGTATCCAGTTCGACTGGGATTCGCACCAGCAGCGGGCACCAGGCAGCGACAACTGGCCCTTGACCTGGGCCGACGACGGGCATCAGTACGCGGCGTGGGGTGACGGCGGGGGCTTCGGTGGTACGAATTCCCGCGGCCGCGTCAGTCTGGGTGTCGCGCGCATCGAGGGATCAAGTGACCACTATACCGGCCATAACGTCTGGGGCGGCTACAACGCCGAGCATCCCGCCCGGTTCGGCGGCAAGAGTTACGGCATCCTTTGCCTCCGAGGCGTGTTATACATGTGGGTATCGCCCGGCTCCGGGGAAGAGAATTACCGCGAAGCACGTCTCGCCTTCTCCACGGACCATGGCGCAACCTGGACGCGGGCCGATTGGGCTTTTACTCAGGCCGACGGGCTTGTCCTGCCCACCTTCTGCCAGTTCGGCCGCAACGATGCCGGGGCGGCCGACAACTACGTTTACATCTATGCTACTCGCCTGCCCTCCTCGGCCCCTAAGCCCCCCGCCCCCGGCGCCATTGACCTGATGCGGGTGCCTGTCCCCCGTCTCTTGCAGCGCGACGCTTACCGGTTCTTTGCCGGCTTTAATCACCGTGGCAAGCCACTGTGGTCAGCCGATATCGCCGACCGCGTCCCCGTGTTCACAGATCCCAACGGCTGCCGCCTTGTCAGCGTCAGTTACAATCCCGGCCTCCGGCGCTACTTGCTATGCACCGCCCACGGCCCCTTTGCCAAGGGCAACCTCGGTATTTTTGACGCACCTTCGCCGTGGGGGCCGTGGACCACCGTCGCATACTACACTTGCTGGGGTGGATTCGATACCACCTTCTTTTGGTCATTCCCCACCAAGTGGCTCAGCGCCGATGGCACCCGCTTTACCATGGTTTTTACCGGCACAGGAGCATATGACGCGTGGAATACCATACGCGGTAAGTTCCTGCTGAGACACAACACCGGCCCCTAGCTGCACCGCTGCCTGTCGGCATATCACCACCCGCGGCCGGCCGTTGCCGGCCGCTGCTTTCTTTGCCCTATCCGCGGCATGATCTTGCCGTCTGCGCACCTGTTGGGTCCCTCTTGACAACCTTGTTAGGTTAGGCTAACATACTCCGAGTAATCGATGAGAGGCTGAAAAACGGGACCATCGAGAATGTCAACCCCATCGACCGGTGAATTGACCAACTCCATGGAGGATTACCTGGAGACGATCTACGACCTGGAGTGCCAGAACATCGTGCCCCGGGTGCGTGATATTGCCAGCCGCATGAACGTGACCATGCCCAGTGTCACCGGCGCGCTGAAAGTCCTCCAAGACAAGGGATTGGTGACACACGAACGCTACGGCCACGTGGGGTTGACGCCCGCCGGCCGCCGTGTCGGTCAGCAAGTCCGTCGCCGCCACACGGCGCTTGTCGCCTTCCTTTCCGAAATACTCGACCTGCCGCCCGACGAAGCCGAGGCCGAGGCCTGCCACATGGAGCACGCCGTAAGCACCAAGACGCTCAATCGGCTGTTGTGCCTGCTGGAGTTCATCGAAAAATGCCCGCGCGGCGGGCGCGACTGGCTGGCACACCTCCATGGCCGCTGGACGCAAATGCAGTGCGAACTTTCTTGCCAGGAATGCATCAAGCAGATAGACATTCCCGCCACCAATCCCTTTGCGCAAGACAACTACTGTTGTGACATGGCGACACTTGACCAGTTCGAACCCGGTTTCATGGGCGAAGTTGTGAAAGTTGCCGGCGACGGCGCCATCAGGCGCCGAATCACAGAGATGGGAGTGACGCCGGGCAGCGCAATCCAGATCCGGCGTGTTGCCCCCTTGGGTGATCCGATCGAGGTAATTGTGCGCGGCTATCACCTCTCTCTGCGCAAACGGGAGGCCGCCAGCATTCACGTGCGGCCGCTCCCCACGACGGGCCTTCCTCTGCGACCTCGACGGGCGCGGCGAGGGAAGGGACCCGGACGTGGTGGCAAAGGCCGTCCCACCGCGCTCTAGAGTTGATGTTGCATGGACGAACCAATAACCGTCGCCCTGGCTGGCAATCCCAATTCCGGCAAAACCACCGTCTTCAACCGCCTCACGGGTGCCCACCAGCACGTGGGCAACTACCCGGGCGTCACCGTCGAAAAAAAGGAAGGTGTCTGCCGCTGGTACGGTCGCACCTTCCATGTCGTGGATTTGCCCGGCACATACAGCCTCACCGCCAATTCCCTCGAAGAACTGGTCGCACGTAACTATATCATCCAGCAACGACCCCACGTCGTCATTGACGTCGTGGACGCCTCCAATCTCGAGCGCAACCTCTACCTCGCCAGCCAGCTCATCGAGCTTGACGTACCTGTCATTATCGCCCTCAACATGGCCGACCTCGCTGAAGCCCAGGGCAAGCACATAGACACGGAAACCCTCTCTAAACTGCTGGGCGTGCCGGTGGTGCGGACCGTTGCTACCAAGGCCGAAGGCATGGACGACCTGCTAGCCACTGCCGTGAAGGTGGTAACGGAAGACCTCCGGCCGCAGGTGCAGATCCACTACGGGCGGGAGCTGGAACCTCATATCGAACAGTTGACCGAGCAGGTAAAGGCCAGCGGGCGGGCCGGCAACCTCAACCCGCGCTGGGTCGCCGTCAAGCTGTTGGAAAATGATAAGCAGGTGCTTGAACAGGTTATCGGCGACCAGGATAACGGCTTGCTGGAGCGTGTCCTCGCCACCCGCATCCACATCGAGCAGGTTGTCGGGGACGACGCGGAGATCGCCCTCGCTGACCGGCGCTACGGCTTCATCACAGGTGCATGCCGCGAAGCGGTTACCACCGACCAGGATGCCCGGCTGGACTGGTCTGATGCCATTGACACCGTCGTCACCAGCCGCCTGCTGGGTCTGCCCATCTTTTTCCTGCTGTTGTGGCTGATGTTCACTCTCGTCTTCACCCTCGGCGCCCCGCCGATGGAATGGATACAGGCGGCCTTCGCCTGGTTGAGTGACCAGGTTCACACCCTCATGCCGCCCGGCCCACTGCGTTCCCTGCTCGCCGACGGCATCATCGGCGGTGTCGGCGGCGTTCTCACCTTCGTACCCAACATCTTCCTGCTCTTCATGGCCCTTGCCTTGTTGGAAGATAGCGGCTACATGGCCCGTGCCGCCTTTGTCATAGACTGGGTTATGCACAAAATCGGCCTGCACGGCAAGTCCTTCATCCCCTTGCTCATAGGCTTTGGCTGCACGGTCCCTGCGGTTATGGCTACCCGTACGCTTGCCAGCCGTCGCGACCGCATCGTCACCATGCTCATTGCACCGCTGATGAGTTGTGGCGGTCGCCTGCCCATATACGTCCTGCTGGCGGGGGCGTTCTTCGCGCCCAACGTCGCCGGGCATGTCATATTTTCCATCTACTTGCTGGGCGTCATCATGGCAGTCATTATGGCTAGGATATTCCGCAGCACGATCCTGGCCGGCGAAAGCGAACCCTTCGTCATGGAACTGCCGCCCTACCGCATCCCCACCTTCAGGGGCATCATGGTCCATACCTGGGAGCGCACCTGGATGTACATCCGCAAGGCCGGCACCATCATACTGGCCTTCTCGGTGCTGATGTGGTTCCTGCTCAGTTACCCCAAGCCCCCGGCCGCCTCTATCCAGTCCCTGTCGCCGGCCGAGGCGCGCACCGCAGCCCTCTCCTACAGCCTGGCAGGTCGCATGGGCAACTTCATTGAGCCGATCCTGCGCCCCTTGGGCTTCGACTGGAAGATCGGTGTCAGTCTCATCGCCGGCTTCGCCGCCAAGGAGACGGTCGTCTCCACCCTGGGGACCCTTTACAGCATCGGGGAAGAATCCGACTCCTCCACCGCCACGCTCCAGAGCACACTACGCCGTGACCCTGTTTTCAACCCGCTCGTCGCCTATGCCATGATGGTCTTCGTGCTGCTTTACGTGCCCTGCGTCGCTGCACTGGCGGTCATCCGCCAGGAAACCGGCTCATGGCGCTGGCCTGCCTTCGTGACCTTCTACACCTGCACGCTGGCCTGGATTGCCAGCTTCGTCGTCTACCAGGGCGGCAAGCTGCTGGGATGGGGGTTGTATTAAACGTGCTGCAACACGTCATCGCCGCGCTTATCGTGCTGGCCTCTTCAGGCTACCTGCTTTATAGATTGCTGGCCCGCCGCGCTGCTCCGGCTGCCTGCTGTGGCGACTGCAGCACTTGCCCGTTCGCCGATCTCACCGCCGGCGGCCGCTCAACCTGCGACTTGCCTTCCGCGAGGCGCTGACCGTCCATCCGTTACAGCTTGTATGCGTCGCTGGGGTACTAAACGCCCAAACCAAGGCCTTCGCGGTATCTTCAGATGCCTGTACTCAGTGAAAAACCAATTCGAGTGGGCTTCTACGACTCCACGGTCACCTGTGACGGTGCCGGCCGCGTCCTGTTAGCTCTGCTTCAGCGACTCGACCGCCACCGCATCCAGCCGGTCTGCTTTTTCCCGGCCCCCGGTCCCTTGGCCGACGCAGTCGCCGCTCTCGGTGTTCCCCTGGCAATCGTCCCGCCCGTGGGTGTTCTCAAGCTTCGTGGCAAGCGCGCCCTCTCCGGGTCAGTAATGGGCAAACTGCGGCTGGCGCGCGACGTCTACCGCTACGGTCGCCGCCTGGCCGTCGCTTTTCGCACCCACGGAATCGACGTCCTGCACTGCAACCAGACGCGTTCGCTGTTGCAGGCCGGCTGGGGTGCCAGGCGCGCCGGCATACCAACGCTGTGGAGTGTGCGCATAAAAGAGCCCCTGCCCCGCTGGATAGTCCGCCTCGCCGACAGGTGGAGTGACTACGTAGTTGCCATGTCCCCGGACCTGCTCGATGACTTTGCCGGAGCCGATAGCTTGAGAGCCAAGTGCGAGGTCCTCGTCGAGCCGCTTGACGCCACCCGGTTCCCCTCCGGTCTTGACGGCCGCCCTGTCCGTGCTGAATTCGGCATGGCACCAGATGAGCCGCTGATCGTCATGGTGGCGCTGCTGGCACCCCGCAAGCGGCACGATATCGCCATCCGGGCCATGCCCATCATTGTGCAGCATTTCCCCGCCGCAAAACTGCTGCTCGTCGGAGGACCCTCCCGGTTCCACGCCACCTATCCGGATGAACTGAGGCAGTTGATTGCACAACTTGACCTTGACGACCACGTATTGCTCACCGGCCGCCGCGAGGACATTCCATCCGTCCTGGCCGCCGCCGACGTTTTCGTGCTGCCCTCCGTTCAAGAAGGCTTCAGCGTGGCGGTGATGGAGGCGATGATGGCCGGCACCGCGGTCGTGGTAACTCCCCAAGCCGGCCGCGCCCTGCAGCATGGCCACACCGGGTTGGTCATACCGGAAGACGATCCCGGCGCCCTGGCAGCCGCGGTCATCAAGCTGTTGCGCAATCCAGCTTTGAGACTGGCCCTGGGCAACGCCGCCCGGCGCCATGCCCTTGCCCATTGGACGGAGGATACAACAATCCGCCGCTACGAAGAACTATACCGCCAACTGGCCTGCACCGGCTGTGTGAACTCTCAGCCGGCGACCTCCACCCCCCTTCAAGCTGCCGCAAAGTCATCGCAATCGTTGTGATGGCCTTCCTTGCGCTTCCGGGGCGTGCTGGCAAAGCACACAGCCACTGTCAGCAGCGTCAGCGTTATCAGCAGGTCGCGGAAATTCAAGCTGAACACTCCGCCCACGAACCCAGGAATGGAAGCCACCACCGGCACGTAAAACAACGGCGCAACCACGCTCCCACTCTCCAGGTGCCTGACTCCGTAACTGTGTACCACCCGCAGCCATAGCCCCAGCGCCAGCATGGCGGCAAACGCACCCACGTGGCCGAAATTGAGGTAACCCTCGCCGATGGCTCCCAGCGGCCGTCCTCCTCGTCCCAGTGGCTCGATTGCTTCCCGCAACATCCGCCCGGTCGTCCGCGGGTGCCATCCAAGCACGCTGCGCGGTACCAGCAATGCCACGAAGTGCACGTAGGTTGTCCCCTCCTGGTAGGCAAAGTGTCCGGGCACAAGGTGGATGGCGGCCATCAGGTGATCGAACGTGCGAAACGACTCGATGGGATTGAGCGCTTCGCTCTGCTTCATTACCGTCGCTACAATCCCTTCTCGTTCCTGCAGCAAACCGGCGCTGCGCCTGAACGCCAGGTAACTCGTGAAAAACATCACCACCCCAAGCCCCACTGCCGCCGCAACCTTCCAGTTACGCCACCGCACATTGTCAATGGCTGCCAGCAGGTAGAACATCAGCCAGGGGATAAGCACTCCGGCGCGCGAACCGCAAGTGATATTCATCCCCGTCACGGCAACCATGTAAATCCAGAACCACTTGCTCCTGCGCACTTTCAGGTAATACCAACTTGCCAGCAGTATCCCCACGTTATTGAAGCTGAGCGCCAGTCGTATTAGCCCCACGCCCGCCTCTGCGTAGAATTCAGATCGCACAGCCAGGTTGGCGACCAGATTCCCCACTCCCCCGACCTTGCCCACCAGCAACAGGTACGCCCCTCCGCCAGTAGCTACGCAAGCAGCTATTGCCCCCTTCCATCGGCTGGTGCTCAACGACATGTTCAGGGCCGGCAATCGTGCACCCAGCCACTCTCCCGCTTCCGACAGGTACCCTGCATTGAACCCCACCAACCCCACCACGACACACACCAAGGCCGGGACCATCAGCTCACCAACCAGGCCATACTGGACCAGGTACGCATGTGCCTGCCGGGGGCATAGGGCCAGGTACAGTGGACGCAGCAACAGCGACGGGACCGCCACCGCGGCAAACCACAAGCGCGGAGCCAGCACCTCCGCCTTCACCCGGCGTCCGATGAACGGAAGCGCTAACAGCAAGCCGACCAGGCTGATAAGCTCGTATGTGGTGGCTGTCTGCACGTGTTGCATCTGCTGGTCATCCCTTGTGTCCCCTGCTGCATCTTGCCCCCGCCGCCGCTGCTCATCCCACCTCATCTGCCGGCCACTTGTGGCTTGTTACTGCATCTGCTCGGCACGGTCCGCTCCCCTGTTGTCGCTCCTATTCAGCGCCAGCACCGACACCAAGGCCAGCATGAACCCCAAGAAGGTGTAAAACACCGTGCTCTTGACTACCGACGGGCCCGTCTTTTCTTCGGGCACGAATGCCGGGTCCAGCACCTCGAACTTCGGAGCCTGCTCCTCAGCCTCCACGCGTGCCGTCTCATAGGCGCTGACCAGCCCGGAGTAGATCTGCGCCTTCAATTCTACATCCAACGCACAAGCCCCCAGTTCCTGCAAGGACGCCGGCAGCGCCCGCACTCGGCGTTCAGCCTCCCTGACCGCACGGCCCAGCGCCTTCACCTGCGCCTCAGCTCCCGCCGCTTCAGCTTGCGCCGTCAAGTACAGGTTCAACAACCCATCGCGCACCGCGTTGCGGCTCATCACCCGTGCCTGTTCACTCAGCCCTTGCTGCAGCTCTTGCTTGTAACTTTCCTTCAGTTGCCTGATCCGCTCCCGGTGTGCCCGGCAGTCCGGGTGCTCGACCCCGTAGCCCTTTTCAAGCAGCACCGCCAGCTCCGCCTGTTCCTGGGCAATCTGCTCCTTCAATTTGTCAAGTACGGGGCTGGCTGCCAGCTGAATCTGGCTGA
Organism: Candidatus Zipacnadia bacterium; assembly: GCA_029819875.1. Classification (GTDB taxonomy): domain Bacteria; phylum Armatimonadota; class Zipacnadia; order Zipacnadales; family Zipacnadaceae; genus JALGVG01. Next base: position 20,685 of record JALGVG010000009.1, on the reverse strand, counting down.
CAACCATCTTGTCTTGCACCGTCAGCTCCTCGCCCAGTGCGGTCAGCTTCCTGCGGGCCCCCTCGCCCTCCGCCTCAGCCAGCACCATCTCCTTTTCCAGGACCGCCAGGTTCGTTATCAACGGTGCCGCCGCGCCGGCGTCAGGCATCGTCACCATCCCTGTCGCCTCCTGCATCTGCCTCAGCCTCGCCCGCGCTCGGGCCAGCTCCTCCTTCACCACTGCCACCCGCTCACGCAGGAATTCGCACTTTCGTTGTGCCTTGGTCAACGCAAAGCCTGCAAGCAACTCTCCCAGTGCCTCCACGTGCGCGTCTGCGATTTCTTTTGCCAACCGGCGGACCTCCAGGTCATCATCGCCGCGCGGCAGCAAGCCCCGAGGGGTGCCTGCAAGCGTCACGGTTACCGTCACCGCACCTGCCTGCCCCACTTCAACCAATGTCGCATTGCCCAGGAACTTGCATGCCTCGTACTCGTCCCTTAGGCCCAAGCGTTGCACTAAGTTCACCTTGCGGCTCACCTTCGCGCGCAGCCTGCGGCTGGTCAGGATCGTGTATGCCACCTGCGAGCTCGCCGGGCCGGTCCCTCCCAGTTGCGGAAGAAGCTTCCCCAGGCCCCCCAGTTCCGCCATGCCGGCCAGCGACGAAAGGCCGGGGCCGGACATTTCGAACAAGATGGTCGTGGCAGTGCGCCACTGCCGCGGCATTGCGAACATGGTCACCAATCCCCCGACTATTCCCACCCCCAACGTTATGCACACCACCAGTCGCCACGACACGCGCACTATCCTGCAGTAATCGCTCAGAACGTAGTCTTCCTGCAAGTCTGACACCTCGCAACAACCGGCCGGTGATACGCGGCCGTTGAGCCGGCCGCCGTGCTATGCAATTCCCCGCACCGCTTCAGACTCCCTGCAAGGACGCGTGCCCCGGTCCCCCCCGCCTGCTGTCATCAATCACCTTGTCGGGCAGGTGCAGGCCGCCGCCGGCGCGAATACTTCCTTTAGCTTGCTGACCTCGGACGATTACCATGACAGCGCCAAGCTCTGCCCCACCATCTGGCAACCGCGTCATAATACTGGGCATTGACGGTGCCGAGCCTGAAATTGTCGAACGCTTCATTTCCGAGGGCAGCCTGCCGGCATTCGCGCGTCTTCGCGATAGCGCCGTCTTCACTCGCTTGCGATCAACCCCCATGCCCGTCAGCCCCCAGGCGTGGGCCACCTTTGCCACCGGGCTTAACCCCGGCCGCCATGGTGTCTTCTCCTTCATGGATCGCATCCCCGGCACCCTCAGCTTCCGCCAGAGCAATGCCACCCATGTTGCCGCACCGACCTTCTGGCACCTGGCCGGCGAAGCCGGCCTCCGCTGCGCCGTGCTCAATGTGCCCCTTACCTTCCCTGCGTCACCGGTCAACGGCCTGCTCGTCGCCGGCTGGCTGACACCTACACCACGAAGCCGAGGGTTCACCTACCCGCCGCAGCTCGCCGATCGGCTTGCCCGGCACTTCGGCCCCTATCCGCTCCACGCCCCCATCAGGGATCTCGCTACCCGCGGCCTGCGGGAGCGCGCGCTGCAGGCCGCCCTCACTTCAATGTGGCGCAAGGCCGACATCGCCTGGTACTTGTGGCAACAAGCCCCTTGGGACCTCTTTATCTTCACATTGGTTGAAATTGACACTGTTCAGCACTTCCTGTGGCCCTCGTCCGACGACGACGATCTCGATGCCCTGCGCCGCGCCTATCTGGCTGCTGACCACATCCTGGCTCGCTGGCTGGATGCATGCGATGACGACTGCACCATCCTGGTGGTCTCCGACCACGGCGCCGGCCTCAACTCTCGTGGCGCCGTTTACCTACCCGGCTTGTTGGAACAACTAGGCTACACCGTCCGCCGCCCCCGCATGCTGCCGGCCTTGGCCCAGGGCGCCTACCATCTCGCCGACCGTCTGCTGCCCACGGCCCTCAAGCGCCGCTTGGCTGCCCGCGCACCTGCACTGCGAAGCGCCGGCATGGCCGCCGGCACCCTGCAAACCATCGATTGGTCCCGTACGCGGGCATATTCCTACTGGGATGCCGGCCGTGCGGACGTGTGGATCAACCTTGCCGGGCGCGATCCTGCCGGCATCGTCCAGCCCGACGAATATGATCCCTTGGTGGCAGATCTGTGCGACCTGCTCATGACGTGCACCGATCCAGCCACCGGTCTGCCTGCCGTCGAAAGTGCTGTCCCCAAGGGCCGGCTTTACCATGGCCCGTACCTGGACGCCGCCCCTGACATTGTCGTCACCTTCCGCCACGATTCCGTTCTGGACGGCCTCAAGTGTGGGGATGTTGTCGTCACCAGGCCTTCGCACCGCGACATTCACGTCGCCCAACACCGACCCTACGGCATCCTCTTGGCCGGCGGCCGCGGTATCAGGCCCGGCGTCTTGCCGCAAGCCCCTGCCCTTGCCGACCTCGCCCATACCGTGCTGCATCTGCTCGGCTTGCCTGTGCCTACCGGCCTCGACGGCCGCGTTTTGTCCGAGATACTGGCCCCTGCTTCCCACCGTGAAACCACCACGCCGTACCCGGCAGCGGCCTCCATCACATCCAGGCCGCGGACATACTCCTCCGCCGAGCAACAACTCATCAACGAAAGACTGAGGGATTTGGGTTACATGTAGAAATCCGCACGGGGTATATAAGGGGTGGACTGCGCTTGCTCCGGCATTCACTCGTGCTTGTTGCCCTGCGCCGGCCGCTGCGGCATGATTGCGCTGCGATTCTGGTCGTTTCGAGCCACTGCCGCTTGCAACGAATCGGCGTACGGTGCACGTATCACCCCGTGCTCCGTGATAATGGCGCTGACCAGTTCGTGCGGCGTCACGTCGAAAGCCGGGTTGTAGGCCCGCACCCCTGCCGGGCAGGTGCGTTGCCCGCTGAAGTTACACACCTCGTCTGCAGCCCGCTCTTCAATGGGAATGTCGGCACCGGTGGCAATGCCCAGGTCCACCGTCGACAGCGGCGCGGCCACGTAAAACGGCAGCCCGTGCTTCTCGCACAGGCAGGCCAACGCATAGGTCCCGATCTTGTTGGCCACGTCCCCGTTTGCCGCAATCCGGTCCGCCCCCACTACGACGCAGTCCACTTTCCCCTCCCGCATCAGGCAGGCCGCCGCGTTGTCGCAAATCACGGTGCAGGGAATTTCCTCCTTCATCAGCTCCCAGGCGGTCAGGCGCGCCCCTTGCAACAGCGGCCGCGTCTCGTCCACCCACACGTGCACTTGCTTGCCCGCACTGTGAGCCGCCCGTATCACTCCCAGCGCCGTGCCGTAGCCGCTGGTCGCCAGCGCCCCGGCATTGCAATGTGTCAGGATATTAGCCCGCTCGCCGATAAGCTCCGCCCCGTGCTCACCGATGGCATGGCAGCGCGCAAGGTCGTCAGCCACAATGAGTTGGGCCTCGGCGATCAGCACCAGCGTTATCGCCGCTGGCGGCGCACTGCTGACATCCTCGGCCCGCTTCATCATCCGCTCCAGCGCCCAGAACAGGTTCACGGCAGTGGGCCTGGTGGCCGCCAACTGGTCGCGGGCGCGCCGTAACTCCTCCAGCAGTTCCTCCCCCGTGCCTGCAGTGCTCAGCCGTGCCGCCAGGGCCATTCCCAGCGCGGCGCTGCAGCCGATGGCCGGCGCCCCCCTCACCACCAACCGCTTGATTGCATCACAGAGTTCCTCCACCGTGTAGCATTCCACCACCACCTCTTCCAAGGGCAACCGCGTCTGGTCCAGCAACTGCACGCACGGCCCCTTCTCCCCCTCCGTCCATGCTACTGTCGGCCGCATACCTCGGCCCATTATTGCCCCCTCCCTGCGGCTAGTTGTGCCATGATATCCCTGTGATACGCCTGCAGGGATCTCACTTCCATCGCCCTCTTCTGCAGCGTCTCCACCGCCAGCACCGCCACCATCGCGCCTGTCATCGTGGTGATGCACGGCACGTCAAAGCGCACCGCCTCCGCCCGGATCCGCCGCTCGTCCTCCCGCGGCTCGGCACCCGAAGGCGTGTTGATTATCAGGTCAATGCGCCCCTCGTGGATGAGGTCAATGGCATTGCGCCCGCGCGGATCACTGACCCGGTAGATGACCTCCGCATCCACCCCGCCCTTGCGCAGCGCCCGCGCCGTGCCCTCCGTCGCCACGATACCGAACCCCATGTCGCTCAATCGCTTGGCAATGAAAATCGCATCCCGCTTGTCGCGGTTGCGCACCGATATGAAGACCGTGCCCCGTGTCGGCAGCTTCAACCCCGAGGCGATGGCGGCCTTGGCAAACGCCGCCCCGAACGTGTTGTCAATCCCCATCACCTCGCCCGTGCTCTTCATCTCCGGGCCCAGCAGTGTATCCACTCCCGCAAAGCGGTTGAACGGGAAAACGGGCATCTTCACCCCGAAATGTTCGATGTCCACTTCCTGCGTGAATCCAATCTCCTCCAGGCTCTCCCCCACCATCACCCGTGCCGCCAACTTGGCCAGCGGCACGCCGATTGCCTTCGACACGTACGGAATAGTCCGCGACGCCCGCGGGTTGACCTCCAGCACGTACAGGTCATCGTTCTTGATGGCATACTGGATGTTGAGCAGGCCCACCACCTCCAACTCCATCGCCAGCGCGCGGGTCGTGGCTGCTATTTCCTTCAGTTCACTCTCTGCCAGGCTGAAAGCCGGCAGCACGCAACTCGAATCGCCGGAGTGAATGCCGGCCTCCTCAATGTGTTCCATTATGCCGCCTATGACACACCGCTGCCCGTCGGCAATGGCATCCACGTCAATTTCAATGGCGTCCTCCAGGAACTTGTCAATCAGCACCGGGTATTCCGGCGACGCGGCCACCGCCAGCTCCATGTACTTGCGCAGTTGGCGGTCATCCCACACAATCTGCATCGCCCGCCCGCCCAGCACGAATGAAGGCCGCACCACAACCGGGTAGCCGATCCGCTGTGCCGCCTGCAACGCCTCCTCGGTGGAGGTCGCCGTGTCGTTAGCCGGCTGGCGCAGCCCCAGCCTCTGGATAAGCTCCTTGAAAGACTCCCGGTCCTCGGCCCGCGCTATGGCGCTCGGCGAGGTTCCCAGAATGCGGACACCGTGTCTTTCCAGCTCTTGGGCGATGTTCAACGGCGTCTGGCCCCCGAACTGCACCAGCACGCCCCACGGCTTCTCCTTGTCACAGATGTTCAGCACGTCCTCCAACGTCAGCGGCTCGAAGTACAACTTGTCTGAGGTATCATAGTCCGTACTCACCGTCTCGGGGTTGCTGTTGACCATGACGGTCTCAAACCCCCGCTCCCGCAGCGCCAAGGCGGCGTGAACGCAGCAATAGTCGAACTCTATCCCCTGCCCGATGCGATTCGGACCCCCTCCGAGGATGACTACGTTCCTCTTCTTGCTGCGCCGGAATTCATCCTCGCGTTCGTAGGTCAGGTAAAAATACGGCGTGTAGGCCTCGAATTCCCCGGCACAGGTGTCCACCAGCTTGACTACGGGCTCCACACCCACCTCCTTGCGCATCCGCCGGATGGTGTCTTCCTTGCTCTGCGTCAGCACCGCAATCTGCCGGTCGGAGAAGCCCGCCTGCTTCAATTCACGCAGGTACCGTGCGCCTAGCGGGGGGCGATACTCGTCGCCTTCCTTGCTCCCTCCCTTGGCTGCCCCCGGCCGGTACTGCACCAGCTCGTCCTGCATCTCCACGATCTCTTTTATCTGCCGCAAGAACCACCGATCTATCTTGGTTATCTCGAACAGTTCCTCCACCGTCGCCCCTTTGCGCATCGCGCTGCGCAGTTGAAACAGCCTGTCCGGGTGGGGTACTTGCAACAGCCGCCTCAGTTGCGGCCAGCTCATGTCGTCATAGTGCCGCCCCTTGCCGTCAGCTCCCAGGCCGAAACGACCTATCTCCAGCGCCCTGATACCCTTCTGCAGGCTCTCCTTGAACGTGCGACCTATGGCCATCGCCTCGCCCACCGACTTCATCTGCGTCATCAACCGTTCATCGGCCTCGGGGAACTTTTCAAATGCCCATAGCGGAATCTTCGTCACGACGTAGTCAATGGTCGGCTCGAAGCTGGCAGGCGTCTCACGAGTGATGTCATTGGGTAGCTCGTCAAGAGTGTAACCCACCGCCAACTTCGCCGCGATCTTGGCGATCGGAAAGCCGGTCGCCTTCGAGGCAAGGGCTGATGAGCGGCTCACGCGCGGGTTCATCTCGATTATGACCATGCGCCCGTTCTCGGGATTGACCGCAAACTGGATGTTGCTGCCCCCCGTATCCACCCCGATTTCGCGGATGCAGCGAATGGCCTGGTCCCGCATCCTTTGATATTCGTGGTCGGTCAGCGTCTGGGCCGGGGCTACGGTGATCGAATCGCCGGTGTGGATGCCCATCGGGTCGAAGTTCTCGATGGAACAAATGATGACGACGTTGTCCTTGGTGTCGCGCATTACCTCCAGCTCGTACTCCTTCCAGCCCGATACCGACTCCTCGATCAACACCTCGTTCATCGGGCTGGCATCCAGACCCCGCTTGACGGCCTCCTCCAATTCCTCCATGTTGTGGGCATCCCCGCCTCCTGTGCCGCCCAAGGTCGCTGAGGGGCGAATGATTAGCGGAAAACCGATCTCCTCGGCCAGTTTGCGCGCCTCCGTCAGGTTCGTGGCAAAACCGCTGCGCGGAGTATCCAGCCCGGCGGAAAGCATCGCGTCCTTGAACAGCTCGCGGTCCTCCGCCTTCTTTATCGCCATGCGCTTGGCGCCTATCAGCGTCACATTGTGCCGCGCCAGCACCCCATCCTCCGACAGCCGAAGTGCCAGGTTCAGCGCTGTCTGCCCCCCTACGGTCGGCAGCAGTGCATCCGGCTGTTCCAGCTCAATTACCGCGGTGATGCTCTCCTCGGTCAACGGCTCAATGTACGTCCGCGTCGCCATCTCCGGGTCCGTCATGATCGTGGCCGGGTTGGAGTTGACCAGCACCACCTCGTACCCCTCCTCCAACAGCGCCTTGCACGCCTGGGTGCCCGAATAGTCGAACTCGCAGGCCTGGCCGATTACGATCGGCCCCGACCCGATTATCAGTATCTTGTGCAGGTCATCACGTCGTGGCATTTGGCCTCCCTCAGGGTATATCTTGGGCCGACTATCACAAAAAACGCCGCTCGTGCCCTGCGAGCGGCGATCATCTATCCCCTCTTGTAGACGACATCTTTATATCCCTTCCCCCTCTATCCGGCACTCGATCCCGTAGCTGCTCACAATGTCGGCCAGTTCTTTCATCTGATCCCTCGTAGGTGCCAGCGGCGTCGGCTCCGCTGCCGCCATTCCCAGTGACCGGCGCTTGCTCTCCCCCAGTGGATGGTACGGCAACAACTCCAACACTGCAGGCCGCCGCCTCAACCTCCTGACCTCCTCGGCAATCGCCGCTATGTGCTCGCGGTCCGCGTTAAATCCGCCTACTACAGGCGTGCGCACCCATATTTCAACATCCGTCCACGCAAGCCTGCGCAGGTTCTCCGTTACGAGCTCCTTCTCCGCTCCTATCGCTCTTTCCTGCTCAGGGTTGTTGACGACCTTCAGGTCGTACAACACCAAGTCCACGTACGGAACGACTGCCGCCAGGTGCTCCCATGCCACGTATCCGCACGTATCCAGCGCCGTGTGCAGTCCTTCCGCCTTGGCGGCCGCCAGTACCTGCTGTGCAAACGCCGGCTGAAACAGCGGCTCGCCCCCTGACAGTGTTATTCCGCCGCCCGAATTGTCATAAAACGGCTTATCCTTCACTACTTCAGCTATGACCTCTTCGGCTGTCACCTCTCGCCCCTGCATTACCAGTGCCCCGCTGGGGCATTGTGCCGCGCATACCCCGCAGTTATTGCATATCCGGCGGTCTACCACGACCTGGTCATCACCACGCCCGATCGCGCCGCTCGGACACACCTCCATGCACGTGCCGCATCCTATGCAATTGCGCGGAAACTGCGCCAACTGCGGCCAAGGCGAAATAGACTCCGGATTATGGCACCAGTAGCAGTGAAGCGTACACCCCTTGAAAAAGACCGTCGTCCGAATGCCCGGGCCGTCGTGAATGGCGAACCTCTTGATATCGAAGATAATGCCGGTCACGGCGCGTATCTCCACAACATAGCCCCGCCTTTGCAGGTCGGGGCGTTTCTCATTGTAGCGAACCCCCTGGCACCTGTCAACGGCCGTACCAAGCCAGGGCACTTGCCCCCTTCATCAGCCCGATACACTGCCTGCCGGCAATGATTACTCGACATCCACCGCTTCCCCGGTCCGCGCACTCTCATCAATGGCCCACGCCACATTCACTGCCGACAGCGCCTCCTGGGGGGCCACCAACAACTCCTCGTCTTCGACCACGACGCGCGCAAAGTGTGCAAGCTGGGTGCGCAACGCTCCCTCCATCCGCCCGCCCATCGTTATCCCGTACGTGACATCCGGCCGCACGCTGCGCTGATGTGTATCCACCGACATCTCCTCGCCGCCCACCCGCACCTGCACCCGCCCCTCGGTCCCGATGATATCCAGCCGCGCGTCCAGCGAGTTCGGCGAACCGGCCGGCGCCACCCACAGGGCCTCCAGCACGCCCACCGCTCCATTGTCAAACCGCAGCGTCGCTACCACCGCGTCATCGGTCCCGATCCCGCCAAGTACCTTGCTGCAGCTTTCCGCCTGGACCCTGGTTATTGCAGCCCCGCTTATCCACTGCATTGCATCAATGTCATGAATCCCCAGGAAGAAGGTCACCGAGGTCCGCCCCCTGATCCGCCACCCGGATGCCACCACGTTGAATCTGCGCGCGTATATATACACCGGCTCACCCACCTCCCCGCCCTCGCAGGCTTGCTTGGCTGCCTGGTAGCGCGGATCAAACCGCACCACGTGCCCCACCATCAGCTTCACTTGCGCCCTCTCGCACGCCGCCACAATCCGCCGCGCCTCATCCGGGTCGGTGGCCAACGGCTTTTCCAGCACGATGTCCTTGCCTGCCGCCGCGGCCGCCAGGCACGGCTCCAGGTGCGACTGGTCATCCGTGCACACGCTTACCAGCCTCACGCCCGGCGCTTCCAGGGCTTCTTCGATGCTGCCGGCCCCCAGGCACTCAAACCGCTCGGCGCACTCCGCTGTGCGCTCTGCAATTACGTCATAGACACTTACCACGCGGGTATACGGCAATTCATTCCACACCTGCGCATGGCGCTCCCCCATCACCCCCATCCCTATCACCGCAACTCCAATCTGCTGTGGCATAGCGTTGCCTCCTGTATCTACAAATTAATCCGCATCCACTTCACGGACCGGCCCCAAGCCGGCGGCTCCCCTGTCCAGTTGCCTATTTCTTCATCTCCTTGTATTTCGCCTTGGCCGCATGAAGACTTCCCTCGCCGGCCCAACCACTCTCTGACCGTCCCTCTGCCGCGCTTGCCGCAAGCATGATGCCCTCTCGCGCCACGCACAAGTAAACCAAAAAGGCGCCCTTCTGCAGAAGGGCGCCTTTCAGACGTACCTGGGTTTTGATTATCTAATTCTCTTAACGGCCGGCGTACGGGGACACGTACCCCGCCGCACCGTATCCGTAGTATCCGCGCGGGCCTACGTCGTAACTATAGCCATATCCCGGGCCGCTGCCGTACCCGGAGTATCCGCCGATCCTGCGTGGCTGCTGGTAGCCGTAACCTCCGTAGCCGTACGAGCTCCTCCCGTACGCCAGGCTGGTTGGCCGCCTATATCCCACCCGGAACGCATTGGGGTCAATCACCTGGCCGCCAAATAATGCAGCAATCAACGCCGGGTTGGCATATTTTAGCGGCAGCAGCTCAACCACCGCATCGTCTCCACTGCGAACGCTGACCGGTTGCAGCGCCGCAGTCTGGCACCATCCGGCTGCTTGCACCATCAATATCAACAAGAATACTGCGATTGTGGTCCACCATAAGCTGGTCATGCCCGCTCACCTCCTTTTTCAACGCCTCATCGCGTGTGGGGAGGCGAGGCGTCTTGTACGGCATGTGAAGGAGGGAGGGTGGAACCTTCATATGACCTGGCTGACAGACGCCTCGCCCATTTGTCATTCCTAGTGACGTTTTTCAACCCCAAAAAGTTCCCTAGTGTGGCTATATAATTATTCTCCGCCCCACAGGCAGGAATCATCCCTCCCCCGCCGAATAGTATCTATCACCAATCAATGTCTTCGTGCTGTTCCACTGACTCCCGGGAGGTGTGACGATGTCCGAGGAAAAATCTTGCTATGGCTTTGGTGTCATAGGATGTGGTGCGGTTTCTGACACTCACATTCAGGCCATCAAGCAGATTGAGAAAGCTGCGCTTGTTGCAGTGTGCGACGTCAGAGAGGAGGCGGCTCGCGCCAAGGCCGACCAGTATGGATGTGCATATTACACCGATGTTGCCGAGCTGCTGGCGCGTGACGACATAGACATCGTCAATATCGTGGTCCCCAGCGGCCTGCATGCCAAGATCGGCATCCAGGCTGCTGAAGCGGGCAAACACGTTATCACTACCAAGCCCATCGACATTACGCTGGAAAACATCGACCGCCTCATTGAAGCCTGCCGCAGCAACGGCGTCAAGCTGGCCACCACTCACCAGCTACGCAGCTACCCGCTGTACAAGCGCATCAAGGCCGCCGTCTCCGAGGGGCGCCTGGGCGACTTGCTGTACGGCAGTTGCTTCATCCCCTGGTTCCGCTCTCGTGATTACTATGGCGGCGGCCGCTGGCAAGGCACCAAGGCCATGGACGGCGGCGGTGCCCTCATGAACCAGGGTATCCACTTCGTCGACCTGCTGCTGTGGATGATGGGACCGGTCAAAGCCGTGGCCGGCTTCGCCGACCACCTCTATCATGACATCGAGGTCGAGGACATCGGAACCGGCGTCCTCAAGTTCGCAAACGGCGCCCACGGCATCATCCAGGGCACGACTTGTACCTATGTCGGCCTTCCCGCCAGGCTTGAACTGCACGGCACCAAGGGGAATATCTACGCCACCGGCGACGACACCATCCAACTGTGGCAGATTGAGGGTGAAGAAGAGATCTACGGCCCCGGCTTCACCGAGGCCAAGGGAGGAGCCTCAACGCCCGACGCCGGCAATGTCGGCCCCGCTGTCACCGCCCATGTCGAGCAAATCAGCGACGTGATCGCGGCCATTGAGGAGGACCGCGAACCGACCATCAACGGCCCCGAGGCCCGGCGCGCGGTCCAGGTCATCCTCGCCCTGTACGAAAGCTCCGAAACCGGCCAGGTTATCCACCTGGACTGACGCCGCTGCCTTGCCGCTCAACCCACCGGACACGCCAGGGAGCCGACCGCCGGTCGGCTCCCTATCATTCACTGCTCCAGCCTTATGATGCGCACATCCAGCGGCTCCAACTGCAGCGGGAACTTGACCTGCTCACCCGCCAGCAAGTCGTAGCCCGTCCCCGGCTCCCGCTCCCCGATCAGCCTCACCCGCACCGGCTGCTTGTTCATGTTGATCAGGTAGCAGTGCAGCTTGCCGTCTATCCTCTTGCAGCGGAAATCCACTCCTGTTACCGGCTCCCCTGAAGCCGTTCGCACTCTCAGCGGGCGCCTGATACCAGCCCAGCGGTAGACATCGTCCAGTATCTGTGCATACCCGTCGGCATTCAGGCGCGGCTTGATAGTCCGAACACTGTCCAGCGCGTACAAGGCCGCTGCTGAGCGGTGACCGTCGTGCTCATCGCGCGTCAGCGACCCTTCGGTTGCCAGCACCTTGCCCCCCATCAATGCGAATGCCAAGATGCCCTTGTAGGTGCTATCCCAGCAGTGCACCGCGTCCGGGACGATTAGCAGTTTGTAGCCCGCCAGCCGACCCGCCGCAATCTGGCGCTCGGTGATGAAGTCCACCGGCGCATCCAAGAAGAAACTGCCGATGTAGGCACTGATGTAACCCTGGTGGTGACCGGCGTCAGGCATCGATGAGATTGCTGACAGTATCGCGACCTGCGACTGCGGCCGCCCAAACGAAGCAATTACATGGCTCAACCGCCGAAGATCCAGGGCGGTCTGACCGTAGCTCTCCAGCACCAACGGGTCTTCGACCAGTCGCGATTCGCTATGGTTCGGCTCCCACACCCACAGCGTCGCCGCATCCTGGCCGTGCAGCATCGCCTGGATTGTATGAGCCCGGCAGTATTGCGGCGGGTAGTTCTGGTGCTGGATGGTCGTGTGGTACTCCCAGTCATACAACGCCTTCTCTTGGTCGTACGAACGCAATAGCTCCATCCACCACAAATATCCCAGGGTGCTCATGGCATATCTGGCTCCGGGGTCATTGCCCGTGTAGTTGACCCCTCCGTCACCGCCCAGTACGTCCAGCACACTCATCGCCGCCTCGTGGTCCCAGCCGTCAGAGAAATCGGTCGGGTCGTCCGCTGTCAGCACCGAAGGGAGCGCATACGTGAGCACGTCCGGTGCCTGCTGGTGGATAAACCTCGTCTTCCAGGCCAGCCACTCGGTCAACATATCCTGGTTGAACCGGCACAGGTCGTACCAGCTCGCCCGGCTCTCAAGCTCGGTCGGATAGGTTAGCTCCTCAAAACTACTGTATTCGCTCCCCCATTCCTCGTTGAGTCGTTCGATACTGCCGTACTTCGCCATCATGCGCCTACGAAACTCGGCGATGTAAAGCGGATGATCGGTGAAGCTATGGCCGCCCTCACCGTTGATAACAATGCCCAGCAGTTGGGGGCAGTTTCGGGCCCGCCGGCAGAACCACCCCAGAAACTTTCGGTTGATGCTCCGCCAGGTTTCTGACAGGCCACATCGCGGCTCATCATCCACTGCCCATTTGGGCATTTGCTCGGGGCTCATGTGCCACCAAATGCCCAGGTTATACCGCCGCCCGTTCTCCAGCATCTCGTCAACCATCGCCGCCCACCCGCTGTCCACAACCCCCGGGGCAGGCAGGATATCCGAAGCATATGGCCCCACCACGCCGACACAGTTGAACCCCATCTCGCTGGCCAACGGCATGATCCCGCGGCAGTAGTGCCACCCCATCAATCCCAACATCAGGCATTCATGGCTGCCGGCATAAAAGGTTCCCGCCCGCGGTGCCACCGCCCCCATGTCCACCGCCGGCACAGGCTTCGCGTCTTCGGGGTGCCTCAGAAGGTCCTCACCACGCTTCTTGGCCCGCGTCAGCATCTGCTGTAGCTTGCTCAGCTCCGTTTCCGCCCGCGTCAGGCGTCCGGCCTCAATGTCACCGCTCACCAAGGCATCAAACGCATCAGCCACCGCCGCCGAAGTAAGCACATATTCATAAGGGATCCCGGCCTGCCTCAGCCTCTCCACTATCTGCCGCACCTCTTGGGCCTGCCTTCTTACCGCCGCCATCTGCTGCAGCAATCGTGATGCATCGGCCTTCAGGAATGCCAACTCTGCCCTCCCCAGCTCTGTCCCGTCCTCGTTTCTGACGACCACCTGCAACGTATAGTGGCCGTTCTCCAGATCCTTCAGCTTGACCGGGAACACGATGCCGGTCTCTCCTGCCTTGATCGCAGCTTCTACCTGGCGGCTTTGTGCCACTCGGCCGCCTTCATCGCGCACCGACAGTACGGCACGCGCGGCTGCATAAGGGCGCGCGCTCCAGATGTGCAGTTTCACCTCTGCTGTTTTCTGGGTGCTGTACTCTGTCGCCGCCACCAGCCACACCTTAACGTGTGCCCCTGCCGTGGACGGCGCGTCTATCAATGTCACTACCGCCCAGTTGGTCGGGTCCTTTGTCTCACCCAGGCCGCTTGTCCATTGCACCCATCCCTTGCGCCCTTGCCCATCGTTGTCATTGATGATAATGTCAAAGCCCACTTTACGTGTCTGCAGCGGGTCCATCAACAGCTCGTGCCACGGTATGGCGAATTCGTAAACCGTGCACTTGGCCTGCTCGTCACGCACGACCGCCATCGGGCAGCTATCAACCCGGCCCTCCGGCAACTGCCCACCGGCCGCGTACCAGCGAAACATCCGCGCCCCCCGCGCTGTCAGTGCCACGCCATACTCGAAGTCGCGCTCGTCAAACCTCGCAAGCTTGGTGTCATGCCCCGGGTCGAATCCCAGTTGTATCGAATCCTGCTCCCACATTTGCCCTAGTCTCTCATCCTCACACCTTTGGAAGTGTACGTCATCGATCACCTCGCACGCCACGTACAGATTCTGCCTATCCCAGCCCATATACAGCCGCCCGCTACAGTCCGCGGTCCCCTTGTAGCCGTGCATTCGTACCTGGTCGCCCTCGTGCCCCAGCGCCACTGGCTCCACGCGTGACCAATCATCCAGCCGTCCGTCTATACAGGGTGGTTGCAGCACGCGCGGGGCTTGGTAGGTGGGCAGCGGCGGCAACTGCGGGTCGCGTATCTGCGTGCGGGCCACCGGCTTTAAGTACAAGCAGTCAATATAGATCCCTTTCGTGCTGTAATCGCTCAAGCGAAACGGATACGAGCCGTCATAGTAGAACGTCCCCGCGTACAAATCCTGGTACTCCGTGTTCTTCACACTTACCCTCTTGGTCCGGGACACGAAATCTACTACCCGCTCCTTGTCACCACTTGTGTCCACCAACACAAGGTGGAACGTACCCTCAAAACCCTCGTCCACCCTGGCTCGAACGTGAACCTCGTAATAGCCCGGCTCCAGCTTGAAGCCAAACCACCACACGTGTGCGCACGCTCCCGGCGGTTTCCTCCTGAATGCCTCGCCGTCCCACGCCCCCGGGTCCTTGGTGCCCCTTCCCTCCCAATAGTACGGATAACGCCTGGGGTCGAACTGTTCTTGCTGGGCCGTCGCCATCCCCAACACTGCGCTTGCCACGAATGCGAGCAACAGGCACTGTCGTTTCATCGCTCATTTGTCTCCTGTTGCTGTGATAGGTAAAGCCGATTGATTGTGTTTCTATGAGCAAGCCGTACCGTCCTCCCTTTGCCGGCACAGTAAAGCAGCCTCTGGTCACCACGCCGTACAATGCGCCCGAGCCTTGACGCAGTTTCCGCCTGGCCGTAACCTGTGCAAGTAGTTGGCCCGAGTGGAGCCGAGAGCACCGCTCTCCGTGACTCGTTTGCCGACGGCTTGCCCGGCCAGCCTTGATCGCGGCGATCAGCCGGTCATTGCCGGCTGCGTGGCGCCACCCGCAGGGCGCGACGATTACTTGCCAATCCGGCTCAATCCGCGCCACCGCCAAGCGCCGGGGGTTGCGCCAGGCAGAGCCGGCATAGTGAGTTTGATTGCGCGGAGGATGTAACCTTTGACCGGGGGAATAACATATACACGGGTCGAGCGCACCGCGGACAATGGCAATACATTGCTAGGGTCGCAAGCCTCTGTCTGACTTCGCTCCTGCCCTGGCAACGACGATATGTCAGACCTGGTCATTCCCAGGTACGACGCCGTCCGCTGGGCTTGATCACCACTTGTACACTGAGAACGGAGACAAGGGACGATGAGTAATCAACTGAAGGTCGGAATCACCGGCACCGGTGGCATTGCACACGAGCACGCGCGCGTGCTGCAGGCCAATGAAAACACCCGGCTGGTGGCCTGCTGCGACATTGACTTCCCCAAGGCCGAGGCCTTCGCCGCGCACTGGAGTTGCAAGCCCTACCCGGGCCAGGAACAGATGCTGGATGCCGAGCAACTGGACATCATCGCCCTCTGCACCCAGCCGCACAGCCACGCCCAATTGGGCATCCAGGCCCTGCAGGCGGGCGCCCATCTGCTTTGCGAAAAGCCGCTGGCCATGACGGCCGCCGAGGGCCGGGCCATGGTGCAGGTGGCCCGCGAGTGCGGAAAGAAGTTGATGGTGGCCGTCTGCCACCGCTTCCACGAGCCTGTCATAAGGGCCAAGGCGCTGTTGAACGAAGGCAAGCTCGGCCGCCTGAAGGGTTACTACAACGCCTTCGTCACCCGCCATCCCTCCTACAAGGATCGAGGCGGCGTTCTTCTGGACAACGGCTCACATGCGGTGGACTTTTTCCGCTACCTGGTCGGCGAACCGCAGGATGTCTTTGCAGTGGTAAATCCTCCCTCCGAGGACATTACCGACGCCACCGAGGTCTGGGCCTTGATCCGCACCCAAGAGGGCGTACCCGGCACTATTAACCTGAGCTTCGACGTGACCGGCGGAGCCGCCCTCTGTGCATTATACGGCAGCGAGGGTACGGCTGTGGTTGACTATGAGCGGGGCGGTCTGCGCTACAAGCTGGCCGATCGGGGCTGGGTCCACGAATGGTATGAGCTGCCTGCCGACCATCGCTTCCACCGCGAGGTGTCGCACTTCGTTGATTGCATACTCAATGACAGCGAGCCGGGCCCCAACGGCGAGGAGGGCGTCAGGGACCTGGAGCTGATTGAAGCCATCTGGCAGGCATCGCGGCGGGCCTGATAATCGGCCCTACTCTTATCCTGGAGGTTTGCTGATGAACTCACCGTTTACCGCGCCGGTGGTAGACTGGAGCGACCTGTTGCCGTATCAGTTTGCCGCGCGCCTGGAGGAGTTTCCGTTCTTGTATGTGCCTATTGGCTCCCTGGAGTGGCACGGCGAGCACCTGGCCATCGGAAATGATGCCATCAAGATGGCCAACTTGTGCCGCCTGGCTGCCCAGCGCAGCGGTGGCATCGTCTTCCCCCCTATCTTCTTCGGCATCCCCGGCTTTGCCGACTTCGACCCCAAGTACGAACATGACGGCGGCTTGCGCGCCAGCCCGGAGCTGCTGAGGGCGATTCTGCTCGAGGTCTGCCGGAAGGCCGAGGAGGTCGGGTTCCGCGCCGCGATGCTCGTCACCGGCCATACCTGCGGCGAGCAGATACAGCTGGTCAAGCAGGTTGCGGCCGAGTACAACGCCGGCCCAGGCCGCCTGCATGTCATTGGCTCCAACGACATGGAATTCGGCGACGCGATGAATTATACCAGTGATCATGCTGCCCACTGGGAGACCTCTATCCTGTGGTACGTGCGCCCCGACCTGGTGGACCTCTCGCGCCTGGACAGGGATCCGGATACACCGCTTCATCATGTGTTCGGCAAGGACCCCCGGCTTTACGCCTCGCGGGAACTGGGCGAACGCGTCGCAAACGTGATTGCCGACGACATGGCCGCGCTCGCCGCCAAGACGCTCTCCGACCTCGACTAGGCGGGACGGGCCCGTCGGTGGCCCTGCCGCCGGCCTGGGCAACCACCCATTGGAGGAACCGCAAATGAAACCCCGCAGATTGGTCAATATCCACACTCACATCCACGTTGACACCGATGTGCCGGCGCGGGTACGTGAATGGGAGAAGTGGGGCTGCGTGAAGTGGTGCGCGCTGGCTGATTCAGAGTTCTGGCAGCCGCCCAATGGTACCTACCTGGGCAACGACGGCGTCCTTAAGTGGATGCGCGAATTCCCTGACATCATCGTCGGCATGGGCTCCGTGGAACTGGGCCATAAGATGGGCTGTCCGGACGACATTGACCGGCTCAAAGAGCTGGGCTTCGAAGGCCTTAAGTTTGAGTCCCCCTCCCACCCGTACGACCACGACCGCTACATGCCGCTTTACGAGCGTGCCGAACAGCTCCAGATGCCCATCCTGTTTCATACCGGCTGGGTCGCCCAGCTTGAAGCCAGCGACCGGCGGATGCGCACCTCGTCAGACTACATGCGCCCTTTCCGGCTTGATCGCATCGCACGCTCGTTCCCCAACCTCAAGATCATCGGCGCCCACCTCGGCTTGCCGCATGCCGAGGAAGCCCTCGCCCTGCTGCTGAAGATGCCCAACGTCTACTTTGACATGTGCGGGGGAGGCGGAGGCAGGCGCCACCGCAGTCTCATCAAGAAAGCGATGGCGCCCTTCCCCGGCGCGGATATGAGCGACCCAGAAGAGAACCTGGCGCTGCAGTATTTCGACAAGATGGTTTTCGGCACGGACAACCCGCCGATCTCCGTATGGCTGCCGGCGGCCGAGGAGATTATGGACTACCTGCAGATCCCTGAGCAGACGCGCGAGCGGTTCTACTGGCGCAATGCCTATGATATCTTCGGCTGGGAGCCGTAGGGCGAACCGTCCGACCCGCGGGCCAGGTCGGCACGACCGGCCGCCGGCAACTGCGCCTGCCGTAAACCCGGGTCCCCGAATACCACAGACAGGTAGTGATCGAGGCCCGATGAAACCGACGCGTGGCATCCTGTTTTCAGCCCTCATCTTACTGGTGCTTGCACCTTTAGGCGAAAATGTGGCGACGGACGACGCGTACCGTGCTTGCGTCGAGGTGGGCGTGCGTCCGGGCGGCCGCATCTCCTCCCTGCTTTTCGGTACCGCGGTGGGATGGGACACCTATGAAGCCGATCCAGCCTACCGCCGGTCCCACCTGGCACACAACTACCCCCAGGCATACAAGCAACTGGCAGGTAATACCGATCCTTGGGGCGTGCTCAAGGACCTGGGTGTTACCCTCATCCGCACCGGTTCGGGCAATGACGGGCACCGCTTCCGCTGGAACTCGGTCAGCGACACGCTGGCGCTGTACCGGGCGCTCGACCAGTCTCGTCCCTGGCATCGAGAGGACTACAGGCCATACTTCTTCGATGGCGACAAGTACCTGCGCATGTGCCGCCAATGGGGCTTTACGCCCCTTGCGCAGGTGGCGACGCTGGTCGCCTACGACCCGTAGCAGGCTCGCTACCGCTACGTGTGGGAAGACTTCCCCCGGCTCACGGCCATCGCCGCAGGGTACGCCGCAGAATGGGTTGCGGCTGCAAAGGCCAGTGGATCCCGGGTGCGATACTGGGAGATAGGCAACGAGGAGTGCGGCTTGCGCGACACCCTGATGCCCGTAGAGCGCTACGCGCAACTGGTCCGCGAGTTCGCCCGACAGATGCGCGCTGCCGATCCCGGCATCGTGATCCTGGCCACCGGCGGGGACGCGGCATGGAATCGAAGGCTCCTGGAGCTGGCCGGCGACAGTTTCGATATGCTCACCTTCCACCCCTATTGCCACGCATGCACCGAGGACCTCGACCCTTGGTGGAAGGAGTACTTCCCGGCGCCGGTTCTGTCCGCTGCCGAGTACCGCACCATTGCGTATGACCGGCTTCTGGTGGCCTATGACATAGCCCTGCAGCGCCAGCGCCGCTGGCTTGAAAAGAATCTCGTCCGGCCGCTGCGTGGCACGGGCAAAGGCCTGGCCTTCACCGAGTACAACATCGCAGGAAACGACCCCCTCATGTACGGGCAGGGGCAGGCGCTTGTCATTGCCACGCAGTTGCTCCAGTTTGCCGAACAGGGCGCCGATATCGCTGTATACTGGGCGGCTTACGCCTGGCACTGGGAACTGACCGCCCTCGACCCGCCAATCGGCCATTTCCCGGCCGGCGAAGCCTTCAAACTGCTCTCTGGCAACCTCAGGGGCCGCCTGTACTCTGTCGAGGTCAACAGCCCGCGGCTGGCATACAAGTCATTGGGAGCTGGGGCGCCGGCGTTGCGGGCCTGGGCATTCGCCGATGCACAGAAGGCCGGGCTGGTGCTCATCAACTGGAACCCGTGGCGCCCGGCGGAGATTACCATCCAGGCGCCCGCCTTTCTCGCCGACGGCACCTGCCACGTATCAGTGCTGTGGAACGACCGGCTTTCCATTCGCGCGCCACAGGACCGCGCCGAGAAATGGCAACACGCCATCATGCGCGACAAGCGCAGGGCTACGCGCCTGGAGGGCAAGCACCTGGAGCATCTTCAACTCAGCGTGGTGAACGGTTGCGTTGTGCTCAAGCTGCCGCCGGCCGGCATCGCAGTGCTGACCGGCCGGCCGGCGCATCAAGGTTCGCCTGCCGCTTCTTAACCCCAGGCTGAAGCGTCTCTGGCGGTGGCTTGCCTCCGGCTGTGCGGATAGAGACAGGGCGGAACGGCAAAGGCAGCCGATTACAGCGGCTTGGCGACCGCGTAGTTGCCGTTGAAGTTATCCAGCTTGCGGATGGGCTTGTCAGGGACGTGCGCGGCCACGACTTGCCCCACAAATATCGCATGGTCACCTGACTCGTACTCGTGGACGACCTTGCACTCCAGGTTGGCTGCCGCGCCCTCCAGCAGCGGCACGTTGGTAGCCGCCGGCTCACTCCAGGATATGTTGAACTGCTCGAACTTGTTGATGTCGCGCCCACTGGTCGTCCCTGTTTGGTCAACCAGTTGCTCCTGGCCCTCGCCCGCCCACGCGAACACGAACTCACCGGTCTGGTGAATGCACTCATAGGTGTAGCGGCTGTAGCCGATGGCCACCGCCACGTACAGCGGCTCGCCTGAACATATCATCCCCCAGCCGGCCGGCATCACGTTCGGCTGGCCCTTGGCATCACGGGAGACGACCATCACGATCCATTCCGGGTACTTGCGTCCTACAGCTTCGGACAAACTGGTTTGCTTCACTGGTTCCCACCTCCCGGTATTGCAGAGTGGTTGTGTCATGCTTGATTGCCGACCTCTGTAAGCCGCATCTACGGTTGTCCCTTCATCCGCGATGTTCTTGCGCGTCAGTCGCCATTTCATTTGGGGGGTGACCCTAGGGTCACCCCCTGTTTTGCACGCTATAGGGGACTGCACGGCCCGAATCCGGAACTGTTATTTGCTCACAGGCTGCGCCCGGCC
>JALGVG010000131.1 GCA_029819875.1 Candidatus Zipacnadia bacterium | reverse complement strand
CATGCAACTGTGGGCGCGTGTGACTGACCTGGATACGACCGGCCTCAGGCCCCCGGTATTGAAGGCAAGCTGCCCACCTGCCGACACCGTGGCGTTCGCCGCCCGGGTAAGTGCCTTGGATTCTCAAGTGCCCTTGCGCGCCGCACCGGGCCTGGGCCTGGTGCACTGCGCGGTGCTCAGCAAGCTGGGGCTGCGCGGCTACCATTCTCGGGTCGCCGCCTTGGCGCAGCAGCACGGCGGCCACGCCGGTTGGCTGTCTCCCACTCCCCGGGGGCTGGCTTGTCCGCCGCAAGGCACCGCGCTGCAACTTTGCCGACAACTCAAGGAAGCATTCGACCCTCGTGGTATCTTGCCAAGCGAGTTCACCAGCGAGCTGTAACCGGGCGAACAAGGATGCGCGATCTGCAATTCATCGAAGAGGAATTGAACCGTTGCAACAGGTGCGGCTACTGCATGCAAAGTTGCCCCACCTACCGCGTCGAGCGCTCTGAGATCCAGGTGGCACGAGGGCGCAACCATGTCCTCAGGGAGCTTGTCGCCGGCCGGATCGAATTCATGCCGCAGATGGTGCAGCCGTTCTTCGACTGCCTGTTGTGCGGGGCCTGCACGGTTGACTGCTTCGGTGCCGTTCAGACCAACGAGCTGATGGTACGCGCGCGCGAGGCCTACCATGCCAGGTACGGGCAGCCGGCCATCCAACGCTACATCTTTCACAAGTTGCTGCCCTATCCTCAGCGTCTTGCCCGCCTCGTGCGCCTACTGTCTTTCAGCAAGCGCAGCGGCATAGCCGGCATCGCCCGCTGGTTGCGAGTGCTGCGCTGGATAAGCACCGGGCTGGAAACCGCCGACAATCTAGCACCCACGGTTCCGCGCCTTTTCCTTCGTGATCGCTTGCCGCACATGGGGTTTCGCCCGCTTCGTCACAATGACGGCGGCGTTTGTGCCTGGCAACTCGAACCTGAACATGCCACCGGGCCGAAGGTCCTTTACTTTGTCGGCTGTGCCACCAATTTCCAAGTGCCCGACCCCGGCACAGCGGCCATTGCACTGCTGTCCAAGGCCGGCTGCCACATTACCGTCACCGCCAATAACTGTTGTGGGCTGCCTCCTTGGTCCTACGGTGACATGGAAGCAGCCCGATTGTTGGCTCGTCAGAACCTGGACATCTTTTCCCGGTTCGACTTCGACGTGCTGGTGACTGAGTGCGGCAGTTGCAGCGCCTTCTTGAAGAAATATCCCCACCTGTTGCCCGACGACAAGCGGGCGGCTGACCTGGCCTCGCGCACCTGCGACTTCACCGAACTCCTGGCCCGGCTGTCCCTGCCCAAGCCTATCTCGGCGGGCACGACGGTCACATACCACGACCCTTGCCACCTGTGCCGCACCCAAGGAATTACCGAGCAACCACGTCAATTACTGGTGGATGCAGGTGGCTTTCAACTACGGGAGATGCGCGAGGCGGATTGGTGCTGCGGGGCGGCGGGCTCTTACAACCTCACCCACCCGGAGATGTCCTTTGCCATTCTCGACAGGAAGCTCGACCGCATCGCCGAGACCGGGGCCGACCTGGTGGCCACGGCCTGCCCGGCCTGCATCATGCAGCTTTCCTACGGAGCCCGCCGACGCCGCTGGCAACGCCCCGTCCGCCACGTAGCGGAGTTGCTCGCCGCTCAACACGGCCTTGCCCCTGCGCCCTAGCCACGTCGCCGGCTGCTCTCTGCACTGCTTACTTGGCGGCCGCATTCACCAACGCCGCGAAGCTGTCCGCCTTCAATGAGGCACCGCCCACCAGCCCTCCGTCAATCTCCGGCTGGGCGATAAGCTCGTCAATGTTATCTGGCTTGACACTACCGCCGTACAGTACGCGCATCGCCTCCGCCCGGCTTGCGCCGCCGATGTCCCCGACGACCTTGCGGATCAGCCCGCATACCCGGTTGGCCTCCTGGGCATCGCACACTTCGCCGGTGCCGATAGCCCACACCGGTTCGTAGGCAATGACGATGTCCGGCAGTGCGTCCGCCTCCACGCCGTCAAGGGCGGCGCGCACCTGGTCGCTGACGATTGCGTCGGTCATCCCCGCCTGGCGCTCACTGATCAGCTCGCCCACGCACACGATCGGCGTCAGCCCGGCGGCCAGCGCCGCCTTCAGCTTGCGGTTGACACTGGCATCCGTGTCGCCGAAGACGCGGCGCAACTCCTCGGTGAAGTCCTCCGCAACGGCACCGAACCGCCCGCGCCGCTCGGAGTGGCCGATTATGACGAAGCTGCAGCCGCACGACAGCAACATCTTGGCTGACAGCTCGCCCGTAAACGCCCCCTTCTCCTCCCAAAACATGTTCTGTGCCCCTAACTGGATCTTGGAGCCCTTGATGCACTCGGCCACTGTCGTCAACGCCGTCGCCGGCGGGCACAGTACCACCTGGCAATCCGCGACCTGCCCCACGGCGTCCACTACTCCCTTTGCCAGTGCCGCCGCCTCCTCGTTGTCACAGTTCATCTTCCAGTTTCCGGCCATTATCGGTGTTCGCATTGTTTACCTCCATGCTATGCAGAATGACTGGTGCTACCGTGGGTCGAGCACTTCTATGGCCGGCAGCCTGCCGCCCGCCTCGATGAACTCCAGGGATGCGCCACCGCCGGTGGAAACGTGGTCTATCTTCTCGGCCAGGCCCATGTGCGTCACAGCGGCCACCGAATCGCCTCCACCTACCACCGTGTAGCCCGTACAGGCGGCCACCGCCTGGGCGACAGCCAGTGTCCCCTCGTCGAACGGCGGCTTCTCGAAGTAACCCATCGGCCCATTCCAGAAGACGTTCTTGGCCTTGGAAATGATTTCCGAGAAACGTTGCCTCGTCTGCACGCCGATGTCCAGCGCATTCCATCCGGGCCGGATGTGGAAGTACGGCACATACTTCATCTCACCGCCGCCGGCGTTGACGCGCTTCATGTGCACATCCTCCGGCAGCACGAGTTTATGCAGGTGCTTGCCCTCCGTGGCCAGGATCTCCTCGGCAGCCGCCAGGCTCTCGGGCACGCACAGCGACTCGCCGATCTCCGTGCCACGGGCCTTCAGGAACGCCCACGCCATCGCCCCTCCTATAAGCAACTTTTCCACCCTGGGCAGCAACGCCTTGACGACACCGATCTTGTCATCAACCTTTGCCCCGCCCAGTATCGCCACGAAGCCTTGGCGTGGCGCCTCAAGCAGCCGACCCAGCATCGTCACCTCGCGCTCCACCAACAGCCCGGCCACGCAGTTTTCCACGAACTGGGGCACTCCGTACATTGAGGCGTGCTTGCGGTGACAGGTACCGAAGGCATCGTTTACGTACAGCTCGTATTTGCCCCCCAAGGCCAGCTTTTCGGCAAAGGCCTTCATCTCCGCCTCGTCCTTGGACTCCTCGCCGGCATGAAACCTGGTGTTTTCCAGCAGGATGACATCGCCGGCCGCCATGCCGTCGACCGCCTTGCTGACCTCGGCATAGCTGCTGTCAATGCAATCATCGAGGAATTTCACCGGGCAATCCAGCAGCTGTTGCAGGCGCTCTGCGCAAGGACGCAGCGAGTACTTGTCCGCCCGCTTCCCCTTGGGGCGTCCCAGGTGAGAGGCAAGCACCACCTTCGCCCCTGCGTCGCGTAGCCGCTGGATGGTCGGCAATGCGGCGACAATGCGCGTGTCGTCCGTAATCTTGCCGTTCTCCAACGGCACATTAAAGTCAACCCGAACAAAGCACAACTTACCACTAGGGTCAACATCGGCAAGTGTTTTGCGGTCCACAGCCGATCTCTCCTCGCAAGTATTTTACTCCCCTCCGCCCGTCCACTGTGCAACTACCAGCCGCCTTTGTCGGCAATCATCTTGATCAGTTCAGCAGTGCGGTTGGAATAACCCCACTCGTTGTCATACCATCCGCATACCTTCACGAAGTTGCGCCGGACCACCCGGGTAAAGCCCGCATCAATGATGCACGAGGCCGGCTCTCCCTGGATGTCGGCCAGCACGATGGGCTCCTCGCTATAATCCAGGCACGGTGCCAGCGAGCCCTGCGTAGAAGCGGACTTGCACGCCGCGTTGATGTCCTCCTCGCTCGCACTCTTCTTCAGCTCCACGGTCAAATCCACGATCGAGCCGGTAGGCGTCGGTACGCGCAGTGCGTAGCCGTCCATCTTCCCCTTCAAGGCCGGGATTACCAGCCCGATGGCGGCCGCCGCCCCTGTGGTGGTCGGGATGATATTCATCGCCGCCGCCCGCGCGCGCCGCAGGTCCTTATGCGGCAGGTCCAGTACCCGCTGGTCGTTGGTGTAGCTATGTACGGTGGTCATCAGGCCCCGGACGATGCCGAACTCGTCATTGAGCACCTTGCACATCGGAGCCAGGCAGTTAGTAGTGCACGAGGCGTTGGATACGATGTGGTGCTGCTTGGGCCGGTATGTGCGATCATTGACCCCCAGCACCAGTGTCTTCACGTCTCCCTTGGCCGGCGCTGAGATGATCACCTTCTTGGCCCCGGCCTTGAGGTGCAACCCCGCCTTGACGTCATCGCGAAAAATGCCCGTCGATTCAAGGACTATATCCACTCCCAGCTCATTCCAGGGCAGGTTCGCCGGGTCGCGCTCTTCCAGGCTGACGATGGACTTTCCGTCCACGATCAACTCCTGGTCACCATGGCTTACCTCGCCCGGATAGCGGCCGTAGATGCTATCATACTTCAGCAGATGGGCCAACGTCGCGTCATCGGTCAGGTCGTTGACTGCCACCACCTCGATCTCTTCGCTGAACCGCTGCTGTATGACCTTGAACACTTGCCGGCCGATGCGACCAAACCCGTTAATCCCGATTTTGACTGCCAATTGTATCCCTCCTGTACGCTCAATGATGCGCGGCAGCTATCTGCCGCGGAACTTAAAAACCTTACATGCCTTTTGCAAGCTACCGCTTACACTGCGCGGCGCCCAGCTTCAAAGTGGACGCCGTATCATCACTGTATCATCTCTGACCGCGCCGCCGCGCTCTCCCACGCCTTCGGCTCGGCCCATCAAATGACGGGCTGGCGCTCACTGACTACCAGCTCGATGATGGCCGACGCCAACTTGCCCGGATCGTGCCGCGCATAGTCGTCCTCCGACAGCAGGTCCCGCGCTATGGGAATGAAGCCCAACCGTGCGATCTCCGCGGCATCAACCCCCACGAATTTCGCCCCCGTAGCCTCGTATCTCTTCATCACGTCAGCGGCCGGCCGCTGCGAATTCAACAGCACGTACTCGAATATCGGCTCCCCGACATGCTTGAGGATGGCAGCCACGTGAGCAGCCGCCGTGTAATCATCCGTCTCCCCCGGCTGGGTCATCACGTTGCACACGAATATGCGCATCGCCCGCGTTTCCTTCAACGCCTCCACGATCCCCGGCACCAGCAGGTTCGGTATCACGCTCGTGTACGTGCTGCCCGGGCCGATGATTACCACCTCGGCGTTCCTTATCGCCTCCACCGCCTCCGGTACCGCCCGCGGCTCAGGTGGGTCGAGGAATACGCGCTCGATGGCCGGACCCCGCGCCGAAATGGCGGTCTCGCCGCGCACGATGCTGCCGTCCGCCAACTGGGCGCACAGTACCACGTTATCCACCGTCGGCGGCAGCACGCGCCCGCGTATCGCCAGGATGGCCCCCATCTCCTTGACTGCGGTTTCAAAGTCCCCGGTCAGGTCTGTAAGGGCCGCAATCAACAGGTTTCCCAGGCTGTGCCCGCTGAGCGTGCCTGCCTCCCCGTCGAACCGGTATTGCAGCAACTGCGTCATCAGCGGCTCTTGATCCGCCAGCGCCGCCAGGCAGTTGCGGATATCTCCCGGCGGCAACACCCCTTGCTCCTCCCGTAGCCGCCCTGAACTGCCCCCGTCATCCGACACCGCGGCTATCGCTGTCAAGTTGCTCGTGTAGTACTTCAATCCTCTCAGCAGCGCCGACAGCCCCGTCCCGCCACCAATGACCACGCTGCGCAACCCGCTGTCCCGCTGGGCAGAGCGCAGCATGACTTCCAGCAACTGCTCCTCCTGCTGCGGCAAGAAGGTGCGCGCGACCCGCCGCACCAACCCCCGAACGCCCATCACCACCAGCCCGAATCCCACCATTACCAGCAACAGCCCCGAGAAGGTTGCTGTTCGCACCCCCTGGGCGATAACCACCAGGTCCAGCGCATACTCGTTGAACAAAAGAACCGTTCCCAGCCCCAGGACGCTGATGCCCAGCAGTATCACGCCGTACCAGCGCTTTACTCCCAATCCTGGGTAAAGCCAACCCAGCAGTCGCCGAAATCTATGTAGTGCCCCCACGTACCTTCCCTCACATTAGAAGGGTCGCTTCTCACACACACCGGGGCAACTTGTATGCTGTCCTGCCGCCACTGTCGCCTGCACGGCATGGCGCCTGGCCGTTTGCTTGCATCGGCCGCTTGCTTGCATCGGCCGCTTGCCGCCATGCGTCATCACGCCCGCCTGCGCACCCCTGCCCGGCATTATAGTGCCCCCCTTGCTGCACTGTCAACACTGCGCACCCGCACTCATCCTGCCACTGTCCCTGCCTCAGACTAGGGCAGGTTGAAGAAAACGTCGCGGCCGATGTAGCGCCCCGTCTCTCCCAGTTCCTCCTCGATGCGCAGCAGTTGGTTGTACTTGGCCACCCGGTCCATCCGGCAGGGCGCTCCGCTCTTTATCTGTCCCGCGTTGCTGGCCACGGCAAGGTCAGCGATAGTGCTGTCATCGGTCTCGCCGCTGCGGTGTGATATCACGGTCGTCATGTTGTTGCGCCGCGCCAGGTCAATGGCCTCCAGCGTCTCGGTCAATGTCCCGATCTGGTTCACCTTTATCAGGATAGAGTTTATCGCCGCCTCGTCAATCGCCCGCTGCAGGTACTTGACGTTGGTCACCGTCAGGTCGTCACCCATGATTTGGACCCGGTCGCCCAGCGCCGCCCGCAGTTTCGGCCACGCCTCCCAGTCGTTCTCGC
>JALGVG010000130.1 GCA_029819875.1 Candidatus Zipacnadia bacterium | reverse complement strand
CGGGTGCCGCGCCGCCAATTCCGCCAGGTCCTGCGGCCGCGATTCGTGCTCCAGTTGCCCTACGGTCTTGTCCCAGGTATGTTGCAGCAGCGGGACGTCCAGCTCGGCCGCGTATTCACACAGCGGATCCATTGACGGGTCACTGCACCGCCGGCATACCCAAGACTTGAGGCCCCGCATCGGCCCCTTGGCGATGCAGCGCTCCATCTCCGCCAGCGACGTCTCGATGTGGGCGGGGCTGACGTAGCAGAACCCCACTATCCGCCGGGGGTTGTAAGCGATCGCCTCAAGCACGAAGTCGTTCGCCTCCACAATCTGCTGCGGCGCGGGCTGTGGGACCAGCCTCGCTCCCATCGACACGCACACGACGTCTATCCCGTGGATGTCGGCGTAGTGCAGCAGCCGTGCCGCCCGCTGCTGAGCCGTCCCCTCGCTCCCTGTCAAATGTGTGTGGCAGTCGATGATCATTGCAAGCTGAAAAACCGGGCCGCACCGCCGGCCGCTCCGCGGCCCGCGATTGGGGCACATATTGCCGGCTGCACCTGTCAGGGCGTGCCGGATGGTTATATAGTAAGCAACACATCCACGCGGCTTGACAGTTCCCGCCCGCTGGCTGCGACTGTGTCGTGCAGGCATCCGGTTCAGCGAGCCGGCGAGGATGCCGTGTCGTCAAGCGCGGGTGCTCTTTGCGGAACGCCGCAGTTGTGCTAACATAACGCAAACCATGAAGCGAGGTGCTGACATGTCGGTTGAAGATACCCGCCGCCTGATTGACGCCATTGATGATGAAATATTGCAGTTGCTGCGGCGCCGCGCGCAACTGGCTGTTGAAATCGGCCGGCAGAAGGCGAAAGCAGCCAACGGCGTATACGACCCGGCCCGGGAGGTGCAAATTCTGCGCCGCCTGACCAGCTCGGACACCTCGCCCCTGGACCCCGCGGCTGTCGAAGCCATCTACCGGGAAATCATCGCCGGTTGCAGGAAACTGCAGATGCCCCTGCGTGTCACCTACCTGGGGCCGGAGTACAGTTTTTCTCACCTGGCGGCACTGCAGCAGTTCGGCCACAGCACCCAGTTGCTGGCGGCACCCAGCATCACTGACATTTTCCATGCTCTCCAGCACGGCCTGGCGGACCTTGGCGTCGTGCCGATTGAAAATTCCACGGGCGGGGTAGTACCCGAAACCATTGACTGCCTGCTTGACAATGACCTGCAGATATGCGGGGAATTGTACGTGCCCGTGGACCTGTTCCTGATGGCAAACTGCGAGTTGTCCGAAATCCGCCGCCTCTATTCGCATCCACAGCCCCTCGCCCAGGCGCGTGCCTGGATCCAGAAACATTTGCCCGACGTGGAGATACGCGAGACCTCAAGCACGGCAGCAGCGGCGATGGCGGCGGCCGGCGAGCAATACGCGGCGGCTATCGGCCCGCAGGCGGCGGCCGAGGCCTACGGCCTGCGCATCTTGTTCGCCAACATTCAAGATACCGCGACCAACCGCACGCGCTTTTTTGTCATCGGCCACCAGGATTGCCCGCCGACCGGCCGCGACAAGACTTCCATCGTGTTCAGCACCGTACACAAAAGCGGCGCGCTTCACGCCGCTCTCACTCCCTTGGCCGCCCACCAGATAAACCTGACCTTCATCCAGTCCCGGCCCGCGCGCGGCCGCCTATGGGAGTACGTCTTCTTCGTTGATTTCGAGGGCCATACCCAGCAGGAACACATCCAGGCGGCGCTGAACGCACTTGCCCCTCATTGTTCGCTGTTGAAGGTGCTGGGCAGCTACCCGGCGGTTGATTGACCACAGGCGGGGAGCGTGGCAGTGGGAGGTGAAAGCCGGGCCCGGCGCTCGGCGGCTAGGTTCCGTGCCCATGAACCGTGACCCGCACCGTTTCCAGCCGCTGGCTGTCGCCTTCTTCCACGGTCAGCTCAACATCGCCGATGCGCACGCTTTCCCCGGGCGCTGGAATGTTGCCTACCAACCCCGTCATCAGCCCGCCGACCGTCTCGTGTTCCTCGTCGGGCAACTCCAAGCCCAGGACTTCGTTGACGTGCTCGATGCGCGTATTGGCCTCCACGAGCGCCTCGTTTTCCCCCACGGTCCGGATTTCCAGGCTGGGGGTGTCGTGTTCGTCCTCGATTTCGCCTACCAGTTCCTCCAGAATATCCTCGATCGTGACAAGCCCCTCGGTGCCGCCATACTCGTCGATGACGATGGCTATGTGGATCTTGCGCTCGCGCATTTCGCGCAACAGTTCCCACAGCCGCTTGCTTTCGGGTACGAAGAACGGCTCACGAAGTATCTTGCTCAGGTCCAGTGGCTTGAGGCCATCCCGAAACTCCCTCAGCAGGTCGTTTACGTACAGGATGCCGCAGATGTGATCGATGTTGTCCCGGTACACGGGGATGCGGGAATAGCCGCTGTCCACGGCGGTTTTGACGATCTCGTCCAGGGAAACGGTAATCGGCAGTGCAACCATCTCCACCCGCGGCGTCATTATCTCGCGCACCGTGGTGCCGGCCATTTCGATGACGCTGTCGAGCATCTCGCCCTCCTCGGGCGCGACGATGCCCTCCTCCTCCCCGATATCGGCGGCCGCCATAATCTCGTCGCGCGTCACAAGATGCCGCACGGGCAGCAACCCCACCCCGGCAACGCGCAGCAGGGCACGGGCAAGATGGGTGAGCACCGCGCTGAAGGGCGCTAAGATCTGCATCATGCGCTTGACCGGGCCGGCAACACGTAAGGCCAGACGCTCGGCGTGCACCGAGCCGTACGTCTTGGGAGCCAGTTCGGCCACCACCAGGATGATGCTCAGCAGCCCGATGTGTCCTACGGCCGTCTCCCACGACTCGCCCTCGGGCATCAGGCGATGCATCAGCAGTGTCATCATCGTGGCAGACAGGATAATGCAAGAATTGAAGCCGATGATGAGGGTGTTGAGGTATTCACCGCTCCTGATCAGTTCGTATACGGCCGCAGCCCGCCGATTGCCGTTGTCCATCAAGCGCCGAACGGTAGCCTCGCTGATTGAAACCAGCGCCGCCTCGCTGAGTGAAAAAAACGCAATTGCGGCCACGCAGCCGGCTATGATAAGTAACTGGATTACGCTAAGCAGGTCAAGCACCGTATGGCTCATCCGGATGCCGTGTCCGGTAGCTCCGTGGCATGGTCTTTCACTCTCACCCTCTTGATGCGTGGCCCATCCATCTGTTCCACGATGAACTCAAGCTTCCCCCACGTAAGCTGCTCTCCGGCCTGGGGAATGTGCCCACAAATGTCCATTATAAGGCCCCCCAGAGTATCGTGCTCGTGTACCGGCAACTGCTCGCTGACGTGCTCCTGCAGCGCCCGTAACGTGATGCCGGCCTCGCACAGCAACTCCTTGGGGCCCACCGGCCGGATGGGCGGCTCCTCTGTATCGTATTCGTCCTGGATTTCACCCACTATCTCTTCCAGCACATCCTCGATGGTCACCAGCCCCGCCGTGCCCCCGAAGTCGTCCTTGACGATCGCCATCATCTGCCGCTGGCTTTGCATCTGCCGCAGCAACTGGTCGACGGGCAGGTTCTCGGGCACATGGTACGGCGCCCGCGCCGTCATCCGACAAGGAATATCCATCTGGTTCGAACGCAGGTAGGGGAGAAGGTCCTTCAGAAAGAGTATGCCGGTGATGTCGTCCAGCGTCCCCTTGTAGACGGGCAGCCGCGAGTGCTTGTGCTCCACTCCCAGCTTGAGGGCCTCTGACAGCGGCTCGTCCTCGGATATACACACCATGTCCACGCGAGGGGTCATCACCTCGGCGACGGTCTGGTCGCCGAAATCCAGTACGCTGTGTAGTATCTCCCGCTGGCCGGCCGGAATGGATCCCACTTCCTCGCCCCGGTCAATCATCGCGCGCAGTTGTTCCTCGGTCAGCGAGGGGCGCAGGTTGGTCATGCGGCCTCCCACCAGCCACAGCAAAGCGCGCGCCGCAGTCGAGGCAGCCGCCACCAAGGGGCTCAGTAGCACCGATACTATTGTTATGGGCAACGCCGCCCACAGCGCTATGCGCTCAGGGTGGCGCAGCGCAAACTGTATCGGCAAAACCTCGCAGAAGACCAAAACAACGGCGGTGATGGCAACAAAGGCTACCAGGGGACCGACAGTGGGGCCTAGGTAGGAGATGCCCAGCTCGGTGGCAAAATGCTCGGCGAAGTAGTTAGACCCGGTAATACCCACCAGGATGGTGGCAAGCACCCACGTGCGCCGCTCGTGCATGAATAACAATACACGCGCCACCCACCACCCCTGCTCGCTCAGTTCACGCAACCGGGCTCTACCCACCGCCAGGAAGCCGATTTCGCTCCCTGAAAAAAAGGCTGATGTCAGCAGCAGTACTGCGATTGCGATCAGGTTCCCCAGGAGTATCGTACTCGCTGGGTCAGCAGGATCGTCCACTCAGACATTCCTCCGACACACAGTGCTCATGGCTCCGTCTGCCCACAAGCCTGTCTGCATATATGATACCACAAATCCGCATTTTTGCAAACAGCCATAAAGGTGTTTGCCGGCAAAATGCCGAACTTGTAGCTGCACGGCTGTACAAGCACGAAGTTTCTTGCACAAGAGGTTAACAATGCAATTAGATGACAGGATCATACCCGTCTCGCAGCTTGATGACAACGAGCTTGCCCAACAATTGTCTGCTCTAGGAGTGGGATTGACAACCTACGAGGCGCGCCGCATCGTGGAACTGATCGGGCGCGATCCCACCCTCTGCGAGCTGCATATCTTTAACGTGGAGTGGTCGGAACACTGTTCGTACAAGAGCTCCAAGTCCACGCTTGCCGAATTCCTCCCCACCGAGGCACCCAACGTTATCCTCGGGCCGCAGGAAGATGCCGGCATCGTCTTCCTTACCGAGTACGAGGGGCGGCGGTGGGGCATAGTGGTGGCCCACGAAAGCCACAACCATCCCTCGCAAGTGCTTCCCAACGAGGGGGCGGCCACCGGCATCGGCGGCATCGTGCGGGACGTGGACTGCATGGGCGCTGACGTCATCGCCACGGCCGATCCGCTGCGCTTTGGTGACCCCACAGGCGACAACGCCGAACGCACGCGCTGGGTGGTGCGCGGTGTCGTGGAGGGTATTTGGCAGTACGGCAACGCGCTGGGGGTGCCGAACCTGGCCGGGGACATTTACTTCTCCGCATCCTTTGACGACAACTGCCTGGTGAACGTCGTGGCGCTGGGAATCGTCCCCGAAGACGGCATCATCCACTCGGCGGTGCCCCAGGAAGCGGCACGCGAGCCGTATGACCTCATCCTCATCGGCAAGCCCACCGACGACTCTGGCTTCGGCGGCTCGGCCTTCGCCTCCAAGATCCTTTCGGACGAGGAAGAGGGCGAGGATCGCGGCTCCGTCCAAGTGCCGGACCCGTTCCTCAAGAACGTGCTGCTGATGAAGAAGGCAAACAAGGCGGTTCGCGAACGGGCCAGGGAACTGGGGCTGAAGATCGGGTTCAAGGATATTGGAGGCGGGGGGCTGGCCTGCGGTTCATCGGAAATCTGCGCCGCCGGGGGTTTCGGTGCCGAGATCGAGTTGGACAAGGTGCACGTGGGGCTGCCTGGCTTGCTGCCGGAGACCATCATGTGCGCCGAGACGCAGGAGCGGTACATCCTGGCCGTGCCGCGGCGCTTTACCGACGAGGTGCTGCGCATTTACAACGAGGACTGGGACCTGCCCAACATCTACGAGGGTGCCTGCGCCCGAGTCATCGGGCGAGTAACCCCGGACAAGATCTACCGTGTCACCTGGCAGGGCAAGATAGTGTGCGAGGCGCCTGTGGACGCGGTGACCTCCGGCATCCGCTACGAGCGCGAAGAGCAGCCGCGGGCATGGAGCGAAGCCGAGCCGCAGTTTGCCATGCCTGCCGACCTAGGCGAGGCGCTCGTCAAGGTGCTCGGTCATCCCAACATCTGCTCACGGGCTTATATTTACCGCGAGTATGACACCGAGGTGCAAGGCAATGCCGTCATTCGCCCCGGCGAGGCCGGCGCCGGTCTGTGTGCTCCGCTGGAGGGCAGCACGGTGGGTGTTGCCTTGGCGGTGGACGGCAATCCTTTCTACGGGTTGATCGATCCTTACTGGGGCGGGGCCACCGCCGTTGCCGAAGCCATGCGCAACGTGGCGGCCATCGGCGCCACGCCGGTTGCGTTGACCGATTGCCTCAACTTCGGCAACCCGGAAAATCCGCAGGCTTTCTGGGAGTTCCGCCAAGGCGTGCGAGGTCTTGCGGATGCAGCTCGCAACATCGGCTTGAAAGATTACCCCGGCCAGCCGTGCCCGATAATCTCCGGCAACGTCAGCTTTTACAACGAGTCAGCGCGCGGCCATGCTGTGGCTCCCTCCCCCATTATCGCGTGCGTGGGAACGATGGCCGACTACTCCAAGGCCGTGACAATGCAGTTCAAGCAAGCGGGCGCGGCGCTGTACATGGTCGGTCCACGCAAGGACGAACTGGGCGGCTCGGCCTACTACCAGGCCCTGGGCGTGGGGCTGGGAGCGAATGTGCCCAAAGTGGACTGGGAGTTGGAGCGCGGCATGATCTTCGGTATCATTGACGCCATTGATGCCGGCTGTGTCAGCGCCTGCACCGATATCTCCGACGGGGGGCTGCTGGTGGCGGTGTGCGAGATGATGCTGGGCGGCTTCGGCAGCGGGAAGCTGGGCGCCGAGCTTGTGCTGGCTGACAACGCGGGCTTGCGCCCTGACAAGCTGCTGTTCAGCGAGTCGTCAGGTTTCGTAATCGAGTGACGCCCTGGTAGGGACGAGGAGTTGAAGCGGACATTCGCCCGGTACGGCGTGCAGGTAGAGCAGATAGGGGTGGTGAACGACAAGCCCCGATTGAACGTCACCATAGGGGGCCTGCAGTTTGAAGTGCCGGTAGGCCGGATACAGGACGCCTGGCTCAACGGCCTGGCACGGGTGCTGCGCTGACAGCCGCCCGCCGCATCAGACGCAAGAGGAGATAAACCCCA
>JALGVG010000129.1 GCA_029819875.1 Candidatus Zipacnadia bacterium | reverse complement strand
CTTGTGGGGGGTGAGCATACCCGCCCATTTCATCCAGGGGTTTGCATTCGTCGGGACGATAGGAGGGCTGGTATGGTGGTTGGAGGGGTGGCCGGTGGCCAGGGCAGTGGCATTTCCCGTGTTGTTCCTGGTATTCATGGTGCCGCAGGCCAGATGGTTGGTGGATGTTTTCGCCCAGCCGTTGCAGGTCTACAGCGCGCTGGTCGCTGGGCACATGGCGCAATTCATCGGAATACCGGTAAGCATCGAGGGCACAAGCCTGCAAATTCCGGACTATACCTTCGAGGTTGCGATTCCATGCTCGGGCCTCAAGTCGGCGATCGCGATGAGTGCGCTGGGGGCGCTGCTGGCGTACGTGGCGGAGGGGGCGGCGTGGCGGAGACTGCTGTTGTTCGCACTGTCAGTGCCCGTGGCGCTGCTGGCAAACGCAGTACGGATCTGGGTAACGTTGATAATGGGCGCAAGCTTGGGGGTGGAGGTGGCCGAGGGATTCTTTCACGGTTTGTCGGGGGTGGTGGTTTTCCTGGTGGCACTCGGCGGCCTGCTGATGGTAGGGAGACTATTGGGATGTCAGCGGATGCGCAGCGATATCTGGTAGCGATCGGCTTGCTGGTGATGGCAGGGGCAGGTGCGCGGTTCGTGGATGCGTGGCGGGTTGCGCCGGCCAGGTACAAGGTGGATTTCGCCTCGGTGCCGCTGAAGGTAGGCGATTTCCAGGGCAGGGAGGTGGAGGTGGACGAGGCGACACGCAGCTACCTGAAGCCGGACGCGATGGTCACCCGCGTCTACGAGGGCGCGCGCCGGGTGATGGTGTCGCTGATATACTCGCGGGACTGGACGCAGATTCATAACGCGGCCGGCTGCTTTCCGGCGCAGGGCTGGTTGATATTGGAGGATGCGCAGATAGACATACCGCTGGCGGCCCCGGTGGCGGAGCAGGAGGTCATTCACGGCCGCCGGCTGTATTGCCGCAAGCAGGGCAAAGAGCTGGTGTCGGTATTTGTATTCGCCTACCCGGGGGGCACGACGAGTGACTGGACGAGGTACGCAATGAAGGTGGCATTGGGGCCCCGAGGGGCCGGGGGGCTGATTATCATCAGCCAAACCGCGGTGGAGGGCGGTAAGGTGCAACGAGCTGCAGCGGACTTGACGCGGCTGGTGGCGGGCATCTATCCGGCAGCCGTAGCTTTCTGGTACAGATAAGGGCAATAAGGCCGGGGCGCAAGATACCGATGAGAGCGAAAGAGGAACATGATGATATGACCCGCAAAGTGGAAAGCATACTGGACCTGATCGGCAACACCCCGCTGGTGAGGCTTAATCGTCTGCCCGACCCGCGCGGGGCGGTGGTTTACGGCAAACTGGAGTCACTGAACCCGGGCGGAAGTGTGAAAGACCGGATCTGCCTGGCGATGGTCGAAGCGGCGGAAAAGGCGGGTGCCCTCGGGCCCGGAGGGACTATCGTCGAGCCGACAAGCGGCAATACCGGTATCGGCCTGGCGATGGTGGGAGCGGTACGGGGGTACCGGGTGATATTGACAATGCCCGATACGATGTCACAGGAGAGGATAGCGATATTGCGGGCATACGGGGCGGAGGTGGTGCTTACCAGCGGCAGCGAGGGAATGAGGGGAGCGATTGCGAAGGCGGAGCAGATAGTGGCGGAAACCCCTGGGGCCATAATGCCCCAGCAGTTCACGAACGAAGCGAACCCGCAAGCGCACCGGCGCACCACGGCCGAGGAGATCTGGGAGGCGACCGAGGGGAAGCTGGACGCGTTCGTAGCCGGGGTGGGGACAGGAGGCACCATCACCGGCGTGGGGGAGAGGCTGAAGTCGCGGCTGCCGGATCTGCAAGTTGTCGCCGTCGAGCCGGCTGCCTCGGCGGTGCTATCCGGCGAGCCGCCGGGGACACATGGCATCCAGGGGATCGGGGCAGGGTTCATACCCGAGGTGCTTAACGTGGAGATAATAGACCGAGTGATAAAGGTGAGGGACGAGGACGCGTTTGCCACTGCGCGCGCCCTTTGCCGGCAGGAGGGGATCTTTGCCGGCATTTCGGCTGGGGCCGCGGTGTGGGCGGCGCTGCAAGTGGCAGGGGAAATGCAACCGGAGCAGACAGTTGTGGTGATATTGCCCGACGGCGGAGAGAAGTACGTTAGCCTGGCGGACAAGTTCGGGTTCTGAGGGAGGGCGATGCGATGTCTGAACTGGGCGGCAAGCTGGAGCGTCTGAAGGCGATATTGCGCGATATGGGCTCGGTGCTGGTGGCGTTTTCGGGGGGGTGTGACAGCACGTTCTTGTTGTCTGTAGCCGCGGAGGTGTTGGGAAAGCGAGCGGTAGCGGCAACAGCCACCGCCGATCTGTATCCGGAGGAGGAGTTGGCCGAAGCCCGCCAACTTGCAGCCCAGATGGGGGTGCGGCACATCGTATTTGCCAGCGATGAACTGGGAGACGAACGGTTCCGCGACAACCCGCCGGACAGGTGTTATTACTGCAAGCTGAGGCTGTTCGGAGAGTTGAAGCAGATCGCGGCGCAAGAGGGGCTGGCGTGGGTGGCGCATGCGGCCCAGCTTGATGACCTCGGTGACCATCGGCCGGGGCATCGGGCGGCGGAGGAGCTGGGCATCCGGGCGCCGCTGATGGAGGCCGGCCTTACCAAGCAGGAGGTCCGTGAGCTGTCGCGACAGCGGGGACTTGCCACCTGGAATAAGCCGTCAATGGCGTGCCTGGCGTCGCGCTTTCCGTACGGGGATGCAATCACACTCGAGAAGCTGAAACAGGTGGCGGCGGCGGAGCGGGCGGTGCGGGAGGCAGGCATCAGGCAGGTACGGGTCAGGCACCACGGGACCGTGGCACGGATCGAGGTGCCGCCGGATGATTTCGCCACCCTGCTGGAGCCGCAGGCGAGGGAAAAGGTGGTCGAGGCGATAAAGGCGGCGGGCTTTATCTATGTCACAGTGGACCTGGAGGGCTTCCGCTCCGGCAGCATGAACGAGACACTGAAACGAGGAGGGCGCAGGGGGGAAATCAGGCGCTGACGGCACCGGTTGGAGGCGGCCTGTGCTCTTGACAGAAGAGGGCTTGTTGGCTACCATATTCTAGGCGGATGGAAGTGGTGAAGGGTACGGGTAAATGAGCCGTTAGCTCAGTTGGTAGAGCATCGGACTTTTAATCCGAGGGTCCGGGGTTCGACCCCCCGACGGCTCACCAGCAGATGATGAGGATGGCCCCATAGTCTAGTGGTTAGGACTCCGCTCTTTCAAGGCGGCAGCACGGGTTCGAATCCCGTTGGGGCTACCAAGTTGTAAAGTAATGCGGCGTGCAGGCGCCGTTTTGGCATTAGGGCGTGAGGGCCGGTGGGGGCGGATAGCTCAGTTGGGCAGAGCGCGTGCCTTACAAGCACGAGGTCGCAGGTTCAAGCCCTGCTCCGCCCACCAGTCGAGACGCAAGACGGGCAACATTGACAGGCGAGGGGAGTGGCGAGGTAGCTCAGTTGGTAGAGCAACGGACTGAAAATCCGTGTGTCCCCAGTTCGATTCTGGGCCTCGCCACCATGCGAAATTGTAGAGTGTTGGAGCCGGCGTAGCTCAATTGGCAGAGCAGCGGAATCGTAATCCGCAGGTTATCAGTTCGACTCTGATCGCCGGCTCCACCCCCATGGGGAGGCCAGGTGAAATTGGGTTGCTAGAGGGGCGGCAGCGTAGTTTTGGGAGGTCGTTGGCAAGCTAATGAAGAGAATTGTGAAAGCGATTGTGCCTGCTGCCGGCCTGGGGACACGGTTGTACCCGGCAACCAAGTCCCAACCCAAGGAGATGTTGCCCCTCGGCACCAAGCCCGTCATCCAGATGGTGGCGGAGGAGTTGACTCACAGCGACGTCACCGAGATACTGATCATCACCGGCCAGAACAAGCGCGCTATCGAGGACCACTTTGACCCTCAAAACGGACTGCGGCCGAGCGACAAGGCGGCTCACCGCTCCGAATTGTTCCACACCAAGTTTGCGAGGTTTTATTACGTGCGCCAGAGCACACCCAAGGGCCTGGGTGACGCGGTGCTGCAAGGAGCCAGCTTTGCAGGCGATGAGCACGTCGTCGTGGCCCTGGGTGATTGTGCCATCGTCGGCAAGCGCGAACCGCACCTGCTGGCACGCATGATAGAAAGCCACTTGCAGACCGGCGCACAAGCGACCGTGGCGGTTCAGAAGGTAAGCCCGGCGAAGACCTCGCAGTACGGGATCGTGGAACCGGTGGAGCAGACGGAGACGGTGATGCGATTGCGCGACGTGGTGGAGAAGCCGGGGCCGCAGCTAGCTCCCAGCAACCTTGCCATTTGTGCCCGATACATATTTTCTCCCCTCGTCTTCGACTACCTGAAAAGAGGCAAGCCCGGGGTGGGCGGGGAGATACAACTGACGGACGCGATCCGGGCGATGATCAGGGACGGACATGCGGTATACGCCGTGCCGTTGGCAGAGGACGAGCGGCGCCTGGATGTGGGTAATTTCGACAGTTACGGGCGGGCGTTTGTCCGTGCATTGTTGGAAGACGAGGAATATGGAGAAGGTTTTGCCCATTACGTGCAGGCGTTGGCTGCACACCTGCGAGATCCAGCGTCGCCGGATCCCGATTTGCAGTAGGCATGCAACTTGCGGGCAGACAAAGGAGGGTGGCAATGCGCGATATAGCGAGTATTGTGGGCCTGAAGGTCGTTTCGATGGCGGAAGGCAAGCAGTTGGGGACCGTGGGCGAAGTTGTCTGTGATCTGGCGGCGGGCCGCATGGTCGGTGTCATCATAGATAGCGAGCCTGAAACAGGGGTTGTCAGCGAGAACATTCAGACGCTGGGCACTCATGCTGTGATGGTTCCCGAGGCGGGGGCAGTCAAGCCGCTGGAGGAGCTAAGTGCCTTGGTGGAGCGCCGAGGGCGGCCCGAGCAGGGGGCGATGGAGGTTATCACCGACGACGGCCGGGTGCTGGGAAGCTTGTCGCGAATCTACATCGATCCACAGACGCGCGAGGT
Source organism: Candidatus Zipacnadia bacterium (assembly GCA_029819875.1). GTDB lineage: Bacteria > Armatimonadota > Zipacnadia > Zipacnadales > Zipacnadaceae > JALGVG01. The sequence goes on along the minus strand of JALGVG010000129.1, from coordinate 2,064 downwards.
TACACGCTTCGAGGTATCAGGCGGGCTATGGCGTGACATGACCGAAGGGGTACTTATTCTGCCGCACATGTCGGGAATAATCCACGGTGCTGATGTCATCATCGTTCCTGCGGACGCAGAGCCCCTGACCAGCGGCGGGATCCGCGAGCAACTGGAGAAGGTGGGGGAGAAGGTGAAGGCCAGCTACCAGCAGGTGGCAGAGCGCACGGAGGAGGCCGCCAAGAGGGGCCGCGAGGCAAAAAAGGAAGAGGAAGCACGGGAGGCAGAGCCGGGGACGGCAGATGATACGCAGGAGAGCGAGGGGGCGTCGGACGACGGATGCGATAAAGAGGAAAAAGCCTAGACGCAGGAGCATGTTAATGCCGAGCGAGGTTGCGATTGAAGATACCGCGCGGGCGCTGCGGGGGATCAAGGGAATAACGGTACGTACCAATGAGCTGATGGCTGGCCATACGTCGTTCGGGATCGGAGGGCCAGCCGATCTGTTTGTAATTGCCACCAGCATTTCTAATCTCAGCGAAGTGATGCGCACCCTCCACGAGCTGGGCGTGCCTGCGGTGCTGCTGGGGAATGGGACTAACGTATTGGTGCGCGACGGGGGAATCCGGGGCGCCGTAATCAAGCTCGGAGGGGAACTGGCCGAGCTGCAAGCGGTGGGAAACATGGTGATAGCCGGTGCAGGGGCGAGCCTGGCGACCCTGTGCCGGTACTGTGCCGATCACAACCTGGGGGGGCTGATGTTTGCAGCCGGCATTCCCGGCAGCGTCGGCGGCGCGGTACTGATGAATGCAGGGGCCAACGGCGGGGAGATGGCGGACGTGGTCCGCTGGGTGCTGGTCGTGGGATATGATGGCAAGGTCGCCAAGCTAGGCGCCGAGGAGCTAGGGTTCGGGTACCGAAGTTCGCGTCTGCAGGACCGGCGGTGCGCGGTTGCACAGGTAGGTTTTCAGCTTGAGCCGTCCGAAGGGGCGGCGGTACACCGAGCGCTGTGCGAGGTAATACAGCGACGCTGCCGGACGCAACCGGTGGCCCAGCGCAGTGCCGGGTCAATATTCAAGCGTCCCGAGAACGACTACGCAGGGCGCTTGTTGGAAGGAGCGGGAGTGAAGGGGTTGGCCGTAGGCGACGCGATGGTATCACCCAAGCACGCCAATTTCATCATAAACAAGGGACATGCCACCAGCCGGGATGTATTGGCACTGATCGAGTTGATGCGTGAGAAGGTCGCCAAGAAGTTCGGCGTGTACCTGGAAACGGAGATTGTGACCCTCGGCGAGGAATGAGCGGACTTGGGGTGAACGAGCGGGGCCGGTGAACGGACAGCGGACAAGCTCAGGCTAAAAGCCAAAGAAATACCGGGGGGCAACGCATGGGTGTTTTGTCACGCACATGTGCGTACTTGGTGCTAGTACTGGGTTTGATATCACTTGATGTTGTACAGGCGGCGGTGTTGCCGCCCGTCATCAGCGGGACCTACACCTGTACGGCAAGCGGGAGCCCGTACGAGATGAGCGGCGACGTACTCGTGGCCGCCGGCGGTGTGCTGAAGCTGGAAGCGGGGGCGCGCATTGTCGTACAGGGCGATTACCAGTTGACAGTGCAGGGGACAATGCAGGCAAACGGCAACACAAGTGCGCCTGCCGTTGTGCAGTACAAGGTCGAGCCCCAGCCCGGTGCGTGGGCGGGGATTTATTTTTTGGGTGGCAGCAACGGGACGCTGGAGGGGTGCATATTCTCCAGCGGGCGGACGACGGTGACCGTGGACGGTGCAACGGTCAGCTTCAGGGGGTGCACATTTCGAAATGCGTCGCTGGACGGGCTGTTGGTGCTGAACGCGGCGCAGGTGACCGTGGAAGACTGTGCATTCACGGCGAACGGTCGCAGGGGGTTGTACGTGGAGACATCCAAGCCGGTGGGCAGCGTCTCCGGCAGCCATTTTGAGGGCTGCGGTGAGTACCCGGTGTGGGTGAAGGCCAACTGCGTGACCATGCTGGGAGCAGGGCTTACGTTCGCGAGCAACGCGGTGGAGCGGATCGGGGTGGATTGCAGCGCGGCGACGGACAT
>JALGVG010000128.1 GCA_029819875.1 Candidatus Zipacnadia bacterium | reverse complement strand
CCTCGATAAGCTCGTCCAGTTCCCCCGCCAGCAGGGCAGGAAGGTTATGAAGGGTAAGATTGATGCGATGATCGGTAAGGCGATCCTGCGGGAAGTTGTACGTGCGTATCTTCTCGCTGCGGTCACCGCTCTTGACCATCGCCCGGCGGGTGTCGGCTTGCTCTTCTTGCCGCCTTTGCTGTTCCATTTCGTAGAGCCGGGCACGTAGGATTCGCAGCGCCCGCTCGCGATTCTGCTGCTGGGAACGCTGATCGGAGCAGACGACACTGATTCTGGTGGGCAAGTGGGTGATGCGGATGGCGGTGTCGTTTTTCTGCATGTGCTGGCCGCCGGGTCCGCCGGCCCGGAAAGCCTCGATTTGCAAATCCTGGGGACGTAGTTCGACATCTATCTCCTCGGCTTCCGGCAGCACGGCGACGGTGGCAGCCGACGTGTGAATTCGCCCCTGTGACTCGGTCTTGGGCACGCGCTGGACGCGATGCACGCCGCTTTCGTACTTGAGGGTGCCGTAAGCTCCCGGGCCCTCCACGGAGAAGATGATTTCCTTGAAGCCGCCCATCTCGGAAGGAGAGGAATTCATCACCTCGGTGTGCCAACCCTTGCGTTCGGCCAGTCGCTGGTACATGTTAAACAAGTCGCCGGCAAAGAGCGCTGCCTCCTCGCCCCCGGTCCCGGCACGGATCTCGACAATGGCGCCCTTGTCCTCCATCGGGTCCTTGGGCAGTAGCGTTACCAGCAATTCGTGCTTGAGTTTTTCAGCTTCCGCCTCGCTCTCGCTGAGCATGGCCCGCAAGTCGGGGTCGTCTTCCTCCGCCAGCAATTCCCGGGCGCTGTCGGCGTCCGCCCGGGCACGTTGATAGCGCCGGAACAGTTCGATGGCGGGAGCCATTTCCGCGTGTCGCCGGGCAAGCTCGCGGAAGCGAGCCTGGTCGGCTATGACTGCAGGATCGCTGAGCTGCTGTTCCAGCTCTTGGAACTCTTCGGCCATTTTATTGAAAGTCGTGGCAATGTCTATATCCACCTTCAACTCTCCCCCTCCACCATGTCGGTCCGTGCCGGTCCGTTCGCCTGCGCAACCTGCTCGCCCGATCCTTCACCCGCCGCAGTATCACCTATTGGTTCCAGGCGCTCGTTGACGAACATCACCGGCGGCCCCGAAGCAGGATAATCAACCTCGGGCGCTACCGTGGCCAGTGCGTAGATGGCGGTTTCCAGTTGCTCGGGGCCGGGTTTGCGGGTGGTCAACAGTTGCATCGCCATCCCCGGCCCGGCCAGTGCCTGAGCCAGCCACGAGTCGCGATGGCGCCCCGCCCAGCGTATCACTTCGTAGGCAATGCCGGCAACCGGTGGCAACAGCGCCAGCCTGATGAGAATGCGCATGCCGACCGAAGGCCAGCCAAAGAACCAGCCGAGGATGATCTTTACAATGATGACCACCAGCAGAAAGGCCGTCCCGCACCGCGGGTGCAAGGTTCCATACTTGGCGCAGTTATCCACCGTTACCGGCTCGCCGGCTTCGAAGCAGTTGATGGTCGCATGTTCGGCACCGTGATACTGAAACAGGCGCCTCACGTACCCGAGGGGGGAAATGCTCACAATGTACAAGAGCACCACTCCCAGCCGCAAAACGCCCTCCACGACGTTCTTGTACAAGGCTGAACCGGTAATCAAGAAGCTTGAGCCCGTTGACCCCACTTCGGCAGTGCCGAACCCCGGCAGGAAGCCGATCAGCCAGGTTGGCAGCAGTATGAAAAGGCCGATTGCCAGCGCCACCGCGAAGGCCATTGTCACGCCCATGGCCAACCGGCTGATCCCCTGGGCAGGCTGTTGGGGAGCTGCTTTGACCTGACCTTGCTTCTCCTGTTCTTCAGCAGCTAAGACATTAGCCGAGAACTGCAGGGCCGCCATTCCCACCGCCAGGGTTTCAATCAGCATCACGTTGCCGCGGATCAACGGCCACTTCAGCCACCCCTTGGTCGCAGCGAAAGCGCCCAGGTCACGCGTAGTCAGCACTATGCGGCCATCCGTGCGCCGTACTGCAATAGCGTACTTGTCCAGGCCGCGCATCATCACGCCCTCGATGACCGCCTGTCCGCCGTAATAGTGATCCTCGTGCTGTTCTTTTTGCATGCTACCGCCGTCATTACACCTAGCAGGTACCAGCACACAAGCCCAGACGTTGTCGCCTGGGCTTCAATGTCAAGGGCCGGTCACCGGAGCTATTGGTCTGCTGACGTCTTCTCCTCGGCCATGCCGTAACGTTCCTGCAGTCCATAGCGCTTGATAAAGCGCTCCACGCGGCCTTCAGTGTCCACGATTTTCTGTGTGCCTGTGTAAAACGGGTGGCACTTACTGCAGATTTCAACATGCAGTTCAGGCTTCGTGGCTCTCGTTACGAATGTTTCGCCACAAGCACATGTCACCTTACATTCCATGTATTTTGGATGAATACCGGATTTCATTGCCATTCCCCTCACAAATTGCAACCCTGTGCGCACTACCACAATAGTATAGCACAATGCCTTACACGCGGCAAGCTGTCGCATCCGCCGCCGCGACCAACTGTACCCGTCATGTCGGCGACAAGAGGCGCTGATGATACTGCTATGCGGCCTTAACCGCCTTGCTTGCGTCGTACTGCGGCAGCGACCTTGGCCGGCAGGCCCCAGATGTGAATGAAACCCACCGAGGCGCTTTGGTCGAACTGGTCCTCCGCCGCATAGGTCGCCAAGCTGTAGTCGTACAACGACCAGTTGGATTCACGCGCCACCGCCTCGGCACGCCCCTTGTACAGTTTCATTGTCACCGTGCCGCTGACCCGCTTCTGGGTTTCAGCCATGAAAGCATCAATGGCCTCCCGCAGCGGGGTATACCACAGGCCGTAATACACCAGCTCGGCGTAGCGCAGCTCCAGGTACGGCTTGAAGTGATAGGTCTCCCGGTCCAGCGTGAGGCTCTCCAGATCGCGATGGGCGGCAAGCAGAATGGCAGCAGCCGGCGTTTCGTACAATTCGCGGCTCTTGATGCCCACCAGGCGGTTTTCCATCATGTTGACCCGCCCGACGCCATGAGCACCCCCCAGGGCATTGAGCCTGGCCACCAGTTCCGGTCCGGGGAGTCTTTCCCCGTCCAAGGCCACCGGCACGCCCTGTTCGAACTCGATTTGCACGTAGGCGGGCTCATCAGGTGCCTGCGCGGGGCTGACAGTCCATTGCCACGCATCCTCGGGAGCCTCCTGCGAGGGGTCCTCGATAACACCGCATTCAATGGAGCGCCCCCACAGGTTCGTGTCGGTTGAATAGGGGCTTTCCTTGCCCACCGGCACCGGAATGCCATGGCGTTCGGCGTACTCGATCTCCTCCTCGCGGCTCATGTTCCATTCCCGCGCGGGGGCAATCACTTTCAACTCCGGAGCCAGCGCCTGGTATGTCACCTCGAAGCGCACCTGGTCGTTGCCCTTGCCGGTACAGCCGTGTGCCACGTAAGTGGCGCCCTTTTCCCGGGCGATACGCACCTGCTCCTTGGCAAGCAGCGGTCGAGCCAGGGCGGTAAAAGCCGGGTACTTGTGCTCATACATGAGGTTGGCGGCGATTGCACGCGTGATGAAGTCATCGAAGAACTCTTGCTTGGCATCCACCACGATGGACTCAACAGCCCCCACCTGCTCACCCTTGCGGCGGATTGCCTCGTAGTTCTTCTCTTCTCCTACGTCCACCGCCAAGGCGATAACATCAACATTGTACCGGTCGGCTATCCACTTGATGGCAACCGAGGTGTCAAGACCACCGGAGTAGGCAAGTACACAAAGCTCCTTGGCCATCTTTTTTCTTCCTTTCAGCGGTTCAACGCGCCCGGATCCACCCCAATCACACCACCACGCCGTAAACCACAACATAACATATGCTATAGCCGGCGGTCAAGCAATGAAGCCGTTGCTCCACGTGACGGCATGCAGTCTCAACCCAGCCCTTGCACGAGGAGCCGGAACAGTGCGGCTGTAGGAAAACCACGGGTGCCGGAGAAATAACCTCTTTGTACGTCCGATATTGCAATGCGCAGTAATCTACAACTTGTAAAGGAGTTGCGTGATGAGGGCACTTGTCAAGTACGATCGGGGGCCGGGGTTAGTGGAGATACGGGAGGTTCCCCGGCCCCAACCGCCGCCGGGGTGGGTGCAAATTCAGGTGCGGGCGGTTGCCATCTGCGGCAGCGACATTCATATCCGCGATGATGCTCACCCCTACTGGCCGCCGATAACCCTCGGCCACGAGTTTTCGGGCGTCATTTCGCAGTTGGGCGAAGGCGTTGAGGGCTGGGAAGTCGGCCAGCGCGTGGTCAGCGAGACACGCACCGGCTCTTGTGGCGTATGCCAGCTATGCCAAACCGGCTGGCCTCACGTCTGCCCCCACAAACGCCCGCCGGGTATCGGCATAAACGGGGCGATGACCGATTACCTGGTAATGCCGGCCCGCTTGCTGCACAGGATCCCGGACAATGTCAGCTTCGACCAGGCGGCGCTGATGGAGCCGACAGCTTGTTGCATACACGGCCTTCTGGAGCGTGTGAGCGTGCAGCCAGGCGACCTGGTGGTGATCCAGGGCCCGGGGCCGATCGGTATCATCAGCTTGCTGCTGGCCCGGATTGCCGGCGCGCGGGCGGTGATAGTCAGCGGCACCACGCGCAGCGCCCGCCATCGCCTGCCGGTTGCCGTACGATGCGGAGCGGATGTCGTGGTTGATGTCGGCAAAGAATCATTGGAGGAGGCCGTAATGGATCTGAGCGACGGGAACGGTGCCGACGTGGTTTTTGAAACCAGCGGCTCACCGCAAGCCATCGCCGAGGCGTTCAGAATCGTGCGACGTTGCGGGCGCATCGGGGCCATCGGCATCAGCGGGGGAATGGAGGTTCCCGTTCCATGGGACGTCGGAGTGTTCAAGGCCCCTGTGCTGACGTATTGTTTTTCCAGTACCTGGAGTGCCTGGGAGCATGGACTGGCGTTGCTGGCAAGTGGAAAGCTTGATCTGGCCCCGGTTATCACTCACAGGTTTACACTGGACCAGTGGGAGCAGGCATTCGAAGTAATGGAAAACAGCGAAGGCCTGAAAGTATTGATATATCCGGACATAGCACTTGAAAACTGAAAGCCGTCCACGTCGTTTTGCTCACAGCATTGTTACCCGGAGGTACCTTGTAATGCGTACCATGACAGCATCCCGCGCACTGGTGGAGGCGTTGAAGGCCGAGGGTGTCAAATACGTCTTCGGACTGCCCGGCGGGCACAGCGTCCGCATACTGTACGATGACATGGCCCAAACCGGCGGCATTACAGCCGTACTGGCGCGGCACGAGACGGCCGGTGCCTTTGCCGCGTTGGGTTATGCGCAGGTGACCGGCGAGATCGGTGTCTGCCAGGGCACGGCAGGGCCGGGCTTTTCGCACATGCTGGTGGGTATTCACGAGGCCTGGTATGCCAAGATCCCCCTGCTTTGCATCGCGCCGAACTCTCCGGTGGCCTCCTACGGCAAGGGAGCCTTGCAGGAGTTCCACCAGATTGAGCAGGTGACCAGTGTCGCCAAGTGGTGGTACAGGGTCGATCGGCCCGAAAAGATTCCCTGGGTGATGCGCAATGCTTTCAACCGCGCCCTTGCGCCGCCACCGGGTCCCGTCTTTATTGACATTCCCATGGATATAGGGCCCTTGGAGGCCGAGATGGAGCCGTATGTCCCCGTCCCCCGCAGCCTGCCGGCGGCGGACCCGGACGCCGTGCAGCGTGCCGCCGAAATACTGCTCCATGCACGGTTGCCGGTCCTGGTCTGTGGCCGCGGAGTGCATCAATCCGGCGCCTACGACGAGGTGCGGACTTTGGCCGAACTGCTGGCCATGCCGGTGCTGACCACCAATCACGGCAAGAGCAGCATTCCCGAGGATCATCCCCTCTCGGGCGGCGGTGTTGGCTGCAACAGGACGCTTGTCAGCGACACGCTGCTGGAAGAGTCCGACTGCTGGCTGTGGGTCGGCTCCCAGATTGAGGAATTCGCCGTCGGCAAGCAGTGGCCGACTTTGCCGCCGACCCGCAAGTTCATCAACCTCAATGTCGACCCGCAGCAGTTCGGCCGCAACCTGGTTCCCGATGTGGCGCTGCTTGGTGATGCCAGGTTGGTGTTGCGCCAGCTTATCGAGGCGTGCCGGGACGAGGCTGGGCAACGCGACTTCGCCCACAGCGAGGTGGCAGCGAGGATAGCAGCCCTGCGTCGCGACTACGAGCAGCAAGTTGCGCGGTTGGTTGCCTCCTCCAAGGGGCCGGTCCATCCGGTGCAATTCCTGGATGCCCTCCAAGGCCTGATGCCGGCTGACACGGTCATCGTGCTCGGTGAAGGGGCCAACCGAGTATGGACCGCTACCCGCCTAAAGCTGACGACACCGGGCACATGGGTCTCGTCAAGCGATTTCGGCTGCATGGGATATGCCATCGGGGCCAGCATCGGCGCAGCGCTGGGACGACCCGGCAAGCAAGTGGTATGTCTGACGGGCGACGGCTCCTTCCAAATGCAAATGCAGGAAATCGTGGTGGCCGCCCAATATCGCCTGCCGATTACCTACGTTGTTTTCAACAACAATTGCCTGGGCTGGATCAAGTGGACACAGCAGCGCATGTTCGATGAGCGCTACTACGGTGTTGACTATGGTGTCAACTGGGATCACGCGGCCGCCGCTGAAGCTGCAGGCCTAAAAGGTCTGAAAGTAGAAGCCCCGGACCAATGTATGTCAGCCATCGAGGCGGCGTTTGCGGCCAACGCAGAAGGGCAACCGGCGCTCATTGAAGTCATGGTGCCGTGGGATGAGCCGACCCCCGGCTTCGTAAGCCATCATGGTGTTGAACCGTAGGCGTATTCCCGGCGTACTTGTCGCCGTGATTCGACTTGGGGGCAACAGGCCGCTGTTCATGTGCAAAGCGCCGGGAGCGTGCCGGGCGGTGTAGTTGTTCGTGCGGCCGGGGCAGAGGCAGGTAGGGAGATTCCGCCGGCAGCCTGCGCAAGAACCGGCAATGTGGACGGTATAATCGGCTGTCGATCAGGGAACGTCGCCCAGTTTCG
>JALGVG010000127.1 GCA_029819875.1 Candidatus Zipacnadia bacterium | reverse complement strand
GACTACGTGGAAACCCGCCCCATCAAGGGTACCCGGCCCCGCGGGGCGACTGACGAGGCTGATCAAGCCCTGAGGATTGAACTGCAGACTAGTACGAAGGACGATGCCGAACTGTCCATGATCGTCGACCTGTTGCGCAATGACCTGGGGCGGGTAGCTGTCCCCCGGTCTGTCCGGGTGGCTCAGCATAAGCGGCTGGAGGCCTACCAGAACGTCTATCACCTGGTGTCCATCGTGGTGGCCAAACTGCAGGAGGCAGTGACACATGGTGAGCTGCTCAGGGCCACCTTTCCGGGAGGTTCCATCACCGGATGCCCCAAAATCCGCGCAATGGAGATCATTGACGAACTGGAACCACATGTGCGCCATGTGTACACGGGCAGTATCGGATACCTGGGCTGGCATGGAAATCTCGATCTGAGCATCGCCATTCGCACTGCCATCGTCTGCGGCGGGCGGTGTTACTTCTCGGTAGGCGGCGGCGTGGTGTACGACTCAAGCGAAGAGGACGAGTATGAAGAAACGCTGCACAAGGGACAAACGATCTTCAACTGGTTTTCCAGCAACAGGACGGAGGGGCAACCGTGAATGGCGACGTGGCGGCTGAAATTTGGATGAACGGGCGTTTTCTCAGCACGGCTCAGGCAACACTGTCCTTGTATGACCGCGGCCTGCTATACGGCGACGGCGTGTTTGAGACCTTGCGGGCCCAAGATGGTCAGCCGCTGTTTCTTCAGGATCATTTGACCAGGTTGAAGCACTCCTTGGCGGCGTTGCGTATTCCCTGGCCGCAGGATATGGTATGGCGAGAGGTGTTGGTGGAACTGCTGCGGCGCAATCGCCTGGACAGCGGCGCGGCGGCCGTAAAGATACTGGTGACGCGCGGCGCGACGGAGGGACTGGGATTACCGCGTCCGCAACAGCCCACGCTCCTGTTGACGGCGCGGCCCTACACTCCGCCGACAGCATCCGAATATGCGGCCGGGTGGCGGTTACATATTATGACCGCAGGCTACGCACCTCCTCTGGCGCGGCACAAGACCTTGAATTATCTTTACTTCCTCGTCGCCCGCCAGTCGGCACTGGATGCCGGAGCTGACGATGCCGTCATTGTTGACCCCTTGGGCCTGGTGACCGAAACTGCGGCCGGCTCCTTGCTCGCCAGGACTTGCGGCCGCTGGTGGCGACCGGCCAGCTCGTACCAGCTAACCGGCACGACCGTCGCGCGGGTCAGTGAGCTGCTGAGGGAGGTTGGGCACGAGGTATCTGTGCGGGCAGGCACAGTGGCTGACCTCCAACAGGCTGAAACAGTCTGGGTAACCAATTCGCTGATCGGTATCATGCCGGTGCGGCAGATAGGCGAGACCGAACTGCCTGAGCTGTCTGCATCACTAGCGGCTCGACTTCGTGCAGCCCTGGTCACCCGAGGCTTGATGGACCAGGGCGCCGACGGATAATCCCGCACACTGGCCCCACTTCAGAACGATACTCCGGCGATGAAGCCCCTACCGCGTGCAGGACTACTGCTGCCCGACAACGAAGTTGCCGGACACAAGCCCGAATCCTCCGTGGAAGGAGATAGAGCGCTGAACAAGCTCCTCAGCTTGCTTGGTTTCGCGATCATCACCCTTTCGCTCAGCACAACTCTGGGCTCCTGTGAGCACACGCCAGTACAGGTGGTGCCGCGCTGGGGATTGTTTGAGTGCACCGTCACGAACCCCCACAGCTACGACAACCCATTTGCCGATGTGGACTTGGAGGCCACCTTTGTTGCCCCGTCAGGACGACATGTCAAGGTATTCGGATTCTATGATGGCGCTGATACGTGGCGGGTTCGTTTCATGCCTGATGAAGTCGGCCGCTGGTCATACAAGGCGCGTTTCACTGACGGTTCACTGACCACGGCGGGCACCCTGCGCTGCGTAAAAGCTCACCTGCACGGGCCACTTCAGGTGTGCAAGCAAAATTCCTTGTGGTTTGAGCATAGTGACGGGACGCCCTTCTATCTGTGCGCCTTCCACCTGTGGCGGGTAGACGCCTTAAGTCCCACTATACTCGCGAAGACTCTCGACTTGCTCGCTGCCCAAGGCTTCAACGCCGTCGTCGGCCCGCACTTGGAGCCGCCGGACCGCCTACCCTGGGAACGAGGGACAGACGGAAAAGTGGACTTTTCGCGTTTCAACCTGGCGGTGTGGCGTAACCTCGATTCGGTGCTGGGCGCCATGGCGGAGCGTGGAATGGTGCTTATCCCCTTCAGCATATTCGGCGGCACCAACTCCATGCCCAAGATCCCAACCTGGCAACAACAGGACCTGTTTCTGCGCTACTGGGTGGCCCGCTGGGGCGGTTTTTGGAACGCAACCTTTCAGCCAACGAGCGAGTGGGAAGAAGCATTCTCCGAGGCGGGAATCCGACGTATCGGAAGCCGCCTCTACGAACTGGACGGCGGGCGGCACCTGGTCAGCGTACATTCAGTCAAGGCCAGTTCGCCGGCGGTGCAGCGCGAAGAGTGGTATTCCTATCACACGGTGCAGGACAAACTGACCGATTGGAATCCCACGAAATACACCTGGTTTGTGCAGTTGTACCGGGCGGTACCCAAGCCCATCCTGGCCCACGAATGCCTATGGGAAGGGAATCGCTACCAAGAAGATGCGGGCATGGATGTAGAGAACCTGCGCAAGGCCGCGTGGGTCATTGTGCTGTGCGGCGGGCAGATCAACTACGCAGACGAGGTGCAACCACAGCGGGGTGTACGCCAACGCGGCAAAGGCGATGACTTCAGCGACTTGGGTGCCCAGATCTCGCCGCGGGGCTTGTTTTATCAACAATTGAAGGTGCTGAGCCGATTCATGCAGCGCGTATCATTCTGGCGAATGACGCCACAGCCGGAGCTGTCGAGCACGGGCTGCTGCCTGGCCGAACGCGGCAAGCAGTACATCGTCTACGCCCCCGATGGCGGCGCCTTCACTGTTGATCTCTCCGATGCCAAGGGCCCGCTGTCGGGGGAGTGGCTCAATCCAGTAACCGGCGGCAGCGTGCCCTGCGCTCCCGTGGTCGGCGGGAAGAAAGTCGAATTCGTCACACCCTTCGACAATGATGGGGTTCTGTTCGTCCGCCGCGTTGACCGCGAGAGATGAGCCATAATGCGGTGCGGGACCAGGTGGCCTCGTAGGCTTTTGACTGCCTGGTACTTTCCCGACAATAAATCGTGCACCGGGAACATGAGCCATTGCCACGCGTCTAAGTAGCCACAATTGCTCGCAGGTCGCGAATTTCCACTCATACCTGAGGAGGCGAGGACAGTGAATAGAAGGACGGCAACACACGTTGTAGTTCTGTTGCTAGCCGTCGGGCTGGCGACAACGGGCGGTGTCCAGGCACAGGAGGCGAAGAAGACTGCGCTGCAGGTTGTAGATGTGGCGGTCTTCAAGCACGGGTACGGCTTTGTAATGGCCGAGGGCCGCGCTCAAACCAAGAGCGGTTGGATAACGTTTGAACAGGTGCCTCAGGCCAGCCTCGGCACGCTGTGGCTGTACAGCCCGGATAAGGGTGTTACTGTGGATCGCGCCGTGGCCGAGGTCAAACAGGTTGGCGAGGCGGCCGCGGTGAGCAACCTCGACGACCTGTTGCTGGCCAATGTGGGCAGGCAAGTCGTAATCACCGGGCCGGAACAACAGAAATGGGCCGGCAAGCTGCTGCCCCCTCTGGCGGTAAGCCGCGACAGCCGCGACGCTGAAGACCGAACCATCTGGGCTGCAGTCCCGCCCAGTGAGCATCACGGCCGCAAGGAAGTCTCACACGTGGTTGTGGAGGAAAGCTCGGGCAAGCACGTGGTAATACCCAAGAGCATGATCAAGACCGTTACATTCAAGGGTGCCCCGGTCCGCAAGGTTGCCGTCACCGGCCCCCGGCAGGTGCTTTCCGCCCGGCTGGTAAGAAACGGCAGGACGGTAGAAGGCAAGGTCAATGTGGGAATGGCCTACATGGCCCGAGGGCTGCGGTGGACCCCCTCATATCGCCTGGAATTGGGGGAAAAGAAGGGCAGCGGCCGCCTGCGGCTACAGGCAACGGTGATTAATGATGTCGTGGACCTGCAGAACAGTAACTTGCACCTGGTGGTCGGTGTTCCCCATTTTATCCAGCAAGACGAAGTCTCACCGCTGTCGCTGCAGATGACCTGGACCGGGCTGTCGGCCTACTTTGCACCGCTTCAGGGGCGTGACAGGGACGTTTATGCCCGTGCCCGCATGTCACAAGTGGCACTGCCTGCCGGGCCACCGGGTATGCCCGAGGGAAGCTACGGTGGGTCCGGCTATGCGGCGAATATACCCCAAGGGCCGCAACCGGTAGCTGCGATCACGGGCATGGGAGCAGAGGAGCTGTTCTTTTACCACGTGCCGCAGATGACGCTGGCTAAGGGAGGTCGCGCGGCGGTAGCTGTTTTCGATGTGCCCATCAAGTACGAAGATGTCTACCTGCTTGACATCATTGACGAACCGGGAACGGCGTACCGGCGCTACTCGACGCGCTACGCCAGTCAGATACGAAGCGGGCGCGACGTGGAGGCCGAACGATTGGCCAAGGAACTCGCCCGGCCCAAGGCCTGGCACGCCGTGCGCGTCAAGAACGAAACCGAGCAGCCCTGGACCACCGGCGCCGTCCTGACGGTCAATGGCTGGCGGCCGATCGCCCAGAGCATGATGACATATACCGCCGTTGGAGCCGAGGTGGACATCCGTACCACCATTGCCCCGGATATTGCGGTCCGCAAGACTGACACCGAAATTGAGCGCCGCCGCAAGGCCTTGTCCGTCTCCGGCATCGAATACGACCTGGTAACAGTCGCGGGGAAGATCAGTATCACTAATCACAAGACGGAGAAGATTCGCCTCATCGCCACCCGGCAAGTGGAAGGTGAAGTAAGCGAGGCCAGCGACAACGGCAAGTACACCAAGTTAGCCGAGGAAAGCTTCGGCATCAATCCTACCAGCCGGATAAAGTGGGACGTGGAGCTTGCCGCGGGCCAAGAAAAAACCTTGGCCTACGTCTACGAGGTTTACGTGCGCTAACCCACTGGGTACGTGCGTGCCCGTGGGGTGAACTTCCGCCGCCGTCGTGTGCCTGCTCCGCCGGCCGCCGGTATGGCGTGTCAACATGGATTGCGCCTGGCAGGCGTGTGGTGTCTGTACTCCTACGCGGATCGGCTCGGTCAGCACCGTGCACCAGCCGCATCGGGCACTGCCCGCAAAGGAGGAAAATGAAACAAGTGTCCCTGCTATGGCTTGTATCGCTCTTGTCGGTGTCTTGTACTGCCTTACCTGCGGCCGTTGTGGAAAACAAACACTTGCGCGTGGAATTCAACCAGCAAGCGCAATTGAAGGTGATTGATAAGCGCTGTGGCCGGACCTGGAATCCGGCTGCCACAAACGGTAATCTGCGTGCTGAGGCCATAAACAAACTCTCCGAGTCTGTTATTTCCGCAAATGTTTTCGGGCTGGCGGTCAACGATGCGCCCTTGCACGTGACCATAACTGTACCATCCGGCGATGCTGAAGTAGTGGTCCGCATGGGCACCGAATCGGCGTTGTCGGTAAGCGAGTTTTCATTTCCCCACGCACTGCCGCTGCAGACGCCGTCTGCCGAATGGATTGTCCCCGAGCAGGGAGGCGTTCGCTACGGGGTGACGGATGATCCTTATCCGCCTTATGCGTTCTTTACCATGCGCAGCATGCCCTGGATCGGCGTGCTGGACTGGCCGTCTGGCGTCGGCTACATGATGATCCTGGAAACCCCCGATGACGCTCAATTCATCCCTGAATACTTGAACGTCAACGACAAGTCTTTTCTTGTCGCCGCGCCTCACTGGCTGCCCTGCAAGGGGAAACTGGCCTACGAGCGCCGCATCCGTTACATCTTCTTCGATCGCGGTGGATACGTTGCCATGGCCAAGCGCTATCGGCGGTACGCCCGGAAGCACGGCTTACTGGTGAGCTTGAAGAACAAAGGAAAGCGGGTTCCGCAGATAAACCGACTGGCCGGCGCGGTTGATATCTGGTGCAACGGCACGGACCCGGTGTCGATCGGTGAAGCACTGCGAAGTCTGAAGATTGACAGGGCGATTGTGCACATCAGCTCAGTAGATGGCTATTCGCCGAAAGACAGGGTACAAGCACTCGAAGACATGGGGTATCTTGCTGGGTACTACGATATCTATACTGACCTGTTTGAGAGCGGGCATTACTGGGACCGCCTCCAACGCTACCACGAATTCAAGTTCCCTGATTCAGTAATCCGTACCGCGGATGGATCGCTGCAAAAGGGCTGGTATACCATGTATGACGACGGCCAGCCATACTTGTCCTACGTAGTATGCCCGGTCTGCAGTTACCAGGCCATGCGCACGCGGGTACCCAAGAAGCTCGCAGAAGGCGGTTACAATGCCTGTTTCGTCGATTGCGCAACTTCAGCCCGCCTGTACGAATGCTACGCTCCAAGCCACCCTCTCACCCGGAGCGGTGACAGGCAAATGAGAGAAAAGCAGTTGGCATTCCTTGTCGATCGCGGGCTGGTGTGCGGGTCAGAAGGAGGACGCTGGTGGGCAGTACCGTGGGCGGCATACTTTGAGGGCATTATGAGCACCGCCCTGTGGAGCCATGCGCCGCGGGACATGGCCATGAACAGGCTTTCCGGGCCGCTTGCCGAGGACGAAGCGTACGCGGAGTTCGACCACGGCTGCAACCGCCGCCTACCGCTGTGGGAACTGGTCTTCCATGACGCTACATACGTGACCTGGTGGTGGGGGGACGGCCAGTTGCGAGTTCCCCGAAACTGGTGGTTGAAGGATTTATGGAATATCCTGTACGGAACCATGCCGCTGTGGTACATCCAGCAGGACGGACTCTCTCTGTTTGTTGACAATCTTGACGCCTTCGCCGCCAGCTACGCGAGGATCTCACCGGTGACCCGGGCTGTTTTCGGCGTTGAAATGACCGACCACAAGATCCTGGCCGACGACGGCACCCTTCAGCGCACTACCTGGGCCAACGGGTTGGTGATTACAGTCAATTTCGCGGAGCGCCAGGCCAAGACGCCCGAAGGGGATATTCTGCCTGGA
>JALGVG010000126.1 GCA_029819875.1 Candidatus Zipacnadia bacterium | reverse complement strand
GCGGCGTTGCCGGCCATGCCGCCGATGACAGGCAAGAAAACGGCAAGCACTGCGGCCGCGGCGATGGTGCTTTCAAACAGGTTGATTACGTTGGCGGCGGCCAGGGCCAGCGGTGCGTTGAGCAGCAGCCACGGCAGGCGGCGGCGTATCGAGTCGCGCAGCGGCCCGAAGACGGGCTCGTTCTTGGAGATACCGGCCATGCCGGCCAAGTCCTCGGCCGCCTCCTCATCCATCACCTCGGCCGCATCGTCCAACGTGATCTGGCCGACAATGTGGTGATGTTCGTCCACCACCGGCACGGCATCGAGGTCGTGCAGGCGCATGTAGTGGGCTACCTGTTCCTGATCCTGGTTTTCCTCGACCCAGTGGCGGTGGCGCTCGACCAGCTCGGCGACACTTGCGTTGCTGTCGGCGAACACCAGGTCGCGCAGTGACACGGAGCCGACCAGGTGGCCGTTCTTGTCTACCGCAAAGATAATGTTCAACTGCTCAACATCGCGAAAGTCGCGCCGCAAGATGGCCAGAGCTTCCCCGGCAGTGGCACTTACCGGGATGGCCGCGAAGCGGTTGGTCATGATTCCGCCGGCCGATTGTTCGTCGTATTCGCGCAGCTCTTGGATATCGGCGCGCGCCTGCGGCTCAATCTCCACCAACACCTGCTCGGCCTCTTCCGGCTCCATGTCCTGCAGTACATCCGCCGCCTCGTCCGGCGGCATCGATTCGACGATTTCGGCCACCTCGGCCGGCGCCAACAGTTCGAGGAGGTGAGAGCGGAACTCGTCGGGCAGCTCCGCCAATATCTCGGTAGCTTCCTGCACGGGGATTATGCGGAAGATCTCCGCCACCTGGGTGGCAGACAACTGCGCCAGGGCCCCGGCAGCATCAGAAGGCGGCAACTGCGCAACCAACTGCGCCGCCTGCACGTAATTCTCGTCGCGCACAAGCTCCCTGAGAGTGTCGAGCGGGATAGCGATCCGACGCATCAGCGACACCTCCTGCGAACCGTATTGGCAGTGCCGCCGGGTTGCAATGGGATTGACAAGGCAAGAAGGCTTCAAGAGGCAAGACAGGGCAGGCCGTTGACCTCGGCCGCCCTGTCACGAAGAAGAGGGTCAGTCGAGGTAAACAGCCAGCGCCCGTGCCTGCTCGCTTCGCGCCTTCGAGCATGCACGGCGGCAACTTAAGTCAGGACTGTTGTCATCTGTCTTCATGGTCGGTCAATCCGTCATCCACCAACGTACTGTAACGTGGTGATTGTACGCAGCGATTTGTCATCTGTCAAGACAGGCTGCAGGCAGCTAGTCGGCCACCCGGCTGAAATGCTGCAAGTAGTACAGGACGACGGGAGCCTGCGAGTAGGCATAAAGGGCACCGAGCAGGTGGCCGCGAGCGGCCTGCAGGTAGCCGTTGCGCGCAGCGTCCAGGAATTCCGTTTTGCCGGTGAGGTCATAGGCGTACAGGAAGGCCTGGCAGACCTGGTAGAAATACTCTGGCGCCCAGTTTTTCTGGAACGGATTTCCCGAGTAATGAGTTACACCGAGTTGTCCGCGCTCTCCCTGGCCCGCAGGTAATAGCTTGAGTCCAGTGGAGGTCCGCTTCCAGTAGCAGGGCAGGGCTGCAGGGCCTCCCATGTTTTCAGCATAAATGGAAGCGGCGGCGGAAACGATGGCTTCGGCGACGCGCCGGTCACCTGTCGCCGCCCAGTACATCATCATCCCCTCGGTGAGGTGAGCAAGCATGCCGCCGGCATTGGCCACGTATTCAAAGGACAGAAATGGCTCCACATAGCCGCCGCGGCGCGGCACCATGTTGACCATCGCGTCGTCCACCAGGCGCCCGGCGGCATCGAGGAACTCCCGGCGGCCGGTTTCCTGGTACATGGCCATAAGACAGATAAGGGGAAAAGCCTGTGCCCGTGCCGAGCGTCCTCCCATCCCTGCGCCGCTGCGGCGGACATATTCACCGACCAGCAGCGCGGTTTGCAGGGCGTCCAGGTCGCCGGTGAGGTGGTAGTAATCCCAGTAGCCGCGCGGCGAGAAGCCCTTGTAGTCATAGGCGCGGGTCAGGTTGTGGTGCCGGGAGCTGAACATGTGCACCGCGCCGGTGTGCGGCGCGAGGGTCGGCGGGCGAGGCAACGACGGATAGGCGTCCCAGACTGCACCGGGTTTTTGCCCCGGCCCCGTATCGGCGGCATTGTAATGCTCGACATCAACGTCCATCAGGTGCAATACCAGCGTCTCCGCCCGTCGGTAGAAGGCGCGATCGCCACCCATCATGTACTCGGCGAACAGGGTATGGGCCATGTCGTAGTAGTTGTTGTACCAGCCGTTGCCGTAGCGCCCGTCGCCGAAGTCGCGGCGCCCGTAGTACCCTCCCCACGTGTCTTCCCTCAGCGTCCGCGAGTCGGCTGCCAAGGCCTCGTGCACCTCGGGAAATTGCAGGGCATTGTGCCAGCTCGCCGGGCCCCAGCCACCGCTTTGGCAGAACCAGCGCTTGTCAAACAGGCGGGGCAGTAGCTGGAACACCTCCAGTGCCCGCTGATTGTCCTTCTCGTCAGCAGCAAAGCTGAGCATTATCTCGTGGCGCTTGGCCTCACCAACAGCAAACCAGGACTGATCGTGGTCGTCCGCCACAGGGTGGTACAGGTCGAGGCAGAGGGTGTTGTCAGCAGGTACAATCGCCTGCGGGAACTGCTGCCAGAAGTAGCGGACGGCCAGACCGAAGCCGTCGGCAGCAAGGATGCCGTCGGGGCCGGGGTGGGCGGCATCGGCGTAGTCACATGACACTGTGGGCAGGCCCTCGAACAATGTGCCGTCCCCAGGGGCGAGGAGGCGAAGCCGGGACAGGCGCAGTTTCCGGTGAGCGTCCGAATTGTTAAAGATGCGGTAGGTGATGCGCAAGTACGGCAGGTTCGCCCACGCATCCACCCGCATGACCATGGCACCTAAGGTCTCGCCGCTGTCGGCCACCAGCTTGCCGTCCACGCGGAGGGTAGCGCGGATCGGCCCGGCGCTTTCCACGGTGCAGTTTTCGCGCACGGCCTGGAATCGTTCAACCGCGGCGCTGGCTCCCTCCGCGTTGGCCGGAAAACACTCCACGATGCCGCTCAGGCTGCTGATAACGGGTTGCCTATTGTCGGCCAGGCGGATATTCTCCAGCAACCGGGGGCCGCTGCCCGCAGGAACCCGGAAACTGATCGCTCCGCTAGTCACGTCCGTTCCCGAGGCGCCTTTTCTCGCGACGACCGGGTGCCGGGGAGCGAAGGGCCTGGCGTTTTTCCAGATCAGCGTGTACTTGCCCTCGGCGCTGTCGGGCGGGGCGATGAAATCCACAAGCAGCCAGCGCGCAGAGCCGTCCGGCCACTTGCCCAGCACTGTCGTCTGCACCGGCAGCCGGCCGCCCTGGGGATCGCGCAACTCCACCGGTTGGCCGGCGGGCAACATGCCGCGGGCGAATGGAACGCCGCTGCGCACCGGGTAGCCGGTCGAGGGCAGCGGCGCACCGTTTGTCTCCAGGCGCAAGCGCAGCGGTCGGCCCACGGCTATGCCTTCGGCTCCTTGGTGCCAGCCGCCCTGGTAATGAGCGCCGGCCAGCCAGTCGTAGCCGGTGGCACGTTCAAGCTCGGCCCGGCTGACGGTGTTGTCATACAGCACCACGTCGGCCCAGTAGCTGCGCGTCTCGAAGCGCAGGTAGGTGGAGGGTTCGGACCAGCATGGTTGGCGCCCCGAGGCGTCGCCGATGCGGTGGTAATCGCCGGGCAGTTCCACGTCCGAGGCGACCTTGTCAATCATCCGCAGCGTGATTTCGATAGTCTGCCCCGGCGAGACGCCCCAGCCCAGGTCAATGTCATAGTACTGGCCGGTGCCGGTATCGGCCACGTCCTGCTCCCACAGCAAGCGGCCGTCAATCAGTACCTGCTTGAAGCGGTGCCCGACAAAAGTCGTCTCCACGAACCACGAAGGCCCGCGGCTTCGGTCAATGTTCCAGCCGATGTAGTCATCGGCAATGAACAGGCGCAGCTTTATGGGCAGCACCCATGTTTCGGGAATGGTCACCGTGGTGGACAGTTGACCGTAGTTGCCGGCTCGGCTTACCTCCCAGTGGGCGTTTATCTGGTAGATGTCGCGGATGTCCAACACCACGTCGTACGGCCCGCGGGTTGAGCTTTTCCACTGCCGGGGGTCGGGGTGGATACGAATCAAGTGCGGCGGCTCAGATGCAGCCACTCCGCCCGGCAGGCAGCAAGCAAGGCTCACGGGGATGATCGCCAACAGCTTGAACACAGTGCTCACGCTCCTCGGACGGCCGACCGGCCGGGTGGGGAGGGCCTTCGCCACTGCGCGGCGAGGTACCTGCCCCCATCCACAAAGGTATTGCCTTGGAGCGGGGTGCAGGTTGCACCGCATCAGGACCCTGCCGGCACGACGCAGGCGGGCGAAAGACGAGCAGTCGGCTTGAGCGGCTAGCGGGGGGCTAGCCTCACCCTGACAAGATAGACGATGGTAGGTTCGCCGGGGGGGTACGGTTCCACCAATCCCACCGCTACCTGCTGCTCGGCGCCGGCCGAGTACTGGACGTTCATGTATGCGACCTCGTACTCCCTGCGCGGAGCCGGCGGCTGTTGAGCTGCGGCCTGGGTGTTGCTTTCCGCGGCAGCCGGCTCCAATTTTTCTTCGGACACCCGGCGCAAGTACGGCAGCGTGCACATGACGGTGATGCGGGCGCCGCTTACGGCCAGCGGCGTGATGAAGAAGGGCATGTCCCAGACCTGGCCGGCCCTCCTGACCTTGATGACGCCGTGAGCCGGGCCGCCGACGGGTACAACCTCGCTGCCGGAACAGAGGATGCGCTTGGAGTCGGCCAGGATGTCGCGCACTACTCCCAGCGGAGGCAGCGTATTCACCGCCGGAAACAGCAAGGGCTCATCAAGGGAAGCGGACTGCGGGTCGGTAGGGTGCAGCAGGGCGAGGCCCTCGTACTGCTGGGGCCGCACCACGCGTGAATCGAGCGAGACGACCGTGCCGTCGGAGAGCGTGACATTGATCGGATAGGAGGGCACCATCAGCAGCGGTGAAGGCTCCTGGAGGCTGACTACCTTGCAGGTCACCACCAGCAGTTGCCTGTTTATCACCTCCGGTTTGTCCAAGGCGCGCAGAATCTCCCAGGCCACGCGCTTGGTGTAGTCCGACCCGCTGACTTCGAAGATGCCGCCCGGGGTGCCCTCCTCGTGATGCCAACCCAAGCCGACTACCGGGTTTTCACGGTTGGTAAGAATGCGCGTTATGTAGGGGTATTGGATGAGGGCCTGGCCGTCCAGATAGCGGAGGTGAATTTCCAGATTCTCGGGGAAGACAACGGTGGTGCCGTCAGGTGCCGTATACCAGGCGCCCTCCCCCAACTGCGACTCAACCGGCTCATTGCCCGCCTCGACCTGGCAGAAAGCGCCGGCGGGAAGCAAGGCGATGAGGAGCAGGGTACCGAGGGCAATGATGAGGATGAAACGGAACCTCGACATGACTAACCCTTCCCTTCCGTCGTTTCCTGCAAATTTTACCCCTCCCGAGATTTTCGTCAATAACCCTGCATTAACCTGGGTGCCACAGTGAAATGAGCGGCGGACAATGGCAGGCCAAGCAAGCAATGGGGAGGAATATAGACAGGAAATCCTGGCGTGTTCGGGCAGCATGGCCGCGGCGGCGGCTGCTGCAGGATAACCAAATGGAGGTGAGGGTTCGAATGGCGACTGCAAGCGACGAATATGTCAACATCGGCGGGGAGAAGCAGCTTCTGGTGGATGACCTGCTGGTGGACGAAATCGTCGGCCTGCGGCTGAACGTCCACCGGTGGGAGAAGCACCCGGCCAACCCCGTGCTGCGGGCCGACAAGCCGTGGGAGGGGGAGGGCAGGTGCGTGTTGACGTATGGAGGCGCGATATACGACCAGGACGACGGCATATTCAAGATATGGTACTGGACGGCGAACGACCGATACGAGGCGATGTGCTATGCCGTCTCCGAGGACGGGATCGAGTGGGAGAAACCGCAGATAGGCCTTTACGAGTTCAACGGTTCGACCGCCAACAACATGGTGATGGTCAGCGAGGGTGAAGGGCGCAACATGGAGACCTACGGGGCGATCAAGTGCCCGTTTGACCCCGATCCCGCCGGGCTTTACAAGGCGTGTTTCTGGGAAGGGCGCCCGGACGGCAGGCGGGGGGTGTGGAGCGCCACCAGCCCGGATGGAATCCACTGGACCAAGAGCGAGAAGCCCATCTGCCCGCAGGGCGGCGACACCGTGGGCTTCTTCTACGATTCGCTGGCCGGCAGGTACGTGTGTTTCGTGAAGCTGCGCAGTGACCGGGGCCGGGCGCGGGCGCAGATCGAAAGCGAGGACTTCGTTCACTGGACACAGCCGCGCTTGATATTCAAGAGCGATGACCGTGACGACCAGCCCTGCGACGTGTACAATAACAGTGGCTTTGTGTGGGAGAGCATGCGGCTGGGCCTGCTGCAGATGTACTACCACCACCAGCACCCGTACCAGAGCCTGCTGGTGCTGGAGCTGATACATTCGCGAGACGGGCGCAACTGGCAGCGGATGCCGAACCGCGAAACGGTGCTGGACGTGGGGCCCGACGGGTCGTGGGACCGCACCAACCAGTCGCAGATGAACGGTGCGCCGATCATCGTGGGGGACCGGATGTACACCTACTACGGCGGTCGCACCTACTATCATTCCCCCTACAAGGGCGGCATCAGCAACACCGCCATCGGGTTGGCCACCATGCGGCTGGACGGCTTTGTCTCCCGCGACGCCAGCCCGCTGGGCGGGCACCTGGTCACCAGGCCCCTGCTGTTCGAGGGCCACGAGCTGCACCTGAACGTGAAGGCGGACTGGGGAGTATGCCAGGTGGAGCTGCTGGATGCCGACGGGGAGGTCATACCCGGATACAGCAAGGAAGACTGCCGGCCGATAAGTGACGACAGCGTGGACGCGGTGGTAAGATGGGGCGACGGTACCGGCCTCCGGCAGCGGGCAGGCCGCCCGACGCGGCTGAAATTCCACCTGCAGAACGCCCAGCTATACGCCTTCTGGATTCAATGAAGATGAATAATAAAGCGATTTCAGGCAACGAGGGTAAGAGCATGGCTTCATTACCTACCGTGCCGTTTGGGCCGTATCGCGTCAGCCGCCTGATAGTGGGCGGTAATCCCTTTCGGGGCAACTCGCACCTGACGCCG